>NC_015844.1:738333-1107500 GCF_000973105.1 Zobellia galactanivorans | reverse complement strand
CCTTGATCGAACGTACCGCCGCCATTTGAGCTCTCTGGATCGTATCCCGGAAACTTTGAGGCGACAAAAAAGTTCTGTACGGAAGTGTACAATCTCAAACGGCTTAGGTGCAAACGCTTGGTCAGTTCAGGTTTAAAGACATAGGAGAGCATCACGTTTCGCCCCCTTAAAAAGGAAGCGTCCTTTAGCTTCCCGGAATCGTTGTTGGTGTCATACCCGGCTGCTATGGGTCTTATTTGTGCGATATCGGTATCTTGATTATCGGGAGTCCAAGCATTTAAAACCGTAGAAAAACTATTGGCAATGGTTTGACGGTCTTCCGCAGAGTGTTCGTCGCGGTACATAAGGCTGTTGCCATATTGAAATTGAAGGTCTACCAATAGTTCTAGGTTTCCATATCTGAAGGTGTTGGAAAAAGTTCCGAAACCATCAGGGATACCTTTTCCTATGATGGCCCTGTCATCACTGTTAATGGCGCCATCGTCATTAAGGTCTTTGTATTTGATGTCTCCTGGAAGTCTATCATAGATAGCTGCTTCGGCAGCCTCATCGGTGTTCCAAGTACCTTCGTCAATATATCCGAAGAAAGTGCCTACGGGCTCTCCTTCACGAATTAGTGTAGATCCCAAAAAGATATCGGATCCGCCAGAAAGTGCCACTACTTTGTTTTTGTTGATGGAAATATTGAAATTTGAATTCCAACCGAAAAGCTCGTTGTCAACATTGATAGTGTTTAGGTTGATTTCAACACCCTTGTTCTCCATGCTTCCCACATTTCGAAAAACGTTTGAGAAACCACTGGTGGAAGGTACAGGGGCGTTAAGAAGCATATCGGTGGTAAGCTTACGGTACACATCCAATTCTATGGAAATACGGTTGTTCAAAAGGCCTAATTCAAGTCCGGCATCTACTTGTTCCGTTTTCTCCCATCGTAAGTCGGGGTTGGCCATACGCTGTGGAATGTTATAGGAAGCCCGGTCTCCCGCAAAGATGACAGAACCGCTTTCCAGTCCGGCCAAGGCCCTATATGCTGGAATTTCTGAATTTCCCGTGGCCCCGTAACTAGCTCTTATTTTTAAGTTTGAAATGGTTTCACTTTGTGATAAAAAATCTTCGTTGGAAACCCTCCAGGCCAAAGCGGCCGATGGGAAGAAAGCAAATTGATTTTCAGGACCGAATTTTGAAGAACCGTCGGCCCTTCCTGTTAAGGTCAGTAAATATTTGTTTTGATGGTTGTAGTTTACACGGCCAAAGTAAGAGTTTAGTCCGTAGGCAATACTACTTGAGGTAGGTGTCTGGGGGTTGGAACCTGCTGCCAGATTGTTAAAGCCATAAAAATCATCGGCGAATCCTCTAGTCTCTGCCTTTGACTTGAATTCATCTATATGCTGCCAAGACAGTCCCACCATGGCGGTCAATGAATTTTCGTTTTCAAAATCTTTATTATACGTCAGGTAATTTTCAAATTGCCATGAATTGTAACGACCGTTTTCGACATAGGCGTTACCATCAGGTTGGGCGATATATCTTAGGTCCTTACTTCCATAGTAATCATTTCTTTGATTTATTATGTTGGCACCGACCGTTGTTCGTAGTTGTAAGTTTTTATGGAAGGAAATATTGCTATAAAAATTACCAATAACCGATTGTGTTTTTAGAAAGTACCTTCTGTCGTTTGCAACGGCAACAGGGCTTCCGCCGCCTTCCATACCGGGATAGTCTAAATTGGAACCCCAGCTTCCATCTTCATATTTTACGGGAATTATGGGTAAGGCCTCAAACACCTGTCTCATCGTGGTGATCCCTCCGCCCCCAAGTTGATCCACTTGTTTCTCGTTTTGGTCGTTATATCCTAAACTACCACCGACCCTGAGCCAATCGGTAATGTCGGAATCCATGGTAAATCGGGCTGAATAGCGTTTTAACCAAGATTCTATAATAAGGCCTTGCTCATCTCGAAATCCCATAAAAAGTCCATAGTTCCCCTGTTTGGTACCCCCTGTAAAAGAGAGTTGGTGGTTTTGGGTAAATGAGGTTCTTATGGCTTCATCTTGCCAGTCGGTATCATATAATGGGTTGCCTTCCGTATCAAAAAGTCTAGGGTCCGTTCTTTTAAGTCTAGGGTCTGTGTACCTACCTCCGGCCCATCCGTCGGGGTCGAATTTTTCAGCGTTTGCATAGGCGGTTTCCTCGACTTGAAGAAACTCTTCCGAGTTGAGTAAATCAAGTTTCTTGGGTAATGTCCCTATACTGAAATCTACATCGTAGTTAAGACGGCCACCGCCACCGGTCGTACCTCTTTTGGTACTTACCAAGATAACGCCATTTGCTCCTCTAGCCCCGTAAATAGCCGTTGCGGAAGCATCTTTTAAAACTTCAATGGATTCAATGTCATTTGGGTTCATATAATCAATGGGCGTACTGCCGTTGGGCAAGTTTGCGGCACTAAGAATAACGCCATCAATTACGTACAAGGGAGTATTGGCAATACTTACCGAGGTGTTACCGCGAATTCGTACCACTGTTCTTCCTCCTGGTCTACCAGATCCCGAGGTTACATTGACTCCGGAAATCTTACCTGCTATGGCCTGATTCATTGAGGCGGCGGGCCTTTCTGCCAATTCTTCGGCTTTTACGGAGCCGACGGCACCAGTGAGGTCGCTTTTCTTTTGGGTACCGTACCCGATTAAAACAACCTCGTCCAAGGCAGCTGCATTTTCGTCAAGGGTAACCACTATGTTACTCTGTCCGCTAACGGGAATTTCTTTTGCCGAATAGCCGATATAGGAAATGACAAGTACCGCATCGCTGCTACTTACTTCGATGGAAAAATTACCGTCAAAATCGGTTGTGACACCATTTGTGGTACCTTTTTCTATAATACTCGCACCAGGTAAAGGTTGGTTGCCTTGGTCGCTTACCGTACCGGTAATTACGTTGTCTTGCTCATCCGATGATGGATAAGGAATTGCGTCTTTTCTCTCTGTATACCCGTCGGTCACGTCGACAGATATACTCGCTCCAAAAGAAGATTGGAGACATACAATTTGAATACCTAATAAGAAACAAAGCTGTTTGATCTTAAAAGATGATAACATTGAAGTCATAGTCTAAAAGTTTAAGTTGTTGAATTAGTTAGAGGAATTAATTCAAATGTAGCGGTATGAGTGAAGCGAGTATACCTGTTAAATTGCAAATTATGGTATTTTTTTGCCATAAATTGATAATTCTGTATTTTGTGATATATTTTTTAACGAAATACATATTTGTTACAAAAACAGTTATCGATTTGACCCTATTGTCGTTTTATTTGATAATTATTTTTTATTGATAGGCTTTTTTTTTAAACCTCAATAATTTTCGGTGTCTGTAAAGCCTTATAAATTAGATATAAATGGCGGTAGGGGTGTTGTTTTTTGAAAAATCGATTTCTTGTTAGTCTCTGATAAATTTCTCTATATTTAACGGAAGAGATGTGAAATTTTTGTTTCTATGGAGATGGAAAATCAAATTTAGGCAATGATAAAATAGTAGGAATTTAAGTCCATTTTAACATTAGGGAGGGGGTGTTTTCAGCTAAGAACCGAACCCTTTTTCACGGGAACATAAAAAAAGGAGACATTCGTTTGAATGCCTCCTTTTAAAGATAAGTGTGGTTTGGTTCGATTACTCCATCGGGTGTTCTTGTAATAGTTCTTCGGGCGAGTAGAAGCCTTCTTTATCTTTGATTTTTTCACGGACTTCCCTAACTTTTTCAGGGGAGATGGTCGAGGCTTTGTTGCCGAAGGTATTTCTAACATAGGTGAGTACGGCGGCAGTTTCTTCTTCGTCCAACAATTTCCCGAAAGGGGTCATAGGTACTTGGCCGGGATATTTTTTGCCCTTGACTTCTATGGGGCCCATGATTCCGTTGGTGGTTAGTTTTATCAATCGCTCTTCGCTACCGGTAACCCATTTTGAACCGGCCAATGGAGGGAATCCGGAAGCGGAAAGGCCTTGGCCATCGGATTGGTGACAAGTGGCACAGTAACCATCCCGCTCGTAAATTTCTTGTCCCGCCATTAAAAGTTCTAGGTCTTTTCCTTTGAGGTCGGTTTCGATTACGTCTTTGGGCTTTTCGCCGGCCCTATGTCCGTTCAAATGGGCAAGTGCTGCCTCGTAGGGTCGTTCCATCCATTTGTCGAGTCCCTTTTTGCCCGCTTCGGTGATAATGGGTATGCCTACATCTTTGCCCAGTCTTGATGCTGCCACTAAGGCTTCCAGTCGAACCCTTGGGTTATCGTCTTTTGCGGCTTGCATCAATAGTTCGGCCTGATCGTCGATTTGGTGCCCGGCATATCTAAGTACTCCAACCGCCGCGGCGCGCGCCCTAAAGTCTTTTGCTTTCAAGAGTTGGGTCAATAGGTCCCTGTCTATTTGGTTCAGTCCCCAAGTAACCCACAAACCTTCCAAAAGGTTATGCTCATAATTGGCATCGTTCTTATCTAGATTGGCGACCCATGTCTTTAATTTGCCCAAAACTTCATTTGCGTCACGTGCACGTAATTCTCTTTTTGTACGGTAACGGGTTCTGTATTCAGGAAGTTTTAAGTTCTCCAATAATTCTTCAATACTGGCGTCGGCAACTTTAGCTGGCTGAAGCAAGGGCCTGGAAGGATAGGTGACCCTATAAATTCTTCCATGAACATGATCTCTTAACGGGTCACGCGCATTGTGTTGCATATGTCCTATCAAGACATTGCTCCAGTCTAAAAAGTACAGCGAACCATCGGGGGCAAATTCGAGATCTACCGGTCTAAAGTTTTTATCATCGGAGAAAATAAGGTCTTGTCGGTGCTTACTGATATAACCTGCAGTTTTTGGGTCATCTACCATTTTATGTTGTTTGGTTCCCCTAAATCCAATCGTGTTGTTGATCAACATATCGCCCTGAACGTTATCGGGGAAATGACGGCTGGAAACAAATTCCAATCCAGAGGTAGGACGTACCAAGTGGTCTTTTTCGATAAGGTTTTCCGGGATTGGAGAACTCACTCCGTATCGAGGAACAATCGTTCCGGGCATCATCCATGTTGCGGAAGGTCCGGAGGTGTGCTCGAAGAAGGGCTGTCCCCAGTTGTCAAAAGCAATCCCCCAAGGATTCGGGATGGCCAATTGGGCGGTGCGTTCAAGATGGTGACGTTGTGGACTGTATCGGTAAAAACCACCGTTGGTTCCGCGTACCGTACCATAGGCCGTTTCTACATTGGTGTGAAGAAACGTGCCTTCACCCATATAGATAGCCCCTGAAGGGTCTGTTGTAAAGGCGCTAATGGCATGGTGGGTATCGTGATCATCGAATCCGCTTAATATAATCTCCTTTTTGTCGGCCTTGTCGTCCCCATCCGTATCTTTCAATAGAATCAAGTTGTTTCCTTGCGACATGTATACGCCTTCTGGGGCAAATTCAAATCCGATAGTAAGGTGTAGGCCGTCGGCAAAAACGGTTTGCTTGTCGGCCTTGTAATCACCATCGGTATCTTCAAAAATCAAAAGTTTGTCATTCGGTTTGCTGTCCCCTGCTTTGTAGTGGGGGTAACTTGGCATGACCGCTACCCATAAACGTCCTTTGTTATCAAATGACATTTGAACGGGGTTCGCTAAATCGGGAAATTGCTCTTCGGAAGCAAACAGTTCTACTTTGTAACCGGGGGCAGTTTTGATTTGTGCCAAGGCCTCTTCGCCATAAAGGTATTCCGGGGTGCCGTTTTTCTCACTTTCCTTATAGTTGGTCTTTACGGGAGGGAGCTTTTTTGTTTTGGCATCAGCGGCCGCCAAATCCATTTTTTTGCCGTTTGCGGCTTCCCAAATGGCCGTATCCCTGATGGCGGTCATTTCGCGAATCTTTGCAATTTCGAACGGATAGTTCTCCGGACCATAAGGATTGTATCTTCTTCCATATACATGAACACTATTGGGGATCTTAAAGTCGTTGAGCCAGAACCAGTTCTTTTCTATAACGGCATCATGTACGAGTTGGCGATTGGTTTCATCGGCCTGTTTCTCCCCGAAAATGGCATCGGCCAAAAGTTTTCCGAATTTTTTGTAACCCGTGTCGGTTAATTGAAATCCGTCTTGGGTAAGGTCTTCATCTTCGGTTTCGTACCATTCTTTTGTCACCTCAAAGGCATCGACGAAAAGAATGCCCTCTTCTGCGGCCACCTCTTTCATGGTTTGGGTGTACAGGGCCAAATTTTTGTTTTCTTGGGTGCCGTCGGGCAAATCCATCTTATCCGATAGGTTTTCAAAAGCAATGGGAGAAACTAAGGCCATTTGAGGTGGGGCGACACCGTTGTACTTTGTGCTTAGGGTATGTTTGATAAAGGCACGGAGTTCTTCGCGGTAGTTGTCAAGACCTTCTTGGCCTTCAAAAGACTCTAGGTAGCCGAAAAAGGCGATTATAATATCGGGTTTTAGGCTGGTAATCCATTCATCAGGGGTGGGGAAGTGGCCAACGCTGCCCGATTGGTGGCCTCCATCATCTTCGATAAAGTGTATTCTGCTGCCCGGATCGTGCTCGAATTTGTCGGCGCCGGGAAAAGCCCATGGCGATTTTCTTGCGGCATGTGGCCTGAAAGCAGGGGTGTTCCCTCCATCACACATGTTTCTAATGAAGAGTGAATCGTTGGGGTGCCTTAGGTTCATTTCGGTTTCAAAATGTCCGAATTCCATCATTCTCGAACCAAGATTGCTTCCTACTAAAACAATACGAGAGTTTTTATCAAGCGTTAAGGTGTTGCTCTTTTTTTCGCTACAGGCGAAAAGAAATGTGGCCATCACGAAAACCGTGGCGGTCATCTTTAGAGCTGTTCTTCTAATGAATTTCATAGTATGTAGAATAAATTGTTGGTGTCGAAAAAATCGACGTTTTGGCTTGGTGCGGTTGGTGGTTTTGTCGAAAAATAAAGCTTCGTTCGGTATTTAATTATTAAATGTGTATTTTACACTTGTAAATATCGTAATTTGGATACATATAAAGTGTTTTATTTTTAAAAAATGTGCGATAAAATTAGGTGGTTGGTACGTGAGTAGACAAAGCTATAATAGATTTTGAATTAAATTATCCTGTATCTTATTAAAAGTTGATACTTTTTTATCCTATATTGGCAAATAATCCCGTTTATAAAGAAAATTTATGAGTGCTCCGAGTATAGAAAAGACGTTGACCCCTAAGGAAACTTTTATATATAAAGACCTTATCGGTCCCAATTTTAATCCGAATTGGCATTTTCACCCCGAGTTTCAGATTTCGTATATCATGGAAGGGGAGGGAACCCGGTTTATAGGTGATCATGTACAGAACTTTAAAAAGGGAGACCTCGTGATGACGGGGCCTAACCTTCCTCACCTGTGGCGAAATGATGATATTTATTTTGAAAAGGACAGTGGGCTAACGACTAGGGGGCTGGTCATCTATTTCGATCATGTGCTTTTGAGCGAACCGCTTCTTGAGATGGAAGAGTTTTATAAAATCAATAAACTTGTGGAACATTCCCTGAGGGGAATAGAATTTCTAGGGGAAACTAGGGATATCATTATTAGGCTCATCTTGGAGCTTGACAAACAAAAAGGGTTTAAAAGGATTCTGCATCTTCTTAAGATATTGGATACCTTATCTAACAGTACCGAATATAACATATTGGCCAGTCCTAATTATATGAATGCCTTTAGGGGAGGCGATGCCGAAAAGATGCGCAAGGTTTACGATTATGTAATGGCCAATTTCAAGACCAATATTTCCCTTGACGAAGCGGCCGGTTTGTTGAATATGACTACCACTTCCTTCTGTAGGTACTTTAAACCTAGGGCAAATAAGACGTTTACGCGCTTTGTAAACGAGATCCGGATCGGTCATGCGCGGAAACTGCTTTTAGAGGATAACTTTAATATTTCGCAAATAAGTTATGAATGCGGTTATAACGCCTTGTCTAATTTTAATAGGCAGTTTAAGTCCATCACCGATATGAGTCCGCTTGAATATAGAAAGCTTTTTTTGAATATTCAGGCACCTATGTAATGGTTAAAATTATAGTAGAAATGGCTTCGTTGAGGAAAAAAAAGTATCAGTCTTTAAGAAAATAGAGGAATTTTGAAGTTTCATTTAGCGCTAGCTTTGTTAATTGTATGGAATTCGCAGCTTATGTGTTTTGATCTTTTGTGAGAAATCACTGGCGAATTTTATTTTTAATTGAGTTCAAGTTAAGATTTAAAGAAACCATTATAGAATGAAAATAGGGATGAATATGTTGCTTTGGACGAACCACGTCACCGAGCAACACTTTGGTATTGTAGATGATTTGAAAAAAACCGGATACGACGGTATAGAGCTCTTCTTCGGGGAGGGCAGCGAAAAATATTATTCAGGATTGGGCCGTCATTTTTCGAGTATTGACATGGGGGTTACGGGAGTAGCATCCTTATCGGCAGAGCAAAATATAGCGAGTCCTGATAAAAAGGTCAGGGAAGCGGGTCTTGAGCGTTTAAAGTGGTCTATCGATATGGGTGAGGCTGCCAACGCCGAGGTCTTATGCGGGCCTTTTCATTCGACTTTTGCCTTGTTTACAAGACAACCGCCTACCTTAGACGAAAAGAAATGGAGCAACGAAATGCTGTTGAAGGCCGCAGAATATGCCAAAGGGGCCAATATTATCTTAACGCCCGAGGCGGTCAACAGATTTGAATGCTATCTTTATAATACAATGGCCGATTTAGGTGAGATGGTCAAAACGGTAAACCATCCGAATTTGGGAGCCATGTTCGATACCCACCACGCCAATATTGAAGAAAAGAGTCAATCTGGCGCGATCAAAACGATAGCACCGCACCTCAAACATGTCCATATCAGTGAAAATGATAGGGGAACGCCGGGCAAAGGACAAATTGATTGGGACGACGTATTCTCGGCCCTAAAGGAAATTGACTACCATGGATGGGTGACCATTGAAGCATTCAGTACGGCCATACCTGAATTTGCCAACGCCATCAATGTATGGCGCAACTACTCTCCCGTAGAAGAAGTATATACCGAAGGATTTAAGCTTATATCCCAAGGCTTGGGAATAACAAAATAATAGTTATCTAAATAAACCTGAACAGAATGAAAAATGTATTGCCCATTGTAATTTGTCTATTTTTATTTGCGTGTAAAGAACAAAAGGAGACGGTTGCCAAAGGACCAGAAACGACCAAGGAGGTCGATGCGCCCAAAAAATGGTTGACCTTTGATGGAGCCGATGAGAATGCAAAACATATCGTTTTGGTTTCAGGGGATGAAGAATATCGTTCGGAGGAAGCCTTGCCCCAGTTGGCAAAAATCTTATCAAAGCACCACGGTTTTAAATGTACGGTCTTGTTTGCCCAAGAAGAAGATAAGCCGGGTATCGTAAACGCCAATCATGTCACTAATATTCCGGGCTTGGAAGCATTGACCACGGCCGATATGATGGTTATCTTTACAAGATTTCGCGCGCTTCCCGATGGACAGATGAAATATATTGACGATTACTTAAAATCGGGGAAACCGGTTATGGGACTCAGAACTGCGACCCATGCATTTAACTTTCCTGAGGATTCCGATTCAAACTACGCCCATTACAGCTTTAACTACAAAGGGGACAAGACCGAATGGGAAGGCGGTTTTGGACGTTTGGTACTTGGTGAAACTTGGATCCGTCATCACGGGCACCACAAACACCAGAGTACTAAAGGTATGGTCGCTATAGGAGCCAATACAACGGGTATTACCAATGGAATTTCCGATGGCGATGTATGGGGGTCTAGTGATGTATACGGGGTTCGACTTCCTCTTCCCGGTGACTCACAGCCTATTATTTTGGGGCAGGTGATGAACCGAAAAGGGGAATACGATGAAAATGATATCTTCTTCGGAATGAGGCCTACCGACGATGAAATAGCCACTACTAATAAAGATGGTGAGAGCCTAGGCGATGAATTGATGCCCGTTACCTGGATCAAAAGCTACCAATTGCCGAACGGTAAAAAAGGAAAAGCTATTGCCTCTACCGTTGGGGCGGCCAATGACCTTTTGATCGAGGGCACAAGAAGATTGTTGGTGAACGGGGTGTTCTGGGGACTTGACCTGGAAATTCCCGAGAAAGCCAATGTATCCTTAGTGGGCGACTATAAGCCAACAAAGTTTGAATTTAGAAAAGCTGACTATTGGCCGGCAAAACAATTGAGTATAGAAAGCTTCGAATAAGGGAGCGACTTCCAATTTAGGGCAGCATCAAGAAGTTTGTTGCCCTTACAAGAAACAAGAAAACCAGATGAGGGAATGGAGTACTTTTTGTACTCCTTCTTGTCTTAAGAACGCATAGGCACGCTTCATTTGTGTTTTTACGGTGTTGATTGATATGCCCTGGTTCTTTGCGATTTCGGCATAACTCTGTCCGTTTAGGATCGCAGAAATAAAGATTTGTCTTCTACTTTCCGGAAGCTGGTCCAAAAGGGCGAGAACATTTCCTTTTTCATTTACGGTCTCCCCAAATTTGGGGTCTTCGTAGTTCTCGACCTGTAAATCCGCCAAGATCAATTTTTGTTTTTTTGCCTTCTCAAGACTCTTTAAACTAAGATTTTTTACCGCCCTAATGGCGTAGGCCCTAAAAGAAACCGTAATTGAAACACTTTCCCTTCGCTGCCAATACGAAATGAAAAAATCTTGAACAACGTCCTTTGCGACATCCTTGTCCTTTACGATTCCAAACGAAACTAGACACAAAAGGGGGAAGTACTCCTTAAAGAGCGATTCCATCTCATGACTGTTTTTCTTTTGAAATAGTGACATCGTTAAATGTGCTTGTTATGGTCGGTTATTAATGTAGGGGATTGTGTATTTGATTGAAAAATCAATTCAATTATAGTGATTTAATTTTAACTAAGATAAAAAACTATCAAATTCTTAATAAAATCGTAAAATTTTGTCACCCTGATTTATTGTTCCGGGAACCTAATAGTAAACTACCTCGGGGCAAGCCTGCGAGGCATTAAAAGGAATACACCTTGATTTCGAGGCAGGCCTCGGAGCATTTAATCTCGATTATCGAGTAAAAGAACATTTGTAATGTACCATAAGGAACAATTGAAATCGGTTTTAATAGAGGTGGGGAAGTCGGGAAAAGTCGACCCTGGGACTTTAGGGAGTTTGACCGAAGCGGAAAGAGAAGCGGTGTATACGCTCTATGGGGAAAACCTGATTTCGGAAGCTTTGCTTTTTTTGGAAGAACTCGATACGGAAGAAGAATGGCGGCAGTTCATGAAAAAAACGGTAAATTCAAGAAAGCGCCCTGTCTCTTTTATAAAGCCGGTCATGAAATACGCCGCAGTGCTGGTCTCCTTCTTGGCCCTAGGTTATTTCTTTTTTCAAGATAAAGACGGAAAGTCGGCGCCAATTGAGGCAACGGCCATTAAGCTTAAAATGGGCGAAAACAACGTCAAGGTACTCCAGAAAGGGCAGAGCCAACAAATCGTATCGAATACAGGCAAGGTTCTGGGGGTGCAAAAGGGCGATAAAATTACCTATAAGGTCGATTCTGAAATAGATGAATTGGTGTATAACGAATTAGAAATTCCCTTTGGCAAGATTTTCAATGTGGAATTGTCCGACGGTACGGTGGTGCACCTGAACTCTGGCACGAAAATAAAATACCCCGTGAAATTTTTGAAGGAAGGAAAAAGGGAAGTCTTTCTAGAAGGGGAGGCCTATTTTAAGGTGGCAAAAGATGCGGATCACCCTTTTGTGGTCCATGCCAATGAAGTAGCTGTTGAAGTTTTGGGTACTGAATTCAACCTGACAAGTTATGATGAGGATGCTGAAATCAATACCGTTTTGGTAGAGGGGTCCGTAAGTATGGGCAATTCGGTAAAACCGGAAGATCACATCATCTTAACGCCCGGAACAAAGGGTACATGGGACAAGAATTCCCACGTAACCAATACCGAAAATGTCGATGTTGGCCTGTATACCGGATGGGTAAGTGGCGAAATCGTATTTCGTAACACCATGTTTTCGGCCATGCAAAAGCGGTTGGAACGGAGTTATAATGTGTCGATTACGAATTACAACACCATGTTGGCAAATAAGGTGCTGAATGCTCGCTTTAATGTCAATGTCGAGACTATAGATGATGTTATGAAATCAATTGGGGAGATATATCCCTTGAAATATGAGATAAGGGACAAAGAGGTTATAATACAATAGATAATTACAAAAGTCAGTGCCTATGTAAATAATGCTTTCAATAAAAAAATCGGAAAATGCTTGAGACCATTTCCCGATTGAATAAGTGCGAATTAAACAACGTTTTCTAAATTATTTAATCCAACCAAAACTATGAAAAAAATCGTTAGTTGGGGGTTGCCGTTCCGGTATTTCCCTAAAATGAACCTAAAAATGAAACTCACCACCATATTACTTATAGTTTCATTGTTTGAGATTCAGGCCAACTCTTACGCACAGGGTAAGAAATTGACCTTAAATCTCGAGAATACTAGTATAGAGCAGGTTTTCAATGAAATAGAATCGATTTCCGAGTTCCGTTTTTTATATGAAAGTGAACGGATAGATGTTGACAGAAAGGTGACATTACACATTGAGAACAAGAAAATTTCGGAAATATTGGCCCTTCTATTTGACCGTTCTGATGTGGCTTATAAGACCCGAAATCGGCAAATCATCCTCACCAAGAAAAACCCAAAAGAAAAAAGGCCTCCGAGTACCGATAATAAGGTTATGTACAACGAAGGCCCTGTCCAATTTCAGGTTTCGGGTATGGTTTCCGACGCCGATGGCGCACCTTTGCCAGGGGCGAATATTTTGGAAAAGGGAACCACGAACGGTACCCAAAGTGATTTTGATGGAAATTTTGTATTGAATGTTGCCGATGAAAATGCGGTTCTGGTAATTTCATATATCGGTTTCGCCACCAAGGAAGTCGGGTTGAACGGACAATCTTCCGTGAACATTGGTTTAAAGGAAGATGCAGCAGGCCTTGAAGAAGTTGTTGTCGTAGGGTATGGAACGGTACGGAAAAAAGATCTTACGGGTTCCGTGGCTTCTGTAAAAGGTTCCGACCTCGAAAAAACACCTTCCAATACCTTTGTACAGTCCTTGCAAGGTAAGGCTTCCGGTGTTGATATTAGGGCGGCTTCCAACGCGCCTGGCGGTGGTATCCGAATCAGGGTAAGGGGAACGAACTCTATCAATGCTTCTAGTCAACCCCTATATGTAGTCGATGGTTTTCCTATAGACAATAGTAATACGACTCCCGAAGCAGGAGGGAACAGGGCTTCGGCAAGTGACCCCTTAACCAGTATCAGTTCTTCCGAAATTGCCTCGATAGAAGTTTTGAAAGATGCTTCCGCAACGGCGATTTACGGAGCTAGGGGGGCTAATGGCGTAGTGATCGTTACTACCAAAAGAGGAGGTCAGGGTAAGGCGAAAATCGATTTTGAATATTCCTCTACCATCAGCTCGGTTAGGAAAAAGTTGGATTTGGCAAATGCCGAAGAACTTGCGATCCTGACGAACGAGTGGGCTACCAATAACAGTCAACCACTTATATATGACGGAATAAACAAGCCTTTGCCCGAAGATTTAGGGGAAGGAACCGATTGGCAAGACCAGATTTTCAGGAGCGCCATTACCAATAATTACAACCTTACCGTTTCAGGAGGTCGTGAAGGGACCAGATATTTGGTTTCCGGTAACTATATGGACCAAGACGGGATCATCATCGAATCTAATTTTAAACGGGCCGGACTTAAATTTAACCTAGATCAAGATTTGGGGGAAAGGTTGAAGTTTGGTATGAACGCCAATATTACCCGAACCATTAACGATGCGGTAGATTCCGATGGAGGTGGGTATCAAAACGATACGCCATTGTGGAATGCCTTGACAACGACGCCCGTAATTCCGGTTAAGGATAGTGACGGCAATTATGTGCACAATCACGATGAAACGGTAAAAGTTCTTGAAAACCCGGTGTCCATTGCTAAGACACGAACCGATCTTACCTATACCACACGCGTTTTGAGTAATGCTTTTTTGCAATATGAAATATTGAGTGGACTGTCGTTCAAGGCCAATTTTGGAGCGGACCTGATCAATTCCAAAAGGAATGCTTACACACCTACTACAGCAGAAACACAGGCCTTGCCCAATAAGGGTATAGCCTCCGTAGGAACCTTGCAGCGAACCAATCTATTGGCGGAATACACTTTTAACTACAACAAGTCTATCGGGGATAAGCACCGGATAGATGCGGTTATTGGATATACCTACCAAAGTAATAAGTTAGAGAGCGTGTTTTCGCGTACCGATGACTTTTTTACCGATTTGGTCGAGTTCAATAACTTGGAATTGGGTTCTGATCCAAGACCGTCTAAGAGTGGGGCAACGGAATCTGCTTTGTTGTCTTATTTAGGAAGGGTCAACTATGTGTTTGACGATAAATACATCATTACGGGCTCTATCCGTAGGGACGGTTCCTCAAAATTCGGTACCGGTAAAAAGTGGGGGGTCTTCCCTTCGGGAGCTATTGCTTGGCGACTGGTAGAGGAAGATTTTATTCAAGACCTCAATGTCTTTAGTGCATTAAAGTTAAGGGGTAGTTACGGACTTACAGGTAACGAATCTATCGGGGCCTATAATTCATTGGCGCTTTATGCGGCAACCGATCAACCTATTATTGGTGGTGTTCCGGTAGTAGGCTTGGCTCCAAATAGAATTAACAATCCCGATTTAAAATGGGAGCGTACAAAACAGACCGATGTGGGTCTTGAAATGGGCTTTTTTGATGGCCATCTAAATCTTGAGGCGGGCTATTACGTAAAAACTACCGAAGACCTTCTGTTAAGTGTGGCGATACCTACGCAATCTGGATATAATACCAGTGTCCAAAATATTGGTAAGGTAGAAAACAGGGGATTTGAATTTGACCTTGGAATGAACCATAATTTCGGGAAACTTACCTGGAACTCTAATTTCAATATCTCCTTTAACCGAAATAAACTGTTGGAACTACCTGAAGGTACCGATGAACTGATCAATGGAATCGGAAGGGGAGAGACCGCTTATGGTTCGTCCATTGCCCAAGTAGGTAAACCCTTAGGCCAGTTTTTTGGCTATCGTTTTGATGGTATTTGGGAATCGGAAGAAGAAATTATTGCCGAAGGCAACACGGTCGGTGGTGTAAATAGGGTCGGACTTCCCAAGTACAGAGACCTGAATGGCGATGGCTTTAAGCAGAACTTAGACGATAAAGAAGTGGTAGGGGATCCTAACCCAGACTTTATCTATGGGTTCACCAATTCATTTTCGTATAAAAATTTAAGCCTATCGGTATTTATAAACGGAAGTCAAGGAAATGACATTGCCAATATGAATACTATCGGACTCTATGCCCAACCTCAAAAACACAATGTGCTGCAAAAGGCCTTCGATGAACGATGGCAGGGGCCGGGAACCGGAAGTACCATTGAAGCTCCCTTGACCAATGCCGGGGAATGGAAAAACTTTAGTGATAGAAATGTTGAGGATGGTTCTTATTTACGGGTAAAGACCATCAATCTCTCATATAATTTGCCTATTGATGACCTCGGGTTACAATGGTTCAGAAGTGCGCAGCTATATATCGCTGCAGATAATTTGATCACCATAACCGACTATTCCGGTTTTGATCCAGAGGTAGATTTGTACGCCTCCAGTAATGTTAGTTTCGGGGTCGATAACGGAGCATATCCTTCTTCTAGAAGTTTTAGGATTGGAATGAAATTAGGTTTTTAATATAACAAGAAAATATCATGAAAAATATAACATATCTAACAGGTCTGATGATGTCTTTGGCCGTGTGCCTGACATCTTGTGAGGGAGATTTAGAAGAAAACCCGGCCGGAAACATAAGTATTGCAAATTTTTATTCTTCTGAAGATGATGCCGTGGCCGGATTGTACGGTGTGTACAATGCTGTATATTCATTATATGGCAACACCGCAATTAACTATGGGGAGGTAAATGCGGACAATGCGACCGTATCCCCCAATGTATCCGATTTATTCGAATGGGATGAGTTTACCTATAGCAATGAGGTCACCGAAGGTTTTTGGAGGTCTGCCTACGACGGTATAAACTTGGCCAATGAGGTGGCCTTATACACGGCCGAAATAGATTTCGATGAAGAAAAAAGAGCGGATATCGTGTCTGAGGCCAAAGCTTTGCGGGCCCTTTTTTATTGGCATTTGGTCAGAACAATGGGAGGTGTGCCCATATACGAGACCCCGACCATTGGGTTCGATGCGGTAGATACCCCACGTGCTACGGCCGATGAGGTGTATAGTTTGATTACAAGGGATTTGGGCGAGGCCGCTTTGGAATTACCGGAAACTAGCCTTGCAGGCAGGTTGAATGCCCATATTGCAGATGCACTGTTGGCGCGGATATATCTTTATAGGAACGATTTCGAAAATGCCTTGGTCCATGCCAAAAGGGTTATCGATTCAGGGGCCTATGATCTTTTTGATGACTATGCCCATATCTTTAAGACTGAGCACAATAATGGTATTGAACATATTTACCAGATACAATATTTAAGTGGCGAAAGAAATAACCCGATTCCAGGAAGCTTTGGTCCACGTGCACTTCCCGGTTCCTATGGGAATTCCTTTTGGGCCAATACCGTGGTAGGCGGGTCTATTGCCCCGAGCACGGAATTCACCGATGATAACCCGATCTCATATCGTCGTTCGGTAACCATTGCCGATAGCTATGAACATATCGATGGGGTTACCGGTACCATTACTATGGAAGAAGCCTATGGTCCTGGGGTGTATCCTTACTATGTCAGTAAGTTCGATGATCGCGCCAATGAATTGCAATCGGGAGTTAATTTTAATGTCATCCGGTTTGCCGATGTATTGTTGATCGCTGCCGAAGCTTTAAATGAAGTCGACCCAGAGGACAACAATAAATATACATGGATCAATAGGGTGAGAGAAAGAGCTCGAAACGGTGTCGAGACCGATCTTTCTGATTTGGCCGGATTGTCTCAAGACGAGTTTAGAACTGCCGTATTGGAAGAAAGAAGGTTTGAATTGGCTTTCGAGGGACAAAGGGCATGGGACCTAAAAAGAAGAGGCGAATTTTTGAACGTCATGAGAGACCAGGGAAAAAATGTGGAAGACTATAAGTTGCTCTTCCCTATTCCGAATAATCAAGTGCGATTGAATCCTAACCTAACCCAAAATGAGGGTTGGTAAGTGCGTTGATGTTTTTTGTTGACGTCATATGAAATAGTTTTTTATCAATTGTTGTGGTATTTGGTCGGAGCGGTTCTTATACCGCTCTGGCCAACTATTTTTCATGTAACCCATAGTTGAAGACCAATCTGACGGCCTTTGATTTTGACGAATGGTTTTTTAAAACCTGTCCCCGAGTATTGTGGAATCCTACTATTAACCAAGAATAAGACATGAAATCAATTATAAGAGGCCTGTTGGCCGTAAGTGTTTTGATCGGATGTTCCGAAAAACCCAAAAAACAGGAAGTAGCTCCTGTGGCGCAGGAAACCCCCAATATTATTTTATTAATGGCCGATGATCAAGGTTGGGGTGATGTGGGGTATAATGGGCACCCCCATTTAAAAACCCCGAACTTAGATGCAATGGCCGCTGAAGGAGCGGTTTTTGAACGATTCTATGCGGCATCTGCGGTATGTTCCCCTACACGGGGCAGTGTAATGACAGGAAGGCACCCTTTGCGCTATGGAATTTGCCATGCCAATTGCGGGCATATAAAACCAGAGGAAATTACCTTAGGGGAGATGGTCAAGGGCTTAGGCTATACAACGGGACATTTCGGCAAATGGCATTTAGGTACGCTTACTCGAGATACGATTGAGGCAAATAGGGGCGGTAGGCCCAAATTTGATGGGGATTATGCCCCTCCTTGGGACCATGGTTTTGATGTTAGTTTTGTAACCGAGTCCAAAGTGCCTACATGGAATCCTATGGTTACGCCTCCCAAGTCATCGGGCGACGTGAGTGGAAACCTGAAAGAAGGCATGCCTTTCAATACTTCGTATTGGACCGGACCTGGGGAAATAGCGGTTGATAATCTAGAGGGCGATGATTCTAGGGTCATTATGGATCGGGCGATTCCTTTTATAGAGAAAGCGGTAAAGAACAAGAAGGCATTTTTAAGTATTATCTGGTTTCATACCCCACATTTACCAGTATTGACCGGGGATGAGGAAAGAAAATCGTATACAGGACTCTCGGAAGACCAACAGCACTATTATGGGGTTATATCGGCGATGGATAAGCAAATAGGCCGCTTGCGGAATAGACTAAAAGACTTGGGTGTGGCCGAAAATACGGTGCTCTTCTATACAAGTGATAACGGGCCTGAAGGAAAATCCGTTGGCGGAAGGACCCAAGGGGTGACCAAGGGCTTGAAAGGAAGGAAAAGAAGCCTTAATGAAGGCGGAATACGGGTTCCGGGAATCATGGAGTGGACGGGTAGGATCAAGCCCGGTACAAAGGTGGAAGCTCCTTGCTTTACTTCCGATTATTTCCCGACAATTGCCAATATATTGGGGGTGGACCTAGCGGAAAATAATAGGCCTTATGACGGGGTGGATATGTTTCCCTTCGTCAGTGGGGAGCAAAAACGAAGGGAAAAACCTTTGGCCTTCGATTTTCAAGGTCAGGCGGCTTTAATAGATAATGAGTATAAAATATACAGTGATGATAAAGGGAAGAACTTCACGCTGTATAATCTCCAAAACGATGCGGCGGAAAGTGTTGATCTAGCTGAAGAACAGCCGGAAAAATTCAATGAAATGCTTGCGTATTGGCATCAATGGAAGACTTCCCAAAAAAGAAGTGCCTTGGGTGAGGACTATTAGTTTGCCTTTCCTTTAAAAGGGTATGAACTACTTAGATAATTAAAATAATAAACCAAAAATCATGTATAAAAGCATAAGCTGTTATTTGCCTTTACTGGCACTATTGTTATTGGGGGCTTGTAAACCTACAGGGGCCGAAAGGAACAATAAGGAAGACAATAAACCCAATTTTGTTTTTCTGTTTGCCGATGACCAAACTTTTGAGAGTATAAGGGCCCTTGGTTTCGATGAGGTCCATACCCCTAATTTAGACCGATTGGTAAATGGCGGTACCTCTTTTTCCCATGCCTACAATATGGGAGGATGGAACGGTGCGATTTGCGTGGCCTCACGTGCCATGATCATTTCAGGAAGCTATATTTGGAACGCCCAAAAGAGAAGTGCGGCCTGGGCCAAAGGCGATTCAACGGCATTGAGCCAAACTTGGGGAAAGTTGTTGGAAAAGCAGGGCTACGACACGTATATGACAGGGAAGTGGCATGTTCAGGCGCCGGCGGCAACCGTTTTCAAGGAAGCTCAACATATCCGTCCGGGGATGCCTGGGGATAAGGCCGGGCAGCTCGGTGCGGCCATAAAAAAATGGAAAAAGGAGTCTGGTGATATGAAAGATTGGAACGATTATATGCCTTTGGGGTATGGTCGCCCAACAGGCCCCGACGATACCGAATGGTCGCCTACCGATACCTTGCAAGGTGGTTTTTGGGAAGGTGGAAAGCACTGGAGCGAAGTGGTTCGTGACGATGCCCTTTCATTTATAGAAAAGGCAAAGAAAAAAGAGGACCCCTTCTTTATGTATTTGGCCTTTAATGCCACTCATGATCCGAGGCAGGCCCCACAACGTTTTCTAGATATGTACCCGGTGAAAGATATCAAGGTTCCTGATAATTTCATGCCTGAGTACCCTTGGAAGGATGATATGGGAAATCCACCGAGCCTTAGGGACGAAGCCTTGGCGCCGTATCCGAGAACGGAATATGCGGTAAAGGTACACCGACAGGAATATTACGCCTTGCTCACCCATATGGACGAACAGATAGGGAAAATACTCGATGCCTTGGAGGCGAGCGGTAAAATGGACAATACCTATATCTTTTTCGGTGCCGATCACGGACTTTCAGTGGGACATCATGGATTGATCGGAAAACAAAGTATGTTCGATCATAGCGTGCGTATTCCCATGATGGTCGTTGGCCCGGGAATACCCAAGGGCAAGCTTTTAGATCAAGATGTCTATCTTCAGGATATTATGGCCACGACTTTAGACCTGGCCCATGTAGACAAGCCGGAGGCCGTACAATTTCATAGCTTTTTGGATATCATCAAGGGTGAACGGCAAGAAAGTCATTACGATGGTATATACGGCGCTTATATCGATGTTCAGCGTATGATTCGTAAAGATGGTTTCAAACTTATTGTATATCCGAAAATAGGGAAGGTTCTTTTGTTCGATTTAAAAAATGATCCCAATGAAATGAACGACCTAGCGGACGACAAGAACTATTCTAAAAAGGTGGAAACACTTTTTGTCGATTTAATGGAACTTCAGCAAACAATGGGGGATCAGCTGTCCTTAACGGAAATATATGCCAAGGTCCAAAATGGGGGCTAGGTAAATTTTGAGTTTTCGAGGGGAATCGTGTGTCCTATAGATCATAAATTGGGCAACGGATTCAAAAGCATTGGGTAGAGAAGGGATTTAAAGATTATACCTCTTGTCGCGGGCCTTGTAAAGTACATTCATTACTAGGCCTGCGATAATTAATAATATCCCGAGCAGACTCCATTGGGTATACGTTTCTCCCAACCACATGAATCCGATAAGTCCCGTAAATAGTACTTCTAAGTACTTGAAGGGGGCAACAAGGTTGTTCGAGGCAATTTGAAAGGCCTTGGTCATATAGAGCTGTCCTATAAACCCGAAAACACCCAAGGTGGCAAAAAAGAGCCAGTCGCTTCCTATAGGGGTGTTCCAAGTAGGTATGGCGAGTATGCCGCCAAACACCGTTGCGGTAAACATAAAGTAATTGACGATTACAATGGGGTGGTCGCCCTTTCCTATTTTGCTTATGATAATGTAGACGAGTCCGCTCAATATGGCTGCGGCAAACACCAGGGCCAAGCCCGTATTGTCTAAGTGGCTATCAAGCCCTTTAAGGATCAAGACCCCCAAGAATGAGATGATAAAGAACAGCCATTGTAGCGGTTTTATTTTTTCCTTTAATAGGTAGATGGCAAAGATGGCCGAAAATATAGGGGCCAAATAACGTAGGGAAACGGCCGTGCCTGCCGACAGGTATTTTAATGACATAAAAAACAATGTCATGGAACTGGTTCCAACGATGGCACGTAGCACCAAGAGTTTTTTATTGTTCCCTAGAATGGGGACTTTTAAACGTTTTAATATGGCCATGGTGAGTAAAAAGGAGCCAAAACCCCTAAAGAGTACGATTTGGTATACGCTGTAGTGCTGCAACTGTTTTACCGCTACGTTCATTAAGGTGAACGCCAGGGCACTGATGATCATGTAAAAGAGAACTTTTCTAATGTTCATAATAGGAAGGCGATGAGGCTTTTTTACGGTAGCCTCGTGGGTAAAAAAAATCCAACCCAAATTGAATTGGGTTGGATCGTATAAATTCTAGTTCTATAAAACTAACCCTGGGTTATACCCTTGGTAAATCACCCTCACCTTTCAATGGTAAGGCAGATTCGCCCATAAGATAGGTGTCTACATGGTGGGCTGCTTGACGTCCTTCGGAAATGGCCCAAACGATTAATGATTGGCCACGTCTTTGGTCGCCCGCTGCAAACACACCGGGTACATTGGTCATATAGTCTTGTTCGCTGGCCTTGATATTGGTGCGGGCATCGGCCTCTACGCCCAATTGTTCCGCTACCGTCATTTCAGAACCGGTGAATCCTAATGCTAAAAGCGCTAATTCGCACTTCCATTCTTTTTCGGTGCCTTCAACCTCTTTTAGTACCATGGATTTTCCAGGTTCCCTGATCCATTCTACTTCAGAAGTAATAAGACCTTTTAGGTTGCCATTCTCGTCACCCAAAAACTTCTTGGTCGAGATGCTGAAAAAACGTTCGGCCCCTTCTTTGTGGGAAGTACTTGTTTTCAAACGCATGGGCCAGAAAGGCCAAGGTTGACTTTCAGGTCTTTCGACCGTGCCCATAGGCATGATCTCAAAGTTTGATACGGATTTTGCCCCGTGTCTGATCGATGTTCCGATACAGTCGGATCCGGTATCACCACCACCGATAACGACAACGTCTTTTCCAGTGGCCATGATTTCGTTTTCGAACTCTTTGACTCCGTCTACTCTTCTATTGTTTTGTGGAAGGAAATCCATAGCTTGAACCACGCCTTTTAAATCGGCACCTTCAATGGGGAGGTTTCTGCGAACCGTAGCCCCGCCCGATAAAACAATGGCGTCAAATTCGTCTTGTAGTTCCGGTCCGGTAATATCCTTTCCTACATGGACCCCACATTTAAATACGATTCCTTCTTCCTCAAGAACCTTCAATCGTCGGTCGATAACGTTTTTTTCCATCTTAAAATCAGGAATACCGTAACGTAAAAGTCCTCCTGGTTTTTCGTCCCTTTCAAAAACGGTTACCAAATGACCGGCTCTATTCAATTGTTGCGCAGCGGCAAGACCGGCAGGACCCGAACCTACTACGGCAACTTTTTTACCGGTTCTTGTAGCAGGGGGTTCGGCAACTACCCATCCTTTTTTAAAGGCCGTTTCCACAATATTTTTTTCAATATTCTCAATGGTCACGGGGTCTTCATTGATGCCTAGTACACAAGCTTCTTCACAAGGTGCCGGACAAAGTCTACCCGTAAATTCGGGAAAATTGTTCGTTGAGTGTAAAATCTTGGCCGCCTTGTCCCATTTACCACGATACACCGCATCGTTAAAATCGGGAATCAAATTGCCCAATGGGCAACCGCTATGGCAAAAAGGAATGCCACAGTCCATACATCTGGCTCCTTGTTCTTTAAGTTCGGGTTCCTTTAACGGAAGGGTGAACTCATGATAATTTTTAACGCGTTCTTCAACAGGTGCGTACGATTCTACTTTTCTATCGAATTCCAAAAATCCTGTAATCTTTCCCATTTCTCGACTTTAAATAGTTTCTAATTTTTCTCTTTCCATACGTAGTAATGCCTGTTTGTATTCTTCAGGTAAGACTTTGACAAATTTAGGTAGGCAATCTTCCCAGTTCTCTAGAATGCGTTGCGCTAGAGGACTCAAAGTCGAGTTGTAGTGACTTTCGATGAGGTCTTTTAGTTCCTTGATATCGTTGTCTTCGTTGACTTCAAGTAGATTCAAGTCTTCGTTGGTACATTTCTTTCTAAAGGTATTCTTCTCGTCAAAGATATAGGCTATACCACCGCTCATACCTGCTCCGAAGTTTCTACCTACGTCACCAAGAATTACGGCAACCCCTCCGGTCATATACTCGCAACCGTGATCTCCGATTCCTTCTACTACCGCTTTGGCGCCCGAATTACGGACACAGAAACGTTCGCCGGCCTTTCCGTTGATGTAGGCGCGACCTGCCGTTGCTCCGTATAAGGTAACGTTACCTGTAATAACGTTGTCTTCGGGAACAATGGTAGAGCCTTCCGGTACTTTGATCACCAGTTTGGCACCTGATAGTCCTTTTCCAAGGTAGTCATTGGTGTTTCCGTTGACGGTCATGGTCAAGCCCCTAGTGGCGAAAGCTCCAAAACTTTGGCCCGCGGAACCTGTAAAGTTCAATTTCAGGGTGTTTATGGGCAATCCTTGTGCTCCGTATATTTTTGAGATCTCATTACTGATGATCGCCCCAACGGCACGGTCCGTGTTTTTGATCGGGAAGTCTAGCGTCAGCTTTTCCTTTCTGAATAACGACGGATTCGCTTTGGCAATAATCTCGAACTCTATCGATTTGTCGATATCATGCGTTTGCTTTTGGGTGTTATAGAACTTGGTTCCTGCCGGTACGTCTACTTGATAGAGGATCGGGGTAAGGTCGATACCTGCAGATTTGTAATGGTCGATCGCTTTTTTGCGGTCTAATTTCTGAACCTGGCCTACCATTTCGTTTATGGTCCTGAAACCTAACTGGGCCATAATCTCACGTAGCTCTTGTGCTACAAAGTACATGTAGTTTACAACGTGTTCCGGTTTACCTGCGAATTTCTTACGTAGTTCAGGGTTTTGGGTCGCAATACCTACCGGGCAAGTGTTTAAGTGGCAAACGCGCATCATAACACAACCAGAGGCAACAAGTGGGGCGGTAGCAAAACCGAACTCTTCCGCTCCTAATAAACAGGCTATAGCGACATCGCGACCGGTCTTGAGCTGACCGTCACATTCAAGAACGATTCTATTTCTAAGGTCGTTCATGACCAAGGTTTGTTGCGCTTCCGCAATACCAAGTTCCCAAGGAAGACCCGCGTGTTTTAAGGAAGTTAATGGCGAAGCTCCCGTACCTCCATCAAATCCGGAGATAAGAATTACATCGGCTTTCGCTTTTGAAACCCCAGCGGCAACGGTACCTACACCAACTTCGGAAACCAGTTTTACGTTGATACGTGCTTCACGGTTGGCCGATTTTAAATCGTAGATCAACTGCGAAAGGTCTTCAATGGAGTAAATATCGTGATGCGGTGGAGGTGAAATCAATCCTACATAAGGAGTGGAATTTCTAGTTTTGGCAATGGATGGGTTCACCTTTGGACCAGGTAGTTGACCACCTTCTCCCGGTTTGGCACCCTGTGCCATTTTAATCTGTATTTCCTTGGCATTGGTCAGGTAATCGGAAGTTACGCCGAAACGACCTGAGGCCACTTGTTTTATTGCACTGTTTCTCCAATCACCTGTGGCGTTTTTGTAAAAACGCTCGGCATCTTCCCCGCCTTCACCGGAATTACTTTTTCCGCCAATACGGTTCATGGCTATGGCCAAGTTTTCATGGGCTTCTTTACTGATCGAGCCATAAGACATGGCTCCCGTCTTAAAGCGCTTCACGATTTCCGTCCATGGCTCTACTTCGTCCAAAGGAATAGGGTCGTAATTAGAGAACTCGAACAAACCGCGGATAGTCATCAAATTTTTTGACTGTTCGTTGACCATTTGAGCGTACTCCTTATAGGTGTCATTCTCGTTACCACGTACGGCTTTCTGTAATTTAGCTACGGTTAACGGATTGAACATATGCTTTTCGCCTTCACGTCTCCAGCGGTATTCCCCGCCCATTTCCAAATCAAGGTTGGCGGCCACTTCTTTTGTGCTGAAGGCTTTCTTGTGGCGTTTGGCCACTTCTTTTTCAATTTGGTACAGACCGATACCTTGAATACGGGTCGGAGTGTTAGGGAAATATTTCTCAACCACCTGACTGTTGATTCCGATACATTCAAACAACTGTGAGCCACGGTAAGAATTCAAGGTAGAGATACCTATTTTGTTCATTACCTTAAGGATACCTTTGCCAATAGCTTTGTTGTAATTCTTGACGGCCTCTTCAAAGGTGATATCGGTGATGTCGTGTTCTTCTATCTGTTCGCCGATAATTTCGTTTACCAAGTACGGGTTGATGGCGCTGGCCCCAAAGCCGAACAATAAACAGAAATGATGTACTTCCCTTGGCTCTGCAGATTCTATGATAACACTTAGCTTGCTGCGTTTGCCCAATCTTTGAAGGCCACTGTTTACATAGGAACAGGCCAATAGCGCGGGTATAGGAGCCATGGTTTCACTCACGTTCCTATCGGATAGGATAATAATATTGGCACCCTCGTCAATAGCTTTAGAGGCTTGGTCGAGAATAGATTCCAATGCATCTTCAAGGCCATTGTGCCCCCTGTTTATTTCGTAAAGGGTAGGAATGGAAACCACTTTGTAATCAGGACTGGCATCGTAGTTTTTGATTTTATCCAAATCTTCCTTGGATATAACCGGATTCTGAATTTTAAGTTTTCGACAATGCAATTCGGAAAAGTCGAATATATTGTGGTCACTACCTAGGGTAAGGCTGATATCGGTAATCAATTCTTCACGTATACCGTCCAATGGTGGGTTGGTAACCTGGGCGAATAATTGTTGAAAGTAATTATAGATCAACTGTGGACGCTGTGATAAAACCGCTATCGGGGTATCTGAACCCATTGAACCGATAGGTTCTTTGGCAGTTTTACCCATAGGAAGTATAATGGTATTGATATCTTCAAGCGTATAGCCGAAAACAGACTTGCGCTTTTCAAGGGAAGCTTCCCCTAAAAATAATGGGCAATCATTATAAGGTATATTCTTTAGGTGAACCAAATTCTTGTCTAGCCATTCTTTGTACGGATGACGTTGGGCGATCTCTTCTTTGATTTCTTCATCGTTGATGATACGGCCTTCTTCCATGTTGACCAAGAACATTTTTCCAGGCTCCAGTCTACCGTGAAATTCTACGTTCTCGGGAGCGATGTCCAATACACCGGTTTCCGATGACATGATTACGTAGTCATTTTTGGTTACCGTGTAACGAGAAGGGCGTAGGCCGTTACGGTCAAGTACCGCACCAATGTAGTTTCCATCGGTAAAAGGTACGGATGCAGGTCCGTCCCAAGGCTCCATCATACATGAATGGTATTCGTAGAAAGCTCTTTTGGCTTCTGACATGTCTGGGTTTTTCTCCCAAGCTTCCGGTACCAAGATCATCATGACCTCGGGTAGTGATCGACCGGTCATCAATAAGAGTTCGACCACCATGTCCATGGTAGCGGAATCCGATTTTCCGGGAAGTACGATCGGTAAGATGTTTTTTATTTCATCGCCGAACCAATCACTTTCCAGTAATTCTTCACGTGAGCGCATTCTTGATACGTTACCGCGAAGTGTATTTATCTCACCGTTGTGGCACATGTAACGAAAGGGTTGTGCCAAATCCCAAGTAGGGAAGGTGTTGGTGGAAAAACGTTGGTGAACCAATGATAAACGGGTTACCACGCGGGGGTCCATCAGGTCTTTGTAATATAGGCTGATATCCTTGGGCATTAAAAGCCCTTTGAATATGATAATTTTTGTAGAAAGGCTAGGTACGTAAAAGAACTTGCTTTCCGAAAGCTTAGAGTTGATTACGGTATGTTCGGTGACCTTTCTGGCAATGAACAATTTTAGGTTGAAGTTGAAATAGTCTTGTTCCTTGTTTTCCTTGGCAATGAAGATTTGCTTGACAAAAGGCTCGGTCTCCATGGCAACACGACCGGGAATCGATCGGTTTACGGGAACATCTCGCCAGCCCAAAAGTTTTAGGCCTTGTTTTTTTATGTTCTCTTCAAAGGTAGAAGTACAGAAGTTGCGTTGGTTTTCCTTTTGCGGTAGAAAAATGTTGCCAACCGCATACTCGCCCGGTTCGGGGAGTTCAAAATCGCAGACGGCCTTAAAAAAGTCATGGGGTATATCTATAAGTATACCTGCACCATCACCGGTTTTTCCGTCTGAGCTGACCGCACCACGGTGCTCCAACTTGTCCAATATCTCCAATGCCTTATGGATAATATCGTTAGACCTCTTCCCTTTAAGGCTACAGATAAAACCTGCGCCACAGTTATCATGTTCAAATTCCGGTAGGTATAATCCTTGCTTCTTCAACGTCATAAATTATGGTATTTCTTCAAAAATAGCGTTTCTGATGAGTAATTAGCAGCTATTTCTTTTAAATCAAATAAAAATTCAACGTTTAGAATAAAACATTGAAAAATATTCAGATATGATTTTTATGTGAGCTAAATTTATCAGAATGGTAAAATTAGCACATTCAACAGACCTGTGAAAGGTTTTTTAAGGGGGTATTTGTGATATTTCTTCACTTTTGGGGTGTACCCCCTTTAATTTTCATGGTCTTGTGATATAAAGGTCTGTCTTTGGGGGGTGTTTGTGATAAAAATAACGGGGGTGGTCGTTAGACTTTTTTTTAATCCTTTAAGATACTTCGTGAAATTACGATTTTTTGAATTTCCGAGGTTCCTTCGTAAATCTGGGTTATTTTGGCATCCCTCATCAGTCTTTCTACATGATAATCTTTGACAAAGCCGTTACCTCCGTGTATTTGTACGGCTTCAACAGTGGTGTCCATGGCAACTTGGGATGCGTAAAGTTTGGCCATGGCGCTTGATAGGTCGTAATTTTTTCCTTGGTCCTTGTCCCAAGCGGACCTATATACGAGGTTACGGGCGGCTTCGATTTGTACGTGCATATCGGCCAATTTAAAGGCTATGGCCTGATGGTTTGCTATTTCGGTGCCGAAAGCCTTTCTTTCTTTTGAATATTTAAGGGCGAGTTCATAGGCCCCGGCCGCAATACCCAAGGCTTGGGCCGCTATACCGATTCGTCCTCCCGATAAGGTCTTCATGGCAAATTTGAAGCCAAAGCCATCTTCGCCTATCCGGTTTTCTTTAGGAACCTTGACATCGTTAAATATTAAGGAATGGGTGTCGCTTCCGCGGATGCCCAACTTGTTTTCTTTTGGTCCTATTTCAAAACCGGGCATGCCTTTTTCAACGATGAGGGCGTTGATGCCTTTATGTCCTTTTTCCCTGTCGGTCTGGGCTATTACTAGGTAGATGTCGGCCGTTCCGCCATTGGTGATCCAGTTTTTGGTACCGTTCAATATATAGTGGTCGCCTTTGTCGATGGCGGTGGTTTTTTGCGAAGTGGCATCGCTACCGGCTTCTGGTTCTGAAAGGCAGAAGGCACCAATGACTTCGCCGGAAGCCAATCGTGTCAGGTATTTTTGCTTTTGTTCCTCGTTTCCAAAGGCTTCAAGTCCCCAACATACCAATGAGTTGTTCACCGATACCACGACCGAGGTCGATGCATCTACTTTTGAGAGCTCTTCCATGGCAATGACGTAAGACAGGGTGTCCATACCGCTTCCGTTGTATTTGGGGTCGGTCATCATCCCTAAGAAGCCGAGTTCGCCTAGCTTCTTTATCTGTTCTGTGGGGAATTTTTGGGCTTCATCCCGTTCGATCACACCAGGTAACAATTCGTTTTGTGCAAAATCACGAGCAGCCTGCCTGATCATTAAATGTTCTTCCGAAAATGAGAAATCCATAATTTTAGTGTGTTTTTTTGAGCTTCTACAAATATAGGACTATGAAATAAATAGTAGACCTTGCTTTGTGTGCTATTTTTTTAAAAATTAATCATTCATTAGCTCTGAAAAACTTTGTATCCCAAGCCAAATTTTTATATTTGTTGAATTCGTTTTTTCGAATTGGTTTAAACGTAATATTATGACACAGCAGTAACGCCGTTAAGGCGGAAAGAAAGAGAATTTTTTTTAGGAGAGGATTAATGAATTATAGTCATAATACTGTTAATTGATATCAATTTGAAATGAAAGAATTACTGCACGCATACGAGAATAAATCACCGGAAATTGTCTTTAATTGGAAAGATAGTGAAACCGAGGCCGAAGGATGGACGGTCATAAATTCGCTCCGTGGCGGTGCGGCCGGCGGGGGAACTAGAATGCGCGAAGGCCTTGATATGAATGAAGTCTTGTCCCTTGCGAAAACCATGGAGGTGAAATTTACGGTTTCGGGTCCGCCTATAGGTGGGGCCAAATCCGGAATTAATTTCAATCCGAACGATCCGCGTAAAAAAGGAGTACTCGAACGATGGTACCATGCGGTATCGCCTTTGTTGAAAAGTTATTACGGTACGGGGGGCGACCTGAACGTAGATGAAATCCATGAAGTAATCCCTATAACTGAAGATGCGGGGGTTTGGCATCCGCAAGAAGGGGTCTTTAACGGGCATTTCAAGCCTACCGAAGCCGATAAGATCAATAGGATCGGGCAGTTGCGCCTTGGGGTCATTAAGGCATTGGAGAATCGTAAGTATTCGCCCGATGTGTCGAGAAAATATACCGTGGCGGACATGATTACCGGCTATGGGGTTGCCGAGGCCGTAAAACATTATTACGATATTTATGGTGGTAATGTGGTAGGAAAACGGGCAATTATTCAAGGTTTCGGAAACGTAGGAAGTGCCGCGGCTTACTATTTGGCCCAAATGGGGGCTAAAGTAGTAGGTATTATCGATAGGTCAGGTGGTGTCATTAAGGAAGAAGGTTATAGTTTTGAAGAGGTCAAGAGTTTTTTCTTGAATAAAGATGGAAATAATCTTGTGGTAGGTGATGGGGAAATGATTCCTTTCGATGAGATCAACGAGCGTATTTGGTCTTTGCAAGCCGAAATATTTACGCCCTGTGCCGCCTCGAGATTGGTCCTTAAGTCGCAGATTGACCGTCTTATCGATTCAGGACTTGAGGTAATTTCATGTGGGGCGAACGTGCCCTTTGCGGATAAGGAGATTTTCTTCGGTCCGATCATGGAATATACCGATGGTAAAGTGAGCTTGATTCCCGATTTTATATCAAATTGTGGAATGGCACGTGTTTTTGCGTACTTTATGGAAAAAAGGGTGGGAATGGACGATGAGCTTATTTTTAGCGACACGTCGGAAACCATCCGAAAAGCCATTTTGAACACCTATGAACATAAGCCATCAAAAAAGAATATCAGCCAAACGGCATTTGAAATAGCATTGAAACAACTAATATAAACACAGATTGAGTATGGAGACCATTATTATCATTGTATTTGTTATCGGTTATCTAGCGATAACTATGGAGCATAATCTTAAAATCGATAAGCTGATTCCGGCTTTGGCCATGATGGCGATTTTGTGGGCCGTAATAGCCTTGGCCCATATGGACGTTTTTGAGGTGAATACCATGCTCAAAGAACTCGAGCCAACGCATATCGATGAGATTCTGCTGCATCACTTGGGTAAAACCGCGGAAATTTTGGTCTTCTTGCTAGGAGCGATGACCATCGTTGAAATCATTGATTATTTTGATGGTTTTGCGACCATTAAAGGGTACATTAAAACCAAGAGCAAGCGTAGGTTGTTATGGTTGTTCTCGATTTTGGCGTTTGTGTTGTCCGCTATAATCGATAACCTAACGGCTACTATTGTATTGATAACCATTCTTCAAAAAGTGATAAAGGAGAGGGAAACCCGTTTGTGGTTCGCCGGTCTTATTATTATTGCTGCCAATGCCGGTGGTGCTTGGTCTCCGATCGGTGACGTTACCACCACAATGCTTTGGATTGGAAACAAGGTTACTGCGCCTGTCTTGATCGAGCATGTATTGATACCTTCTGTCGTATGTATGGTAGTTCCGGTTCTTTTTGCCAGTCGTTATAAAGCCTTTTCTGGGGTGATCGAAACCGAGGAGGTCGATAATGATGCTCCAAAATCCAAGTTTGGTTCAACCATGTTGTACTTAGGTTTGGGGGCAATTGTCTTTGTTCCTTTTTTCAAGACCATTACACACTTGCCTCCCTATGTGGGAATGATGTTGTCATTGGCCGTCGTAGCTACATTTGCAGAGATTTATAGTAGTTCAAAATTTAGTATATCCTCAGTAGATGACGGGGATAACGATACCGTAGGGCATCATAGTCCCGTACATGCTTCCTTGTCTAAAATTGAATTGCCAAGTATCCTTTTCTTTTTAGGGATATTAATGGCCGTAGCGGCTTTGGAATCATTGGGTATGCTTTTCCATTTTGCCGGTAACCTAGAGAGTAGCTTGCCTATGTTGGGTACGGAATCACCAGGTGAATTGGTGTCCGATTTGGTGGTACTTATTTTGGGTATTGGGTCTGCGGTTATCGACAATGTTCCGTTGGTGGCGGCCAGTATGGGTATGTTCTCCGTACCGGTTGATGATCCGGTTTGGCACTTCATCGCATATTCGGCCGGAACAGGTGGTAGCATGCTGATAATTGGTTCCGCTGCGGGTGTGGTTGCCATGGGTATGGAGAAGATCGATTTCTTCTGGTACCTGAAGAAAATTGCATGGTTGGCTTTTATAGGTTTTATCAGTGGGGCAGCCGTTTTTGTTTTAATTAGAAATTTTATACTGGACGCATAATTTTATCGATAAAATACCGTTATAGAGGCAACTCTAATACCTAAGAATTCTATGATATTATTTCAAGATATGGCCCAAGATCCTGCAGCTGCGGATGTTATGTCAGAAGAAAAGACACTTTCCGTTATCGATTTGATATTTAATGGTGGAACAGGTAGTGTGCTTATTATAACGGTACTTTTTATCATGCTGTTCGTTGCCCTATATATTTACTTTGAGCGGATATTCGCGATTAAGGCGGCCTCGAAGATCGATAGTAACTTCATGAACCAAATTCGTGATCACGTGACCAACGGAAAATTGGAGGCGGCAAAATTGCTTTGTGCCCAAACCGATTCCCCTGTGGCCAGGTTGACGGAAAAGGGGGTTTCCAGAATAGGAAAACCTTTGGACGATATCAATACCGCTATTGAGAATGCGGGTACCTTAGAGGTGTATAAGCTCGAGAAGAACGTAAGTGTCTTGGCAACTGTTGCCGGTGCTGCGCCAATGATCGGGTTCCTCGGTACGGTAATAGGTATGATTTTGGCATTTCACGAAATGGCCACTAGTGGCGGTCAGGCCGAAATGGGTTCCTTGGCTTCCGGTATCTATACCGCGATGACAACGACCGTTGCCGGATTGATCGTAGGTATTATCGCTTATATTGGATACAATCACTTGGTGAACAGAACCGATAAAGTGGTTCATAAAATGGAGGCGAATGCCGTAGAATTTTTAGACTTGTTGAACGAACCTTTATAATTCAAGAAAGATGAAATTAAAGGGAAGAAACAAGGTTAGTCCTGATTTTAGCATGTCTTCAATGACAGATATCGTATTTCTGTTATTGATATTCTTCATGCTTACAGCAAACTCACCCAATGCATTGGATCTATTACTTCCAAAGGCGAAGGGAAAGTCAACGAATACGCAGAACGTATCCGTGAGTATAGACAAGAATTTACAGTACTTTGTCAACAACGAGAGAATTAACGGAGAATACATAGAAATTGAACTAAAAAAGGCACTAGAAGGACAAGACAAACCCACAATTATTTTAAGGGCTGAAGAAAGCGTTGCCATCAAAGAGGCGGTAAACGTTATGGATATTGCCAATAGAAATAATTATAAGGTAATCTTGGCCGTGCGACCGAATTAATGTCATTCCTAGACACGAGACACAAAAAACAATCTTTTACACTTACAACCTTTCTGCTAAGTGTGCTCTTGCTTGTGTTGTTCTATATAGGCCTTACCTATATGGACCCACCTATCGAGAACGGTATTTCCGTTAATTTCGGTACCACCGATTTTGGTAGTGGAAACGTACAGCCCAAGGAGAAGATTCGTTCCGAACCTGTTGAAAAACCACCTGTAGAACCGACCCAACAAGAAGAGGTTGTCGAAGAGGTGGAAGAAGTAGCGGAAGAGGTGCCCGAGGAAGTTGTGGCCAAGGAAGCCCCGGCGGAAAAGGTGCTGACCCAAGAGAACGAAGAGTCCATTAAAATCAAAAAAGCACAAGAAGCCAAGCGAAAAGCCGAGGAAGCTGAAAAGGCGGCCAAGAAAAGGGCGGAAGATGCCCAGAAAAAGGCCAAGGCTGAGGCGGCGAGAAAAGCGCAGCAGAAAAAAGCAGCTGAAGAAAAGGCGCGTAAGGAACAAGAGGCCAAGAAGAAAAAACTCGATGAGCTTATCGGAGGAATCAGTAAATCCGATGGAAATGCCTCAGGAAGCGAAGGCGATGACAACAGGGCCGGAGATAAAGGGCAACCCGGTGGGGACCCCTATGCGACCAGTTATTACGGCAGTCCAGGTTCCGGTAGCGGAACGGGAGGATATGGTCTTAATGGCCGTTCCTTGGTCACTAAAGGCCAAGTGAAGCAGCAATGCAACGAAGAGGGCAGGGTAGTGGTGAAAATCATTGTCGATAGGAATGGAAATGTAATCAGTGCTACGCCGGGAGTGAAAGGAACAACGAACAATAGTCCTTGTTTGCTTGATCCGGCCAAAAAAACGGCCTTCAAGCATAAATGGAATTTAGATTCGAACGCGCCAAGCCAACAAGTTGGGTTTGTAGTGGTCAATTTTAAGTTGGGAGAGTGACCTATCAAGAAACCTTGGATTGGATGTTCACGCAACTTCCAATGTACCAACAAAAAGGAAAACAAGCCTATAACGCCAAATTGGACGGTATCCGTAAGTTTACCGAGCATTTGGGGCGGCCTGAAACAAAGTTTAAGAGCATTCACGTGGCCGGTACCAACGGCAAAGGCTCCAGTAGTCATATGTTGGCATCCATTCTTCAAGAGGCCGGTTATAAGGTAGGGCTCTATACTTCACCCCATTTAAAAGATTTTCGGGAACGTATCCGTATAAACGGTGAATGCATAAAAGAGGATTTTGTTGTTGGGTTTATTGAACAAAATCAACCTTTTTTTAATGCCGACCATCTGTCCTTTTTTGAAATGACCGTGGGTATGGCCTTCGATTACTTCGCGAAGGAAAAAGTTGATATTGCGGTGGTCGAGGTGGGTCTTGGAGGGAGATTGGATTCTACTAATATTATTACTCCCGAAGTAAGTCTTATTGTCAATATTGGTTTGGATCATGTGGATATGCTAGGCGATAGCCTATCTAAAATAGCCTTTGAGAAAGCTGGGATTATAAAGGAAGGGGTTCCTGTGGTGATCAGTGAGCGTCAAGAAGAGACAACTGAAACTTTTGAGCAGGTCGCCCGGTCAAAAAATGCTAAGCTCGTTTTTGCGGAACGGGAAGTGAACGAAATTTTTCCGACCTCACTTCTTGGGGACTATCAAACTAAAAATATAAAAGGAGTTTTGGCCGTAATAGCCGAATTGGGCGACTTTCATATCAGTGAAGCCCAATTGCGTAGTGGACTCATGAATGTTATGCAGAATACGGGCTTAATGGGGAGGTGGCAGCAATTGCATTCCGATCCGACCGTTATTTGTGATACGGCACATAATAAAGAAGGTTTATCGATTGTGATAAATCAAGTGGCCCAACAAAAATTTAAAAAATTATTTATCGTATTGGGACTGGTTAAGGAAAAGGACCTAAATACGATATTGCCCCTCTTCCCAAAAGACGCTATATATTACTTTTCATCCCCGAATATTTCTCGGGGATTGGATGTTAATGAATTGGCATTCAGGGCAAAGGAATTTGGCTTGTTAGGGGAGAAGTATGCAACGGTCGAAGCCGCCTATCAAGCAGCTTTGAAGGATGCCTCACCTGAAGATTTCATCTTTGTTGGGGGGAGTACCTTTACCGTTGCGGAAGTAATTTAAATTTTTTTGCTTTTTTCTTTTGGAGAGTAAAAAAGAGTCTTATATTTGCACACCTTTTCGGGCAATTAGCTCAGTTGGTTCAGAGCACCTCGTTTACACCGAGGGGGTCGGGGGTTCGAATCCCTCATTGCCCACAGAAATCCCCAAGCATTAAAATGTTCGGGGATTTTTCTTTTTATGGCCTTTTTCACCTACATCCTTTATTCGGAATCCTTGGACCGATACTACGTCGGTTCCACCCAGGATATGTCCGTACGCTTGGAGGAACATCTGAAGAACCACAAGGGCTTTACCTCAAAGGCGAAGGACTGGGAGGTAAAGTATACCGAAAGCTATCCTACGCGGACGGAAGCCCTGCGCCGGGAACGTCAGATCAAGAAATGGAAAAAGCTTAATATGCTAGGTGTTGTTCCATATATTTTTTATTTTACTGACTACTGACTACTGACTACTGACTACTGACTACTGACTACTGACTACTGACTACTGACTACTGACTACTGACTACTGACTACTGACTACTGACTACTGACTACTGACTACTGACTACTGACTACTGACTACTGACTACTGACTACTGACTACTGACTACTGACTACTGACTACTGACTACTGACTACTGCCCATAAAGAAAAATCCCATCTAAATAATTTAGACGGGACTTTAAAATCGTAAGCAATAGGTCTGTCAGCCTTTTCCTATTACGATCTCTAGTTTTTTGTTGTTCTCTTGCGTGCTTTTGGCCGTTTGTGAGCTCACACCTGTCTGCCACAAATAAACGCGCTTAAGGCTGCTTATTTTCTCTATATCGGGCAAACAGGCATCGGTTACCTGGGTGCCATATAGGTTTAGGGCTTCTAAGTGTGTTAGATTGGACAAATGTGCTACCCCTTTATCGGAAACAGCTGTTTTTTCGAGTTGAAGTCGGGTCAGGTTGGAAAACTCCGACACAATTGAAAGCCAATTGTCTTCTACATTGCTATCGGCCAATGACAGCCAAGTAATATATTCTTTTACTTCCTTAAGGCTCGCGAGCTTTTCGTTGGTCAGGTCTGTGCCTGAATATTTGATATCCAATAAAGGATTGTCGGGACCTAAGGTCTTTACCTCAAAACCGTTCTGTACCAAGGCCGCGAGCTTTGTACTGTCTAATGGCGCAAGCTGTACGGTTTCGTACCAGGGTTTTTCGTTCGTGTCTATGCCGTAGCGTCTTAACAATACCGGTTTTATGTTATCGGCCACTTCAAGGCTGGAAAGGGAAGCTTCGAAAGGAGCGCCCTGTTCGATCCACCACTCAACGGTCTTGATTTCGTCGTAAGTAAGGGCGTTGTTGGTGGGTGGCATAAATTTAATATTCTTTGGAGGTAGCGTAATTCTTCTGAAGAGTTCGCTTTCTTGGGTATTGCCCGATGTAATAACATTTTCGCTTTCGCCTCCGAGAAGTAATGAATCGGGGTGGCTCATGTTGAGTCCTCCTCTTTTTATTTGGTCATTGTGGCATCCGACACATTTGGCCTCGAAAATCGGAGCGACCAAATCGGCATAGACCTGAACTGAATCAGGGTTGGAGAATTGGGGGCGGGTGTCTATATCTTCGCCACCGCCCAATAATTTTTGAATGGGGGCAGGGGCGTATTCGGTCAAGTACGTTTCGCCGTGGGTCAGGTTTCCTCCCTTGTGTCCTTCTATAAACAGCATGGCCAAAAGAACGATGTTAAAGCCGTGCTGTAATTTAATGGGAAAGGCTTTTGGTTTGCTCTTAAGATACCATCCCGCAAACGAAAAAATGACCAAGGCGATTCCTAGCCATCGGTGGGCGAAAAGATGCTCCTCTTCGTAGAGTCCCGTTTCACCAAGAAACCACCCGGAAATTGCGGCACCCGACGCGCTTAATGCACCCAGTAACCAAGCGATGGGAATCAGTTTGCTTTTTGTTTCGGTTTTTTTGAAACTCTCGTACCACTCCAATACAATGGCCAAGAAAAGAAAGCCAATGGGCAAATGGACGAACAAGGGGTGAAAACGGCCTAAAAAAGTCGTGAATTCTAGTGCAATCATAATGTTTTGTTCTAATCGGTTTTGTAGAAATAGAGTTGGTGTATACTATCAATTTTCAGTAAGTATGTTTTTGCCGGTATTACGACGATCCTTTGTTTTATGTTATTATTGAATTTCGGATAAATATATCATGGTTATCGCAAAATACGTATTATTGATGTTATCAATAGTGCAACAAATGGTCAAAATTGCAATTGTTTAGTTTTTGTACATTCGTTTTAGGGGAGAAACCTTTAGAACATTGCCCTTTTTGATCGTTTTATCAATTCTGGGTAATTTTGTGAGTTTTCGTTTTTTGACTGTTGGAATGTGTCGAAGTATTGTTGTTAAAAACAAAAATTGGCGGAAGATCAAGAAGTCGGTCAATTTATGTTTTCATAATCGGAAATAAATTTTACCTTTGGCGGACTATTTTTTGGGTCATTAGCTCAGTTGGTTTAGAGCGCTGCCTTGACAGGGCAGAGGTCACTGGTTCGAATCCAGTATGACCCACAAAATTCTTAGTACTTCCCTTTCTCAATCTGTCCTTTTAATATTTTATAAGTGTTTGGTTTTTAGTCTTTTTAAAAGTCGAATCGCGGCTATTTAACGTGTTTTTACAATATTGTTAAGTTTTTAGACGTTAATATGTGACTTTTTACCATAAGTGGTTTCCTATTAAATGTGTAACCAATTAAGAATCAAGACGTGTTTAACCCATATGTTCTGCTTTTAGTCATAAGTTTGATTATTTTCTTAATAATCATCGTATTTGTGATTCCTTCCGTTTTATCGGCTAAAAAATACATCAAAGACGGGAGTAGGATTACGAAACGAAAATCAAAGCCCAAATTCAATACGAGCGTCGAAGAAAATACCAAATAACAACGAACCGACCGTTGTGCCATTTCCAGCATTTTAGCTCGGAAGTATATTGTCTACAATTGTCTTTTCCTTAATCTTTCCAAGCAACATATTTTCTCGATTTTACATTCAAAAAAAGTGACTTTTTCCAAAAAGGCGGGTCTAATCTTATACACTAACTAAAATGATGTACGATGAACGACCTGGTATTTGTGTTTTTTTGTATTGGTATTACTATTTTTTTAATCGGTATGGTAGTTATGTTGCCAAAGATCTTGTTTTCTTCCGATTTTAAATCTGAGGATAAAAAAAAACGCAAACGGAACTCCCGTGATGAATCTGGGCAGTCTACGGAAAGCTTAAGTAGTTAAATGTTGAATAGCGTTATGGTCTAAAACAGGCCTAGACTCGGTGGGCGAAGGGAAGAAGGGGGATTTAATGCTTCGGTTCTTTGATGTGTTGTTAAGTTGCTAGCTTCTTTGTCCCTGGTAATCGGAGTGTCAATATCTGACGCATACGTTCTTTGAAATATGTTATGGTGTATTCGACCCTGAATATTTGATCGGTAATAATTACTTTTGGAGTTTGAAATTGGAACTGATGCTAGATTTTTGTTTTTGCTTGTCGATAGTAAGTATCTTTGGCAGGGAAAAATGAAGACTTCTAGTTGATTTTTGTGTCGTAATTGAATAATTAGCAACCTAAACCAAGTATTGGAAACAGAGATAGTACCGGAATCAATGTCGGACGAAGAGCTCGTGCGAAAAATAGCCAGACAAAATGATGCTACGCTATTTGCCGTGCTTTATGATAGATATGCGCAAAGGGTATATAACAAGTGTTATAGCTTTTCGAAATCTGCGGATGAAGCGGAAGACCTTACGCAAGATGTCTTTTTGATGCTCTTTATCAAATTGTCAAGTTTTAAGGGGCGATCAAAGTTCTCCACTTGGTTATATGCTTTTACCTATAATTTCTGTGTGAATTATGTGAATAGGAACAAGCAAAGGATGATGAGCGATAAGTCCGACTCTATTTCGGAATCGGATAAGCCTATTCAAGGTGGTAATGACGATGCCGAAATAGCCAATATGCGGGCCGAAAAGCTCAAGAAGGCCTTAGAGCTTATCGAACCCGAAGACAAGAAGATATTGCTCTTGAAGTATCAAGACGATGTGTCGATAAAAGAATTGACCACTATACTTGAAATAGGAGAAAGTGCCGTGAAAATGAGATTGAAACGGGCCAAATCAAGAATAGTGGAAGCTTATAATAAAATACCATAACGCCATGGAAAAGAAAAACCCATTTAAGGAAATGGAAGACTCCCTTCACGAGGTACCTCCCCATTTGAAAAAGAAGGTTATGGATGATATAGCTTCGGCTAAGCTTGTTATGGAAATGGCAAACTTATTTACATGCAATTATAAGTCAGCTATAGAAGATATATTCAAAACCAATCCCGACATTATTTAACGCGTAACATTTAAGAAAATGGATAAAGTTTCAGAATGGAAAAATTTAACTTTCAATACCATAACAACCATAATAAATGATATAGCTTCTGCATTGCCCAATATCTTGGGGGCGCTGGTTATTTTATTTATTGGATGGATCATAAGCAAGGTGGTGCGTATGGTTCTTGGGAAAGTGATGAAGGTGGCCCAAGTAGGGAAAATCTCCGATAAGATCAACGAGGCAAAGTTGTTTGGCGATAGCAACGTAAAGGTTGATATAGAAAAAGTCTTGCTTCAATTTGTAAAGTGGGTCCTTTTATTAATCTTTATTGTGGTTGCGGCAGATATTGTCGAGCTGACCATTATCTCCCAAGAGATTGCCAACTTGTTGCGATACTTGCCTATTCTGCTTAGTGCCATGGTCATTTTTATGATCGGGCTCTATGTGGCAAAACTCATAAAACAAGCCTTGAAAGGGGTCTTTGACTCCATGGGATTTGGCGGTGGCCGACTTGTGAGTAGTGTCGTCTTTTATATTATCGTCATTTTTGTAACGATAACTTCATTGAACCAAGCGGGTATTGATACCTCTATGTTCACGAACAACTTTTCGCTTATACTGGGCGCATTTTTGTTGGCCTTTGCCCTAGGGTTGGGTCTTGGGTCTAAAAGTGTGGTAGAGGGGCTGTTAAAGATGTTTTATGCGAGGAAGAATTACGCCGTAGGCGATAAGATCAAGTTTTCCGATGTGGAGGGCACCATAGAGGCTATAGATAATATTACGGTAACCTTGAGAACCCAAAAGGGGAAGCTGATTGTGCCCATCAAGGAAATTGTAGAAAATAGGGTCGAATTAAAGTAAGTAGATCATAAGTAGTTGTATCGGGCGGTGCTGAAAAGTACCGCCCTTTTTTTGTTTTGCCGATTTATAGAAATTCCAGAATGCGCTCGAGGGCCATGCCTCTTGACCCCTTGATTAAAATAGTGCTGTTGCCCTTAAGGTTTCCATCGTTTAGGTACAGTTTTAGGTCGTTAAAGGTGCTGTATTTCTGAAAAAGGGTGTCCGTTCCATAAAAATTTTCGCCGACCAAGATTACATTTTCGAAATTCAGTTTGTGGGCGAGGTCCGCTATGGCTTGGTGTTCTTCAGGCGCAGTTGTTCCTAGTTCGAACATGTCGCCCAAAAAGGCGATTTTATTGTTTCCGGGCATTTGGGCAAAATTTTCTAGTGCGGCCTTCATACTGGTCGGGTTGGCATTGTAGGCGTCCAGTATGATACGGTGCCCGTTTTTCGTCAATATCTGTGAACGATTATTGTTCGGGGCATAGCCTTCTATGGCCGATTTGATCTGGGCTAGGGAGACATTGAAATATTTGCCAATGAGAATGGCTGCGGCACAATTGGTGAAATTGTAGCTTCCGATAAGTTGTGAGGTTATAGAGGTGTCTTCTATCGATATCTTTACAAAAGGGTCGGCCGCTGTAAGTTCAACCATGTAATAGTCCTTGTTGTTTGTGCTGAAACCGTACTTCTTGATGTAATGGCCAAGTTTTTCTATTTGCACGGGGTCGTCTCCGTTCATAAAAACATGCTTGTTGTTTTTGGTCAAGAAGTCGTAAAGTTCGCTTTTGCCCTTAATAACGCCTGCCTCGCTTCCAAAACCTTCGAGGTGTGCTTTGCCAAAGTTGGTGATATAGCCGAAATCGGGTTGTGCCAAACCGCATAAAAATTCAATTTCCTTTTGGTGATTGGCACCCATTTCAACAATGGCTATTTCGGTATCTTCTTTTATGGAGAGTAGGGTGAGTGGAACCCCGATATGGTTGTTGAGGTTGCCTTGGGTGGCAATGGTATTGTATTTTTGTGATAGTACGGCGTTGATGAGTTCTTTGGTGGTGGTTTTGCCGTTGCTTCCGGTCAAGGCTATGACCTTGGCTTTTGAATGGCTTCTGTGGAATGCAGCGAGTTCTTGAAGCGCTTTTAGTGTGTCGTCTACCAAAATATGTCGGTCCGATTCGGCAAACTCGGCATCATCGATTACGGCATAGGCCGCTCCTTTTTTTAATGCTTCGTTAGCGTAGCGGTTCCCGTTAAAATTATCGCCCTTTAAGGCAAAAAAAATGCAGTTGTCGGTTATTTTTCGAGTGTCGGTACAAACTTCGGGAAACTCTAAAAAATGCTGGTGCAGTTGCGCTGTTTTCATAAAGTAAAAGTATAAAAAAAGTCCCGGCATGATTGCCGAGACTTTTTAGAAAATTATTTGTTTAAGGCTTATCTTACCTTTTTACCTCTTGGGGTCTTGTTTTTTGTCTTAGATTTAGAACCTACTCTTGACATAGCACATCTAAAGCCGATGTAGTCGGTAGCCATATATTGTGGCAAATACCTTCTTTGTGCTGGATCCAACCAGTACGCTCGGTCTCTCCATGAGCCACCTTTGTAAACCCTTACCTCGTCGTTGATCAATGTTGTTCTGTTATTCGATGTGTCGTAATGTCTGATCAATTTTCCGGTAGAATCCCTTTCTACTTTATGTTTAGGGGAGTTGTACATTTTCTTGTTGTCATCTTCTCCTTCTTCATCACTGAATTGGTCAAAGAATCTGGAAGAACCTGGGTCTCCGTCTCTATATCCTCTGTTGTCACTAGAAGAGAAGTTGGTTCTTAAATAGGTTTCCTCTTCATCTACAGGAACCATTTTAATTTCACCTGGAAGGTTTACTGCAACTATTTTTCCGTTAGGAAGCGTATCGTAAATTATAGAATCTCTCAATACGTTTACTTTTCCATCTTCACCGATTGCGGTTTTCATATAAATGTTACCACGGTAATAGTTGAAATCACTTACCTCGTCATCTACTATGGGGCGATAAACATCGGCTACCCATTCGGCAACGTTACCTGCCATATCGTAAAGACCAAGGTCGTTTGGCTTGTAAGACATTACTTGGGCGGTAATATCGGCACCATCGTCTGACCATCCGGCGATTCCGCCGTAATCTCCTTTACCTTGCTTAAAGTTGGCCAATTGGTCACCTCTACCTACACGTTGTCCGTTTCTGGTGTAATCACCATCCCATGGATATTTTTTCCTACCTCTGTAGTTGTTGTACTCACGGTTACCTTGGTTGGCTTGTGCCGCATATTCCCATTCGGTTTCCGTTGGTAGTCTATATTCTGGCATAATTATACCGCTGCTTCTTTTTGCAAATGTATTTACACTGTCTTTTTTTGCTTTACCCTGTAGGGAATCTATTTGTCCGTTATAAACAGATTCAGGTCTGTTAAGGTAGGCTTCGGTGCTAAAAGTACCGGAAACATCACCTTGGGCGGCTTTGTACTTGGCGTCTTTTGCCAAATATCCTTCCCTTTCGAGCATAACTTCGTTTACACGATCTGTACGCCATTCGGCAAATTGTGTGGCCTGTACCCAGTTAACACCTACTACGGGATACTCTGCATAGGCAGGGTGCCTTAAGTAGTTGTTGGTCATGGTTTCGTTAAAACCTAAGCGGTTTCTCCATACCAAGGTATCGGGTAGGGCACCTTTATATATGTTCGTGTATTTTGGGTTTTCCGGAGGATAAACACTTTTTAGGTAATCGAGGTACTCTAAGTACATGACGTTCGTTACCTCGGTCTCGTCCATATAAAAAGACTGTACGTGTTGCGATGTTGGTGTATTGTTCCAATCGTGCATAACGTCATCCTGTACCTTACCTTTGGTGAAAGTACCACCCTCAACAAATACAAGGCCTGGTGCGGTTTCTTGCTCCTTGAAATCCGTATTGTATTGAAAACCACCTTCTTTGGCGTTTATTTTCCAACCTGTGGCTCTCGACACATTTTTGGAAGAACCGGATTTTTTACAGCTGGTAACCGTAAAACCTCCCGCTATTACTGCACAAGAAAGTACAACTTTGATAAACTGTTTTTTCATAATTAGGACTTGAGTTCAAATAGGACCACTGCTGAAACGGTAGTGCAGTTGGTTGTTTTATTTTGATTAATTTTTAGTGTCACTTTCGGCATATAAAACGATGATTTGTACATAATATTTTATTTGCTAAAAAATATTTTCTCTTAGAAGCGCCTTCGTATTTGTTTAAAACGTATGACGTCTTAAAATCCATAACGGAACAATTGGCTTTATAGTATTGGGAAGCTGTTTCTTTTACCTGAAAACCGTATGTAGGCCCTTATATTTTAATGGAAATGCGAAATTACAAAAGAAGTGCGTACTTTGCGCCCCGTTTTTAATTTGGTCCCGAAATTAAAAATATTGCATGTTTCATGCAAGATATTCCTTAAAAGGGCGTTTGTATGTAGTACAACTAATATATTTTTCGGTTGTACCCTGATATTGTAAATTTTGACCGACTAAATTTAGCTCTATTTAAAAATGAAAAAATTATCAATGCTTGTTTTGCTTGCTTTTGCTTGCAAAATATCGGCCCAAGAGGCGGGTGATCGTGTGATTACGACCGCAGTTCCCTTTTTGAACATTACAGCAGATGCCAGGGCAGCTGGTATGGGAGATATGGGTGTCGCAACTTCTACCGATGCTTATTCCCAACAGTGGAACCCCGCAAAATTTGCTTTTGCAGAACGAAAAATGGGAGTTGGTCTCGGCTATACACCCTATTTGAGCAATGCCATTTCGGGAATAGGTCTTTTAAACGCTAGTTACTTTAATAAAATTAACGATCAGAGCGCTTTCGCCTTCAGTCTTCGGTATTTTACTTTGGGTGATATTGAGCTAAGGCAGAATTATGAAGATATAGGTACGGTGGTAAAGCCGAACGAACTGTCTTTTGATGGTTCATATTCCTTAAAACTAAGTCCGACGTTCTCAATGGCCGTAGGAGGTAGGTATATAAGGTCGAACCTGAAATTTCAGAACGACAGTAATGTAGATGCCAAGCCGGGTAGTACCTTTGCCGTTGATGTGGCCGGTTTTTACCGCTCAAGGGAAATAGCCTATAACAGTTTCGACGGACGTTGGAGGGCTGGATTCAATATTTCCAACTTGGGAGGCAAGATAGCTTATGACGAAAACGGACAAGATAACTTTATACCGACCAACCTGAAGTTCGGTGTTGGCTTTGATATCATCTTGGATCAAGACAATGTTTTAGGGTTTACCTCTGAATTCAATAAATTATTGGTGCCTACCCCTAAAGATTTTGATGGCGATGGCGATTTGGATGCCGACGATAGGGACGAGTATCAGAACATCGGGTTCTTAAGCGGTGTTTTTAAATCTTTTGGGGATGCCCCCGATGGTTTTAGCGAGGAATTGAAGGAGATGACATGGGCCTTAGGTGCGGAATACACCTATCAAGACGCTTTTATGTTCCGTACCGGATATTTCAATGAGAGTGATGTTAAGGGCTATAGAAAGTATTTTACCCTTGGTGCCGGCTTTAAGTTCAATTCGGCCCAAATAGACCTTTCTTATCTCTTCTCTACTTCAAAAATCACCAACCCTGTAGAAAATTCACTTCGTTTTTCCGTAACGTTTAATTTGGGAGACGAATTCTATAATGATTAAAATATAATATTATTAGTGCTTATAAAACCTGCCGTTCGGCGGGTTTTATTATTTTAGGCCCATATTCGAACAAGTATGCAAAAACGGAATATTACTTTTGAATTGACCACTTTCGATTCCTTGGAGGAACTGAGCAGTGAAGATGCCAATCTAATGGCCGAGGCCGTAGCGGCCAGGAAGAATGCCTATGCACCCTATTCGAATTTTCAGGTAGGGGCCGCCGTGCTTTTGGAGAACGGCGAAATTGTTATCGGTAACAACCAAGAAAATGCCTCATATCCTTCGGGACTTTGTGCGGAAAGGGTAGCGGTTTTTTATGCTGGGGCCAAATATCCGGGTGTGGGCATCAAATCGATAGCCATTACCGCCACTTCTACAACCTATCAGTTAACTGAACCTGCGGCGCCTTGTGGGAATTGTAGGCAGTCTATTTCAGAGTACGAGGTGCGGCAAAAAAGTCCCATAGCCCTCTTGATGATGGGGGAAACCGGCAAAATATTAAAGTGCGATTCTATGGCCGATATACTGCCGCTTGGCTTCGATAGTTCTTTTTTGTAACAGTTCTTGATGGCCTTAGGATAAATTCTAACAAACCTTTTACTTCAATTTTTTTCAACTATTGATTTAATATGTATTTTTGCTCTTCTGGTTCATTCCATGTATGAAAGGAATTGACAAGATGTAACGAAGAATCCAAATTAATAGCATCAATGAAAAAAATTACCAAAGAGGTATATCTGAAATGGTATGAGGATATGTTGTTCTGGCGTAAGTTCGAAGACAAGCTGGCACAGGTCTACATTCAACAAAAAGTTAGAGGTTTTTTACATTTGTACAATGGTCAAGAAGCTGTTTTGGCCGGCTCATTGCATGCAATGGACCTTACCAAAGACCGGATGATTACGGCTTATAGAAACCATGTACAGCCAATTGGTATGGGTGTGGATCCCCGAAAAGTAATGGCCGAATTGTATGGAAAGGTAACCGGTACCTCAAAAGGTATGGGTGGATCTATGCATATATTCTCTAAAGAACATCGTTTTCACGGTGGACATGGTATCGTGGGCGGTCAAATTCCGTTGGGTGCCGGTATGGCCTTTGGTGATAAATATGCAGGAAGGGACAACGTTACCTTATGTTATATGGGTGATGGTGCCGTACGCCAAGGTTCCTTTCATGAAGCCTTGAACTTGGCCATGTTATGGCAACTTCCGGTAGTCTTCATTTGTGAAAACAATGGATATGCCATGGGAACTTCGGTAGAAAGAACTGCCTACTCCACTGAAATCTGGAAACTCGGCTTGGGCTATGAAATGCCTTGTGGTCCCGTAGACGGTATGGACCCCGTAACGGTGGCCCAAGAAGTGAGCAAGGCCGTTGATAGGGCACGTTCTGGTGGCGGACCTACTTTCTTGGAAATGAAAACATACCGATATAGAGGACACTCTATGTCAGATGCGCAACACTATAGAACTAAGGAAGAAGTAAAGGAATATCAGAAAATTGATCCCATTACCCAGGTTCTTGATATTATTAAAGAAAATAATTACGCATCGGAAGAAGAGATAAAAGCTATAGACAAAAGGGTGAAGGATTTGGTCTTGGAATGCGAGAAATTTGCAGACGAGTCAGACTATCCGCCAGTACAGCAATTGTACGATATGGTCTATGAACAAGAAGATTTTCCATTTGTACAACATAAATAATTAGGTAGATGGCAGAAGTAATAAACATGCCCCGCTTAAGCGATACCATGGAAGAGGGTACCGTGGCCAAGTGGTTAAAAAACGTTGGAGACAAGGTTGAAGAGGGTGATATACTGGCAGAAATAGAGACCGATAAGGCTACTATGGAGTTCGAATCTTTTTATGAGGGAACACTGTTGCATATCGGTATACCAGAGGGTGAAGGCGCTCCGGTTGATTCTTTGTTGGCCATTATCGGTAAGGAAGGTGAAGATATCTCTTCCCTATTGAACGGTAGTGCGGCGTCTTCTGAAGTTCAGGAAGCCGATGCGGCGGATGAGCCGGTAGACGATAGTTCTGAAAGTTCCGATGAGGTTAGCGCTTCTGCTGAAGTTCCTGAGGGTGTGGAAATCGTAAAGATGCCCCGCTTGAGCGATACTATGGAAGAGGGTACCGTTGCCGCTTGGTTGAAAAAAGTAGGTGATACGGTAGAAGAAGGTGAGATTTTAGCCGAAATCGAAACGGATAAGGCTACAATGGAATTTGAATCTTTCTATTCGGGAACCTTATTATATATAGGTATACAGGAAGGTGAATCTTCACCGGTCGATGCGGTTTTGGCCATTATAGGCCCTGCGGGTACCGACGTTGATGCCGTGCTTAATGCAAAACCATCTTCTGGTGGAAAAGCAAGTGCTCCTGCAGAAACCCCAAAGGAAGCACCGAAGAAAGAGGCCGCCGAACCAAAGTCGGTAAACGATGGACAGCGTATTTTTGCCTCACCTTTGGCCAAGAAAATAGCTAAGGAAAAAGGCATCGATTTATCCAGTGTTCCTGGTTCTGGGGATAATGGAAGAATCGTAAAGAAAGACGTCGAAAATTATACGCCTGCCGCAGCACCGGCAGCTGCACCGCAAAAAGCGGCAGCTACGGCTGCAGCCCCTGCAAGCGCGCCTGTAATCTTACCGGTTGGTGAAGAAGGCTCCGAAGAGGTGAAAAATTCGCAGATGCGTAAGACTATCGCCAAACGATTGTCTGAGTCTAAATTTACGGCTCCTCATTATTACCTTACTATTGAGGTAGATATGGGCAATGCAATGGCTTCTAGAAAGCAAATAAACGATTTGCCCGATACCAAGGTGTCCTTTAACGATATGGTAGTGAAGGCCTGTGCCATGGCATTGAAGAAACATCCTCAAGTCAATACGACTTGGAAGGGTGATACAACACGTTACAACCATCATGTACATGTAGGTGTGGCCGTAGCGGTAGATGACGGCCTTGTGGTGCCGGTCGTGAAATTTACAGATCAGTTGAGTTTAACGCAAATCGGTGCCGCCGTTAAGGATTTGGCCGGTCGTGCAAGAAACAAAAAACTTACCCCGGCTGAAATGGACGGAAGTACGTTCACGGTTTCTAACTTGGGTATGTTCGGTATTACCGAGTTTACTTCAATTATCAACCAGCCTAATTCTGCAATTCTTTCCGTAGGGGCCATTGTGCAAAAACCAGTGGTGAAAGACGGTCAGATCGTAGTGGGGAATACAATGAAGGTAACCTTGGCCTGTGACCATAGAACGGTCGATGGTGCTACAGGGGCCCAATTTTTATTGACTTTACGTTCTTATTTGGAAAATCCGGTGACCATGCTGGCCTAAACAGATAGAAACTAATATAATAAAGGCATCTCGGTAATTTCGAGATGCCTTTTTTTATTTCTAAATTGTAGTCGAAAATTAAATACCTATGAAAAAGAGTTTTGTGTTCTTGACGGGCATGCTGGTAATGGCCTGTGGATCGTCTAAAATTGATGAATCGGTAACGCTTCAGAGCGAAGAGGCCGTGCAGTTTGATCGAAGTCTGATGGAAGTGCCTAAGAAGGCCGACGACCTTAATGGTATAAACGGTGCTATAGGTGCATCAAAAAATCAATTCTCGAACAGCGATAAGGTTGGTGCTATCATGACCTTCTTGGCTTCTGATGACCTTCAGGGCAGGGATACGGGTAGCGAGGGTATTGAAAAGGCCGCCGGGTTTATCGAGAACGTTTTTTCGGAAAATAACATAAGACCTTATTTTCAAACCTATCGGGATGAGTTGTCCAATTATGACCAACCTGCGTTCAATGTGGTAGGTATGGTAGAGGGCAACGATCCTGAATTAAAGAACGAGTTTGTAATTGTCGGGGCCCATTATGATCATATAGGCTTGATAGCCGAAGAGAACGGCGATAAAATTGCCAATGGGGCCAACGATAATGCTACGGGAACGACTACCGTATTGGAATTGGCCCGTTATTTTGGAAATACAAAGACCAACAAGCGGAGCATTATCTTTGCGCTTTTTAGTGCCGAGGAAAAAGGACTTTTAGGGTCGAAGCATTTGGCGCAAAAACTAAAGGAAGCCAATTTGAACCTTTATGTAATGCTTAATTATGAGATGGTAGGCGTGCCCTTGGTAGATAAGGACTATCTAGCCTATTTAACAGGGTATGAGGAGTCGAATATGGCCGATGTGGCCAATAGCTATGCGGAAGGTGGTACCTATGCGGGTTTTCTTCCAAAGGCAAAGGAGTTCAATCTTTTTATGAGGTCTGATAACTATCCTTTTCATGAGGCTTTCGGTGTGCCTTCGCAAACCTTTAGCACCTTTGATTTTACCAATTTCAATCACTATCACAAGGTGGGGGACGAGATCTCTGAAATGGACTTCGGCCATATGGCCAACTTGATTAATAAAAGTATTCCGGTTGTAGAGGGTATCGTAAACGCCTCGACTAAAGAAATTCGATATAACTAATGGCAAATGTTATTATTACGGGCTCGAGTAGGGGAATAGGTTTTGAACTGGCAAAATTGTTTGCGGATGAAGGTCATAAAGTCTTGGCCTTATCGCGAAATGACCGACCTATATCAGAATTGGGCCATAAAAATATTTTCAGTTTCCCCTTTGATTTGGGTAATCCTTCCGATTTTAAGAAAATGGAAGATTTTGTGGATGTAAACTTTAAATCGGTAGACCTGCTTATCAACAACGCGGGAAAGTTGCTGAACAAACCTTTTCTAGAGACTGAAGCCGAGGAGTTCGAAGCGGTTTATAAGGTAAACGTATTCGGTGTTGCCGAAATGACGAGAAGGGTCCTTCCTAAAATGTCAAAGGAAGGCCATGTGGTGACCATTAGCTCTATGGGCGGTGTTCAGGGGAGCGTTAAGTTTCCGGGCTTGTCGGCATACAGTTCCAGTAAGGGGGCCGTCATTACACTCACGGAACTGTGGGCGGAAGAGTTTAAGGAAACCGGCCCGTCTTTCAATGTTTTGGCCTTAGGGGCGGTTCAGACGGAAATGCTAGAAGAAGCCTTTCCGGGCTATGAGGCGCCTACTACAGCTTTGGAGATGGCCGGGTATATCAAAGATTTCGCCTTAAATGGACATAAATTTTACAATGGCAAGTTGCTTCAGGTCAGCAATAGTACTCCTTGATATTTTTAGAGGTACAACCGAGGCCGTTAGGGGGAATCGATTTTTGACATAGGCTTAATAATAGATAACTTCATTTATTGGCCGAGTTAACTTATTTTTGTTTCCAGTGGATAATGTGTTGCGAAAATATCTCCCCGAAAGGGCCGTTGAATCGTGTCTTGAATTAATTCAGAAAACAGGTGCGCACCTGAAGATCGTTAATGAAAGGGTCACGCGACATGGCGATTACAGAAGAATGCCCAACGGGAAGCATCAGATTACCGTTAACGCAAACCTCAATAAATATCGCTTTTTAATTACCCTGATCCACGAACTGGCCCATTTGGTGGCATTTGAAAAGTACGGTAGAAGCATAAAGCCTCACGGTGCGGAGTGGAAGCGTATATTTCAATACCTCATGCTGCCCTTTATTCGTCCCGAAATATTTCCCTCGCAATTATTGCCCCTTTTGGCGCATCACTTTAAGAACCCCAAGGCGAGTAGTAGTACCGATGCCCGATTGTCGATAGCCCTCAAACAGTTTGATGCCCAAAACACCGATAAAACCTATGTTTTTCAGGTGCCTTTAGGTAGCGTTTTCCGTATTTATAACGGAAAACTGTATAAAAGGGGAAATAGAAGGATCAAACGATACGAATGTATAGAGGTCGCAACGGGCCGTATGTATCTTTTTCAGCCAAATGCGGAAGTGGAATTGATTTTTGAGTGATATTTGTAGGAAATAAGATAAATTGAAATAAGAATAGCTAACTATTAATAGCGATGTGAAGACTATATTGGCTTCGCTTCCAAGAGCAATTAAAAAATGAAAAACAAAAATTATTACGCAGTGTTAATGGCCGGAGGTGTCGGCTCGAGATTTTGGCCGATCAGTACGTCATCTTATCCCAAGCAATTTCATGATATGTTGGGTACTGGCGATACCTTGATCCAAAAAACCTTTAAGCGTCTGAATAAATTTGTGCCTACGGAGAATATTCTCATCTTGACCAATGAGCGATATAACGATTTGGTATTGGAGCAGCTTCCTATGGTAAAGCAGGATCAAGTGGTACTTGAACCGGCAATGCGTAATACGGCGCCCTGCATTTTGTACGCGGCCCTAAAGATTCAAAAAATGAATGAAAACGGGGTTATGATCGTGGCTCCGAGCGATCACTGGATCGAAGATGAAGATGCTTTCGCCGCAGATGTCACCACCTGTTTTGAAAAATGCGAAAAAGAAGAGGTGCTTTGTACCTTAGGTATAAAACCATCGTTTCCGAATACCGGTTTTGGTTATATCGAATTTGAAAAGGAAAGTGCCGAGGGCTTGAAGAAGGTGAATCAATTTCGGGAAAAACCCGATTATGAAACGGCCAAGGAATTTTTGGCCCAAGGGAATTTTCTGTGGAATGCCGGAATCTTTATGTGGAGCGTAAAGACCATTGTAAACGCCTTTAAAAATTATCAGCCTGAACAGTATTCCCTTTTTGAATCTGGAATGTCTTGTTACAATACTGGCGAAGAAAAGGAGTTTATAAAAGAAAACTACCCGAAAGCGGAGAATATCTCCATCGATTATGCGATTTTGGAAAACTCTAAATCCATTTTTGTGCTTCCGGCGTCATTTGATTGGAACGATTTGGGTACTTGGGGCTCTTTATACGATAAATTGGATAAAGACGAAGACAACAATGCCGTGGTGAACAGTAAGGTCGTTACTACCGATGCATCCGGAAATATGATAAGGTCGCCAAAAGACAAGATTGTGGTAGTAGATGGTCTTAACGACTATATTATCGTAGACAAAAAAGAAGTACTTTTAATTTATCCAAAATCCAAAGAACAGGATATCAAAAAGGTTTTGGGCGAGGTTAAGGATAAATTTGGAGATACATATGCCTAACAGTATGATATGAGTGATAAACTAAACCAAGATAATCTTACGTCAAGCGAAGAAGAGACCAAGGAAGCCATCCGAAAAGATGCGAAAGGGCTTTGGGAAAGTGTTCGAAGGTTTGTACGTGAGTTGCTCGATATTCGTGAGAATACCGATCAAGAAGCTACGAAGGCGGCCATAATAGCGGATATTCCCTTTAAGGGCCATACTTCATGGATCTTGGTTTGTTCTATATTCATAGCCTCCGTAGGGTTGAATGCAAACTCTACGGCGGTCGTTATCGGTGCGATGTTGATATCTCCCCTAATGGGTCCTATTTTGGGGCTGGGTATGTCTTTGGCCATTAACGATATCGATACGCTGAGGCGTTCCCTTAAGAACTTTACGGTAATGGTAGTGCTCAGTGTTTTAACCGCCTACCTGTTCTTTGAATTTTTTCCTATTCAAGATGAATCATCGGAGTTGTTGGCACGGACCGCACCCGATATTCGTGATGTGCTCATTGCCTTTTTTGGAGGTTTGGCCCTCGTTATCGCCCGGGCCAAAAAAGGGACCATTGCCAGTGTCATCTTCGGGGTGGCCATTGCAACCGCTTTAATGCCACCATTGTGTACGGTGGGTTTTGGACTGGCCATAGGTAATCCTAGCTATGCTTTTGGGGCCATGTATTTGTTTATTATAAATACGATTTTCATTGCCTTGGCCACTTTTTTGACCATAAAATTGTTGAAGTTTCCCATGGTACGTTATGCCAATTCGGCCAAGCGAAGACGAATTGCGCGTATAGCCTCGGTGGTGGCCTTGTTGGTCATGATTCCTGCGGGATGGACCTTCTATAAGGTATTTCAAGAATCGATGTTTAAAAAGCAAGCTACGGAATTTGTTAGCGAGACTATCGGGAAATACCAGTTTATGGGAGGAGGTAGGTTTTTAGATAATTTTACCAGCATTGAATACAATGAAGGTGAAAAGCCGGTCATTGAAGTGGTGTGTATGGGGAATGAGGTCATACCTGAAAATATCATTGCCTCGTGGAATACTATCTTGAAAGAGGATGAGGATTTCTACCGTCTAAGAAATACGGAGCTTCACGTTATTCAAGGGGCCCAGAACGAGCAAGTAGACCAATTGAAATACGTTAACGAGCTCTATGAATCACAAAAAAATCAATTGTCGAGCAAGGCGGAAAAAATAGCCCTTCTCGAAGCTGAAGTGAGCCGGTTACGGCGTGATGCATCTCGGCAAAAAAAGATACCGTTTCTAGATATCAGTGCCGAAGCCAAGGCGAATTATAAGGATATTGAGTCGATACAATTCGACTACGCGGTAATCAATGATTTCAAGAAAATCGATACGCTGTCCATTTTTGAGGTAAAATGGAAAAAGGGAATGTCTTCTGCCAAGACAGCAGCGGAAAACAAGAAAATTCTAGACTGGTTGAAAGTGCGTTTGAAAGACTCTACGGTACAATTGCGCGGAGCCAGATAATCAGCTGTAGTTTAATCGTATGAAAGGTTGTTGCGTTTAGTTACGTTCTTCAATATACATTTGCCGTACCTTTTTAAAGAGATCCGAAGAATAGACAAAATCGGTAACGGTTTCGTTTTCGGTCTTGAAAATTTCTTTGTTGGTACCTTCCCATGCTTTTAGCCCATCTTTTAGAAAGAGGATTTTTTTTCCGATTTCCATTACGGAGTTCATATCGTGGGTGTTGATTACCGTGGTGATATCGTATTCTTCGGTAATTTCTTGAATCAGGTTATCGATAACTATGGCGGTTTTGGGGTCGAGTCCGGAATTGGGCTCGTCACAAAATAGGTATTTGGGGTTCATAACAATGGCCCGGGCTATCGCTACCCTTTTTTGCATACCTCCTGATATTTCGGAAGGATATTTATGGTGGGCATCCACCAAGTTGACCCGTTTAAGCACAAAGTCGGCCCGGTCTTGCATTTCCGATTGCGATTGTTTTGTAAACATTTCAAGCGGGAATTTTACATTGCCCTCGACCGTCATGGAGTCGAATAGGGCACTTCCCTGAAAAACCATACCTATTTCTTGCCGAAGGTTACGTTTTTGTTCGTCGGTCATTTCGGAGTATATTTTTCCGTCATAACTGATCGAGCCCTGTTCGGGGGTAAAAAGACCTAAAAGACACTTTAGGAAAACCGTTTTTCCCGACCCACTCTGTCCAATGATAAGATTAGTCTTTCCTTTGCTGAAACTTGTGGTGACACCTTTTAAGATATGGGTGTCGCCAAAAGATTTGTGTATGTCGTTTACTTCGATCATTAGCCTAATAAAAGTTGGGTTAGAATATAGTTCGCTACAATGATGACAACGCTTGTCCACACAAATGAAGTCGTACTCGCCTTACCTACTTCTAAGGCGCCTCCCGTCATGTAAAAACCGTGGTATGAGGGCACGGTGGCCAAAACAAAGGCAAAGACCAAGGTCTTGAGAAAAGCGTAGGTTACGTGAAATGGAATAAAGTCCAATTGAACCCCTTCTATAAAATCGGCGCTGGTACTGAACCCGCCGAATACGGCCGCCATCCAGCCTCCGAAGATACCTACGTACATGGCTATCGAAATAATAAAAGGGTAGAGGCATAAGGCAACGATCTTTGGGAAAACCAAATAGTTCAAGGCGTTTACCCCCATGACCTCCAATGCGTCTATCTGTTCGGTGACCCGCATGGTGCCGATACTTGAGGTGATATACGAGCCTACTTTTCCTGCCATGATGATAGAACAAAAAGTTGGGGCGAACTCCAATATAATCGATTGCCTTGTGGCAAAACCGACCAAGTTTTTCGGAATAAGTTCACTGGTGATGTTGAGTGCGGTCTGAATAGCTACAACCGCTCCCATAAAAAAGGCGATAAAAATTAAAATACCTAGAGAACCAAAGATCAGCTCGTCGACTTCCTTTAAAATCAACGATTTCATGATACGCCATTTCGTAGGTTTTTTAAAGACGTCTTTTATCATTATGGCATACCTGCCAATAGATGTTAAGTAGTTCATGTGATGAAAATAGGTATATCCTAACAAAAATAACAATAAACGATTTCATTTAACCTTCATTTAAATTTTAAAAGGGTAATTTCTTTACTTTTGTTATTACAATCTATCCAGTTATGCATAAGAATTATTTCATTGTTTTTTTATCAGTTTTTACCTTAACATTTTTACCCTCCAATAGTCTTGCTCAGCGAAAATCAAAAGAGCAGCCCGTATCTGACTTAAGAACGGAGCCAAAGCTAGTGGTAGGTATTATCGTTGATCAGATGCGATACGACTATATCACCCGTTTTTGGAACCACTACGGTGAAGGCGGTTTTAAACGCTTGGTAAACGAAGGTTTCAATTGTAAGAACAACCACTATAACTACGCTCCTACAAGCACAGGCCCGGGACATACCTCGGTCTATACCGGTACCACTCCGGCCGTGCATGGTATAATAGGAAATAACTGGTACGATAAAGCTACTGAAACAAGCGTGTATTGTGCCGGAGATCCCGATTACGAGTCAGTCGGAACTACGTCGGATGCGGGAAAGATGTCACCCCATAGAATGACGGTAACCACTATTACCGATGAATTGCGTTTACATACGCAAATGCGGGGAAAAACCATTGCCGTAGCCCTAAAGGATAGGGGGGCGGTTTTGCCGGGAGGCCATACGGCGAACGCTGCCTATTGGTTTAGTGAAGGTTCATGGATTACCAGTTCATACTATATGGATAAGTTGCCCGTGTGGGTCGAAAAATTTAATGCCGAGAAGTCTGTCGATGCGTATAAAAAACCTTGGAAGACTCTAAAGAATATAAATGAATACGTAGAAAGTGCTTCTGATTACAATGCCTATGAAGGGAAGTTCAAAGGAGAGGAGTCCCCGGTCTTTCCGCACGATCTTCCTGCGTTATGGGACAACAATGGAAAGTACGAAATGCTTAAGGCCACACCTTTTGGAAATAGTATGACCACTGATTTTGCCTTGGCGGCCTTAGATGCCGAAGCTTTGGGGTCGGACGATATTACCGACTTTTTGGCCGTTAGTTTTTCAAGTACGGATTATGTCGGCCACAAGTTTGGGGTAGCTTCCAAAGAGGTTCAAGATACCTATTTGAGATTAGACCGTGATTTGGAGCGTCTGTTTAAGGAACTTGACCGAAAAGTAGGTAAAGGGGAGTATACCGTATTTTTAAGTGCCGACCACGCTGCAATAGAGGTGCCTTCGTATTTAAAGGATAAAAAGATACCGGCCGATTATGTTTCTTGGGATGCTATGAAAAATGATTTTGCCCAGTTCTTGGAGTTTAATTACGGCACTACCGATATTGTAAAGAATTTTTCCAATTATCAGTATTTTCTTGATCATGATATTATAAACAACCTTGATTTAAGCGTTCAAGAGGTTCAGGAAGCCATTGCCAAGGAAGTTTTGAGCTACGAGGGTATCGATAGAACCTATACCGCCTATCAGATGTGGCAGAACGATTATACGCATGGTATACCTTATATCTTGCAGAACGGCTACAACCAAAAGCGTTCCGGTGATGTATTGGTCGTTTTGGCCCCAGGAATCATTTCATATCAAAAAACAGGTTCGACCCACGGGTCGCCACAAATATACGATACACATGTGCCTCTACTTTTTTACGGTGCGGGAATAAAACAAGGGAGCACGGTAGAGCGAACCGAAATAGATGATATTGCGCCCACCATAGCCGCTCTACTGGGGGTCGCTTTTCCAAGTGGAACTACGGGTAGCCCTATAACCCAAGTATTGAAATAAACCTAAGGAATTATGAGCGAGGCCCCGATAGGTGTTTTTGATTCAGGTGTTGGAGGTACTTCTATCTGGAAGGAAATCCACAAACTGTTACCGCGGGAGCGAACCATATACTTGGCCGATAGCAAGAATGCACCCTATGGGGAAAAGTCACAACAACAGATTCTTGAACTGAGTATCAAGAATACCGAGTTGCTCATGGAAATGGGGTGTAAGCTTATCGTTGTGGCCTGCAACACGGCCACTACCAACGCCATCTTATATCTGAGAACGCATTATGGACTGCCGTTCATCGGAATAGAGCCTGCTATAAAACCTGCGGCCCTGAATTCCATATCAAAGGTCGTAGGCGTACTAGCGACCAAGGGAACACTTTCCAGTAGTCTTTTTCATAGTACCACGGAAAACCACGCAAACGGTATAAAATTAATTGAGCAAGAAGGCACCGGTCTGGTTCCCTTGGTAGAGAGTGGGAATATAGATTCAAAAGAAACGGAAACGCTTTTGAGGAAGTATATTGATCCCATGCTTGATCAAGGTATGGACCATTTGGTTCTTGGGTGTACCCATTATCCGTATTTGGTGCCGGTACTGCAAAAGATAATGCCCGAGGGGGTCAAAATTATCGATTCGGGTGAGGCCGTTGCGCGCCAAGTAAAGGCCATTTTGGAAAAGAACGCTATGCTCAATACGGCCACAAGCCATAAGGGGCATCGGTTTTATACCAATATTGATCCGAAGGTACTACGTAATTTCGTTAGCGGTGTCGCCCCCGATATTCGGGTTGAAAAGTTAGATTTTTAAATAGGTGCGGTAAGTAAAGGCGTATTTGTGCTTTTCATCCGCGGGATGGTATTGCTCGCTGGCAAGTTCCCATTGGCTTTCGGGTATTTCCGGAAAGAAGGTGTCGGCATCTTCAAAAATGCCGTGTACGCGGGTGAGTTCAATTTTATTGGCGTGCTCCATGGCCAGTTTGTAGATTTCGCCGCCTCCGATTATAAAGGATAAGTCTTCGTCCTTTACCAGTTCCAAAGCTTCCTCTAAGGAATGTACCACAACACATACATCGTAGTCTACAGTGTAATTTTTGTCGCGGGTAATGATCACGTGCTTGCGATTGGGCAGGGGTTTCGGAAAGCTCTCGTATGTTTTTCTGCCCATGACAATGGTGTGCCCGGAAGTAAGGCTTTTAAATCTCTTAAAATCATCCGGTAAATGCCATAGTAGGTCGTTGTCCTTTCCTAGGGCATTGTTGTCGGCCGCTGCCGCTATCAAGGCTATGATGTTCATATGTCCTTTTTTTTATTTATTTGGGAGAGGGGAAAATCGGTTTCGATCTCTTTTTGTATTTCGGCTATGCGTTTTTTTTGCTTGGCCACCAGTTTCTCACGTTGGGTGCGTTCCCAGTCCTTACCCATGAATTTTTGGGTCACAAAAACATTGAAGGCATGAAGGACGAATAAAAAGGCCCAGAACGTAATGCCCCATATAAACCAATCATAGGTGGCGCCATACTTTAATATCTTGTTGACCAGAATGAGAAATACACTGCCAATAAGAAAGATGACAAAATGAACGTACAGGCGTTTTTTTTGTTTGATGCGGTTTTGGGCATTCTCGAGCATTTCATGTTGCTCAAGGCCTACTTCTGAATGGTTTTTGTTTTTAGAGAACATACGAATTAGTACCTTTATAGAACAAAGATAAGGCAATTGCCGATACAGAGAATAAGCTATGGTAAATACCCGTAAACACTTTCCGGTTTTAAGTCAATATGTATACGCCAATACCGCTTCTGCAGGATTGCTAAACGACGATTTGATGGAATGGAGACAAGAGCATGATATGGATTATCTGATCGGAGGTAGCAATTTTAGAAACAAGGTGGCCGAAAAATTGATCGGCGAGACCCGTGAGACCGTAGCGGGCTTCTTTGGGGCCAAAAAAGAAAATACCGCGCTGGTACAGAATTTTACACTCGGCTTGAACATGTTATTGGAGGGTTTGGATAAAAAGGAGCGTGTTTTACTGGTTAAAGATGACTATCCGTCGGTAAACTGGCCGTTTGAATACCGTGGTTTTCCCCTGTCGTATGTTGCCTTGAGCGAGAATCTCGAAGCCAATATCCTCCATAAGCTTAAAAGTGAAGATATATCGGTATTGGCCTTGAGTTTGGTGCAATGGACCAATGGATTTAAAATTAACATGAAATTTCTTTCAAAAATTAAAGAAGAATTTCCTAACTTGAAGATCATTGCAGATGGAACGCAATATTGTGGAACATGCGATTTTGATTTTGAAAGGTCACCTATAGACGTGCTTGGCGCCAGTGCCTATAAGTGGTTGTTGTCGGGTTATGGTAACGGATTTATGTTGTTTAAGGATGGCGTACAAGATATGTTTAGCGTGAAAACGATTGGTTTTAATGGATCCGGTCACGACCTTGGCGCACGCGATAAGCTGTCTTTTGCCCGTCATTTTGAACCTGGGCACCTTGATACCTTGACTTTCGGAAGCATGAAATTTTCATTGGACTACCTGACTAAATTGGGCAAGGGGGCCATTGAAGAGCGGCTTCAAACCCTTTCGCGCTATGCGATGGAAGGTTTTGGGGGATTAGGACTTTTGTCCGATGACATTGTAAAAAGGAAAGAACATAGTACCATATTTAATATACAAGGAAATGATGCGCTGTTTCAAGAGTTGACAGAGTACGGGGTTATCTGTTCGCAACGGGGGAAGGGTATTCGGTTGAGTTTTCATTTTTATAACAATGAAGGGGATATCGATGAAGTTCTAAGAATCTTAAAAACAGCATTATAACATAGTGATGTGGCCAATACCATGAGCTTTTTTTACGTCAAACGACTATTTGTTATGTGAATATTGCGAAAATGATAAAAATGCGTTAATCATTGTATATGAGCGCTTTAATATGGTAGTTTTGCTCTTTGATATAGCACTGAAAATCAATTTAAAAATTATATATAATGGCAATCTCAAAACAGTATCTCAAAACAAAACCCGTTTGTAAAGTAACCTTTACCGTGCCCGCAGAAGATGCGAAAAAAGTGGCCGTTGTTGGTGATTTTAACAACTGGAAGGCTGACAAGGCCAGTTCGTTGAAAAAATTGAAAAATGGAAATTTCAAAGGTACTATAGAACTTCCTAAAGAAGGTTCGTTTGAATTTAAGTACATCGTTGACGGTAATTACGTTAATGAAACCGAAGCGGATCGTTACCAGTGGAATGATTACGCAGGTGGGGAGAACGCGGTTCTAGACCTATAGGCGATCGGTATTTTAAAATTTAAAAAGCCAGATCGTGATTTTACGGTCTGGCTTTTTGTTTCATGTCTAAGGCTTGGGCTTTATGGCAAGGGGGGTTCTATTTTTCTACGGTCACTCCACGCCAAAATGCCACGCGGCCCTTTATTCCCTTGGCCAGTTCACTGACTTCGGGATAGAACCATGCCGCATCGGGGTTTTCTTTCCCGTCTACCGATAGGGTGTAGTAATGGGCTTGGCCTTTCCATGGGCAGGTGGTATGTGTGTTGCTGGCTTTAAAATATTCCTTTTTTATACTTTCCGCTGGAAAATAGTGGTTGTTTTCGACTACCAGGGTGTCGTCGCTCTCGGCGATTACGGTACCGTTCCAAATTGCTTTCATATGAATATGGGTATTGACCTCGTGCGAACAAGGTAGTTTAAAATGGATTTTGGACGAAACAAAGGGGTTAGCACTTTTTGAAAACGAAATTTTTGTACTCCTTTTCAGGATCGGAAAACTCGGTCTCTATTTTTAGGCCGGCATTGTCGGCCAACCATGCTACTACCTTGTCGTCGTATTTTTGTGAGATTTCAGTATGTATGGTTTCCCATGGGGCAAAATCTATTAGTAGGCCTAACTTGTCAATACTTACAGTTTGGGCTTCTTTGGCTACCAAATAACTTTTTGCCGTACCTGTTTCGGGGTCATAGACTTCCCAGTGAAGAAATTTATCGAGGTCGAAATTGCCATCGAGTTCGGTATTGATGCGGGCCAGCACATTTTTGTTGAACGCCTCGGTAATCCCCGAAGGGTCATTATAGGCGTCTAGTATGGTCTGCGGATTTTTCTTCATGTCGAAACCGATAAACAAAAGGTCGTCTTCTTGCATGAGCTCTTGAACACTTTTTAAAAAGGCAATGGCGTGTTCGTGAAGCAAATTGCCAATGTTGGAACCTAAAAATAGAATAACTTTCTTAGTGCCGTTTTCTAAATTTATTTTTTCTAAGGCTTCAAAATAGGTGCCGTGCTGAGGTTCTACCTGCAAGTCGGGCAATTCTTTGTGAAGTGATTTTTCAAGACCGTCAAGTACGCTTTGACTGATGTCTATGGGTTGGTATTTGACGTCAAAATTATTTTCTGAAAGGTATTTTAGAAGGATCTTGGTCTTTTTTCCGTCACCTGCGCCCAATTCGATCAGCTTGAACTTGGGGTTGCCCATGGCGAACTTCTCAGCTATTTCTGCCGTATGCTGTTTTAATATATCGTACTCTTTTCGGGTAAGATAATATTCGGGCATGTGCATGATGTCTTGAAACAGTTTATCCCCTTTTTGATCATAAAAATATTTAGAGGACAAATGCTTCGGAAAGTCGCTTAGGCCTTTGTAGACATCTTCCTCAAATTGAGTCTTAAAAAGTACTTGGGTGGATTTTTGCATATTGTTTAAGTCGAAAAGGTTCTGAAAACTATACGGAAGGGGGTTAAATATTTCTGGCCAACCGTAATCCGGTGTATTGCCATCTCAGGTGGGTCTGGAAAAAATTGCGATAGGTAGGGCGCGTATGTCGTATGGGGGTCGCTACGGAGCCTCCGCGCAATACCTTTTGGTTGACCATAAACTTGCCGTTGTACTCGCCTAGGGCGCCGTCGGCTTTTTTGTAATTAGGGTAGGGAAGGTAGGCGCTTTCCGTCCACTCCCATCGTTGGCCCCAATTAAATGCCGATTGGGCGGCTTCCCACTCAAATTCAGTAGCCAGGCGACATCCTTTCCATTGGGCAAAGGCAAAGGCTTCAAAATACGATATGTGGGTCACCGGAGCTTCGGGTGTAACTTTTTGGAGTCCGTTTAGCGTGTAATTGTGCCAAAGCCCATCGATTAAGTGCCAGTATAAAGGAGCGGAAATTTGGTTTTGGTTTACCCAATCCCATCCTTCGGCATGCCATAAATCGAATCTTTGATACCCTCCTGCTTCAATAAAAGCGATAAATTCACGGTTGCTGATCAGTTTACTCGATATTTCAAAAGGATGAAGGTATACTTTGTGCCTTCCCAATTCATTATCGTAGCAGAAGCTGTCCGAAGCATGGCCGATTTCATAGATACCTTCATCCATGGGAATCCATTCTTGGGATTCGGGGGTGATAGGATGCTCTTCAAAACTATCGGAATAGGAAGGAAGTAAGGGGTTGTTGCCCAATATGTACTTGATGTCGGTCAAGAGTAATTCTTGATGCTGTTTCTCGTGGTGTATGCCAATTTCCAAAAGAAGGTATAATTCGTTGGCCTGAGGCGATGAGAATAGTTCTTTAATGGCTTGGGTTACGTGTGTGCGGTAGGCGTATACCCCTTCTACCGATGGGCGTGATAGATTGCCGCGGTCGGATCGGACTACCCGTTTGCCTACGGTTTCGTAATAACTGTTGAATACAAATGAGAAATCGTCGTTAAAGACTTGGTATCCCTTGGCGTGGTTTTTTAATATGAATTCTTCAAAGAACCAAGTGGTATGGCCCAAGTGCCATTTTGGTGGCGATACGTCAACAATGGGCTGTACTACGTAATCTTCAATTTCTAAGGGGGAACAAATCGTCTCGGTGTGTTCGCGTGTCTCTAAAAAGAAATCCAAAAGGGAATCGGTCAGGGTCATATCCATTCTATAATATCCTATAAATATAAGGAATATAGAAAGGGCAGGAATGACCCAAAAGGATTTTTGACGAACGTTAAACCGCTACGGCCCCTTTAATATGTGGATGCGGGTTGTAATCCTCTAAGGTAAAATCTTCAAAATTGAAGTCAAAAATATCCTTTACTTCAGGATTGATGAGCATTTTGGGTAGGGGACGGGTTTCACGACTCAATTGCAATTCTACCTGTTCCATATGGTTGTTGTAAATATGGGCATCACCAAAAGTGTGGATAAATTCTCCCGCTTCATAGCCGCATACCTGTGCCATCATCATAGTGAATAAGGCATAAGAGGCTATATTGAAAGGTACCCCTAGGAAGATATCCGCACTGCGTTGGTATAACTGGCATGAAAGCTTGCCGTCGGCCACGTAAAATTGGAAAAAAGCGTGACATGGTGGAAGCGCAGCTTTACCGTTGGCTACGTTTTCAGAGAATGATTTTGATGTATCGGGAAGTACGCTCGGGTTCCATGCGGAAACCAACATACGTCTACTGTTAGGGTTGTTTTTTAATGATTCAATAACATCTTTGATCTGGTCAATTTCATTATTGTTCCAGTTACGCCATTGGTGGCCATAAACAGGACCTAAATCGCCATTTTCATCGGCCCATTCGTTCCAGATACGCACACCATTTTCTTGAAGGTATTTAATGTTCGTATCACCTTTCAAAAACCAAAGCAATTCATAAACAATAGACTTCAAGTGTAACTTTTTAGTAGTTACCATAGGGAAGCCTTCGCTGAGGTCAAAACGCATTTGATATCCGAAAACGCTAAGGGTTCCTGTTCCTGTTCGGTCTCCTTTTTGATTGCCGTTATCGAGTACGTGCTTTAGTAAGTCGTGGTATTGCTTCATAGTGGGGTAAAAATAGAATTTTGTAGGTTAAAGCTCAAAGACTACTTGTGGTAGTTATCAGAGATTTATTAACCAAAATAGTATCCGTTGAAGTAAAGGGTGTTGTTTTAGCCTAAAATCATCCCTGCGATAGTGGCAGATAGCAATGAAGCGATAGAACCGCCAAGAACGGCCTTAAGGCCAAATTCGGAAAGCGTTTTACGTTGTCCGGGTGCTAATGAGCCAATTCCGCCGATCTGTATCCCTATAGACGCAAAATTGGCAAAGCCACAAAGCATATAAGTGGCCATAATCACCGATTTATTATAGGTGAAACTTGCGCCTGTCGCCATGTCTTTTAATTCCGCCAATTGAATATAACCGACAAATTCACTGGCAACAAGCTTAATTCCCAAGAGTTGCCCCATGAGCATAATATCTTCATTGGCAACGCCAATAAGCCACATCAATGGGGCAAAGATAGTCCCAAGAATGGCCTCTAATGAAAACTTCTCGTACGAGGTGTTGTGGGCGACCCATTGGTTTAGGGTCGTCATATCGCCGATCCAATCTAAAATTCCGTTTAACATGGCGATCATGGCCACAAAAACCAAGAGCATGGCACCCACGTTGACCGCCAATTTTAGGCCTTCGGTTGTGCCATTGGCGATAGCATCCAAGACGTTAGAGCCGATCTTCTCGGAAGATACGGCCACCTCTGTATTTACGGCCTCTGTTTGTGGATATAGTATTTTTGAAATGACAATGGCACCTGGTGCAGCCATGACCGATGCCGCTAAAAGATGTTTGGCGAATACCAATTGCAATACCTTGTCTTCCCCTCCTAAGAACCCGATATAGGCGGCCAAAACAGCACCGGCAACGGTAGCCATTCCCCCTATCATAACTAGAAGAATCTCTGACTTGGTCATTTTCTCCAAGTAAGCTTTAATCAATAATGGTGCTTCGGTCTGTCCTAAAAAGATGTTTCCCGCAACGGAAAGACTTTCGGCACCGGAGATTCCCAAAGATTTGGAAAGCATCCACGCCAAGGCCTTAACGACTTTTTGTATTATGCCCAAATAGAATAACAAAGACGTAAGTGCGGAAAAGAAAATAATGGTAGGCAACACCTGAAAGGCAAAGATATAGCCGAAGGTATTGGTGTCAACGACCAATCCTTCGAACAGAAACTTGCTCCCTGCCCGGGTAAAGCCCAAAATACTGATAAAGACCTCGCCGACCGACTCAAATACTTTTTGGATAAAGGGCACTTTCAGTACGCCAATGGCTATCAGTAGTTGTAGTGCGAGTCCGATTCCTACGGTTCTCCAATTGATTGCTTTTCGATTGGCGCTGAACAGATATGAAATGAGCAATAAAACGGCCATCCCTAATATTCCACGGGAGAGGCTATTTAGGCTAAACCCTTCGTTTGGGATAATGCTAGGGGTGTTTTGGGCAATGACATCATTGATAGCAGTGGTTTCGACCGCGGGTATCGATGTGCTTTCTTGTGCTAGTGATGGGGAGAAGATACAAAGGGCAAGCAGAACGATCCACGGGTTGATTTTCATAAGGTACTTGCTAATTATCAATTTCTTTTAGAAATCTCATCACGTAGTTTGGCAGCTTTTTCGTAATCTTCATTGGCCACTGCTTGATCGAGTTCTTTATGAAGTTCTTCGATGGAAAGTTCGGTATAACCATCGGAGGCTCCTGATTCTATTTCAACGGTCTCACCTTCTTGAAGGATTTCATCGACGACTATACTGTCGTCGGTTTCTTCCTTTGCCTTGTCTTTTGACGAAAACTTTAAAAAGATGCCCGCCTTGTCCAAAATCGTTTTGTACGTAAATATCGGGGCGTTGAACCGTAGGGCCAAGGCAATGGCATCACTGGTTCTTGCATCAATAATTTCTTCGATCTTATCGCGTTCACAAATAATACTCGAATAGAAAACACCGTCTACCAATTTGTGAATAATGACCTGTTTTACGATGATATCGAAACGGTCTGCGAAATTTTTAAACAGATCGTGCGTCAGTGGTCGAGGTGGTTTAATCTCTTTTTCAAGGGCAATGGCTATGGACTGCGCTTCAAAAGCACCAATAACGATGGGGAGTTTTCTGTCACCTTCCACTTCGTTCAAAATTAGGGCATAGGCCCCATTTTGTGTTTGGCTATAAGAAATACCTTTTATTTTTAACCTGACTAAGCTCATATATTCATTAAATAGAAAAAGCTGTTTAAAGATGGGCGTACCATGCATTTAAACAGCCCTTTAATGAGCGCAAATTAACAAAAATTAAGCGTTTTGCGCCTTAAATTCCTTTAATTTTTCAATCAGTTTCGGTACCACTTCAAAGGCATCGCCTACGATTCCGTAATCTGCGGCTTTGAAAAATGGGGCCTCAGGGTCTGAGTTGATGACTACTTTGGTTTTAGAAGCACTCACTCCCGCCAAGTGTTGAATGGCACCAGAGATGCCTATGGCGATGTATAGGTTTGAGGCTACGGGTTTACCGGTTTGGCCCACATGCTCGCCATGGGGCCTCCATCCCATATCCGAAACAGGTTTCGAACATGCGGTGGCAGCGCCGAGTACTCCGGCAAGTTCTTCAATCATTCCCCAATTTTCAGGACCTTTTAGGCCCCTTCCTCCAGAAACTACGATATCTGCATCTGCAATAGTAACTTGACCGGCAACCTTATCGATTTCTGTCGATTTCACGGCGAAGTCGCCATCGCCAAGATCGGCATTAAAGGCTTCGACCGCTGCAGTGGTCTGGTTTTCCTTTATACCGAATGAGTTGTTCGATACCCCGACGATTTTTACATCGGTGGCGATTTCGGTATGGGCAAAACCTTTGTTGCTGAAAACGGTACGTTTAACGGTAAAGGGAGCTGTGCTGTCTGGGGCGGCCACTACGTTGGGAACATACCCGGCCCTGAGTTTGGCCGTAAGGATTGGGGCCAAAAATTTACTGTTGGTACTTGAGCTCAATACAATTACCTTGGCGCCCTCTTTGCTCGCGGCCTGAGCAATGCTATTGGCGTAGGCCTGCGCGTTAAAGGTGGCCAGCTTGTCGTCCGATACGTTCAATACTTTTGAAACACCAAATGCGCCAAGACTTTCATTGTCTTCGGCGTTGAATGAAATTGCCGTTACCGAGGAGCCTAATTGGTCGGCCACGGCCTTGGCGTAAGACGCGACTTCAAAGGCACTTTTTTTAAATTTTCCGTTTTCGGATTCTGTATATACTAATACTGACATGGTGTATATTTTTTAATTTTTTAGAAACAAATATTTGAGTGGCTACCCCTTCAAACCGGTGTAGGTCTCAAAAACCAAAGGAATGGCTTAGATTACTTTGGCTTCGTTGTGTAGTAAGTTTACAAGTTCGTCTACCGAGTCGACCAGTTTTACGGCGCCTTTTGCCGCGGGTTTGTCGAATTTCGCATCGTTGGTGGCTTTGGTAGCCTCAATGGGCTCCACCACTGTAAGTGTCTTTTTCCGGGCCATCATGATACCGCGCATATTCGGTATTTTAAGGTCGCTTTCCTCAACAAGTCCTTTTTGTCCACCAATAATTAGGGGCAATGTGGTTTGAAGGGTTTCCTTTCCACCATCGATTTCACGCACTGCGGTAGCTGTGTTTCCGTCAACTTCTAGGTTGATACATGAGTTTACGAAGTTCATTCCTAATAAAGAGGCTAAAATTCCAGGTACCATACCGCCATTGTAGTCGATAGATTCCCTGCCTGCAATAACAAGGTCGTAGGCTCCATCCTTAATAATATGGGCCAATTGTTCGGCTACGAAAAAACCGTCGGCAGGTACGGCGTTGACGCGAATGGCCTCGTCGGCACCTATGGCCAGGGCCTTTCGCATGGTCGGCTCTACCGATGCTTCGCCAACCGTGGCTATATGTACGGTGGCACCTTGCTTCTCTTTGAACCACATGGCACGGGTCAAACCGAATTCGTCATTAGGGTTTATTACGAACTGAACACCGTTAGTGTCGAATTTGGTATCGCCTTCGGTGAAGTTGATTTTAGACGTCGTGTCAGGAACATTACTTATGCAAACTAATATTTTCATGTCTATAAAGCTGTTTTTAATCTACACGAAGATATGTAATCTTTTTCGAAAATACTATGCATGCATAGTATTTTTTGTAACTTTTTTTGATTCTGAGAGCCTATGTTTTGATATATAATTTCCTATTTTTGCTTGCGTTTTTAACGTTCATAACAAAAAGATACTCCATATAATATGAAGACATTACAATTTAGGGAAGCCATTGTCGAGGCGATGTCGGAAGAAATGCGAAGAGATGAGTCCGTTTACCTGATGGGTGAAGAGGTTGCTGAATACAATGGCGCCTACAAGGCATCAAAGGGAATGCTCGATGAATTCGGACCCAAACGCGTGATAGATACGCCGATAGCCGAGTTAGGCTTTGCTGGTATAGGTGTCGGTTCAACCATGACGGGTTGTCGACCTATAATCGAGTTTATGACTTTTAATTTTGCCTTGGTGGGTATCGATCAGATTATCAATAACGCTGCCAAGATCCGTCAAATGTCGGGGGGGCAGTTTCCCTGTCCGATCGTTTTTAGGGGGCCAACGGCTTCCGCGGGCCAATTGGCCGCAACGCACTCCCAGGCCTTTGAGAGCTGGTATGCCAACTGTCCTGGCCTAAAAGTGGTCGTACCTTCAAACCCTGCTGATGCAAAAGGTTTGTTGAAATCGGCTATTCGCGATGACGATCCCGTAATTTTTATGGAGTCGGAACAGATGTACGGAGATAAAGGCGAGGTGCCGGAAGGTGAGTACACCATTCCCTTGGGTGTTGCCGACATCAGAAGGGAAGGTAGCGATGTTACCATTGTTTCTTTTGGAAAGATTATAAAAGAAGCCGATAAAGCGGCCGATGAACTTCAAAAGGAAGGTATCAGCTGTGAAATCATAGATTTGCGTACCGTTAAGCCTTTAGACTACGATGCGGTCTTAAAATCGGTGAAAAAAACCAATAGATTGGTGATTTTAGAAGAAGCTTGGCCTTTCGGTAACGTAGCTACCGAGCTTACCTATCATATTCAGGCCAATGCATTCGATTATTTGGATGCGCCTATTCAAAAAATAAATACGGCAGATACACCAGCCCCATATTCACCGGTACTATTGGCCGAATGGCTTCCGAACCATGAAGATGTGGTAAATTCTGTTAAGAAAGTGTTATACAAGTAAGTATAACAATTCAGTAAGGGTACTTTTGCTTCGCCGACACTGTGTTGGCGAAGTTTTTTTTTAAGGAGTTTTGTTGAAGATGCCCTTTGTTGTTCAATCGTCCCCCCTAGGTCAGCTTTTTCACTGAAAAAAATGGGTAAAACTATTGGGTTTTGCTAATATATTCTTTTCTGGTACGTTATTTGTCTATATAGTGCCGAGAACAACATTATAAATGAAAAACATTCTTTTAGCCATACTGTTGCTTGTTACTTCTGTTGCCAGTGCACAGACCAAGGTAGGAGGCGTTGTTGTAGATGAAGATGATCGACCGGTCGCCTTTGCCAATCTTCTCTTTAAAGATTCTTACGAGGGAACGATTACCGATGATAACGGCCATTTCTATATGGAATCGGACGGTAGCCATAAGACCCTCGTGGTTTCCTTTATTGGCTATGAAAACGTGGAAATCCCTTTGACTGCGAAGGTGACTTATGACATGAAGGTCAAACTGAAGGAAGCTGCCCAGCAATTGGACGAAATCGTACTTGTTGGCGGAAAGCAGCCGAAGAAAAACAATCCCGCGGTAGAAATTCTCAAGAAAATATGGGCTAAGAAACGTGAGAACGGACTCCGAAAGTTCAAACAGTACGCTTTTAAGAAATATGAGAAAGTAGAGTTCGACCTCAATACCATTGACAGTGCCTTGATGAAGAAAAAGATCTTCAAAGGACTTGAATTTGTGTTTGATGACCTCGATACTTCGCGTATAACGGGTAAAACCTATTTGCCTATTTTCTTGAACGAGACCTTTAGTAAGGTCTATGGCGATAATCTTCTAGATGAGGAAAAAGAAGATATTTTAGGAAACAAAAATTCCGGATTTGATAACAACCAGGCGATAATAGCCTTTGTGGCCGATCTCTATCAAGAATATGATATTTACGATAATTACCTGAAATTTTTCGATAAGAGCTTTACTAGTCCACTATCGAGAACTGGTGTAGATACGTATAATTATGCCCTACGGGATAGTGCATTTATCGATAACAAATGGTGTTATAATATCGTGTATTATCCAAGGCGCAAGAACGAACTTACCTTTAAGGGGGACTTTTGGGTGAACGATACTACCTATGCCATCAAAAACATCAATCTTGAGGTTACCAAAAGTGCCAATATCAATTGGGTAAAGGAAATATATATAGAGCAAGATTTCGAGGTGGTCAACGATTCCGTTTTTCTCTTGAAGCGCGATTATATGATGAGCGATTTCAGTTTTCAGAAAAAGGAAGAATCGCGGGGCATGTACGGAAAACGTACAACGGTCTTTGACGACTACGTCTTTGATCAAGAAAAGCCGAAGGAATTTTACAAGCAAGAAAGCAATCCGTACGATCCCGTGGTCTTGAATCGCGATTCTACCTTTTGGCAGAACAACCGCTTGGAGACCTTGAACAAAGATGAAAAAGGGATATATCAATTGCTCGATACCCTCAAGACCGTACCTAAGTTTAAGTCGTATTATAATTTGGTCAGTATTTTGGGCAGTGGCTATGTAGAGATCGATAAATGGAATATGGATATAGGCTCGGTCTACGATGTTTTTGGATACAACCAGGCCGAAGGCCCCCGTTTGCGTATCGGTGCCCGTTCTTATTTTGGGGAGAACGACCTTTGGAGGGTAGAGGGTTATACGGCCTATGGTTTTACCGACCAAAAGTTTAAACACGGTGTTTCGGGAAAAATATTGCTCGACAGAAAGAACAGGCTTATTGTCTCGGGCGGTAATCGGCGTGACATAGAGCAGCTAGGGGTGAGCCTGACCGCTACGAACGATGTGCTCGGGCGTAGTATTGCCTCGTCGTCATTGGTGACCGTAGGGGCCAATAACCGCTTGACCAACATTAATTTGAGTAAGTTCAATATAGAGATGGAGCCTATTACCAACGTAAGGTTTGGGATAGGGGGAACGTTTCGCACCCTAAGTTCGGCCCTGCCCGATGATTTTAGTCTAGACTACATAGATCCCGACTCGCCGACCGGGGTTTCCTCAGAGATACGACAGTTCGATTTTAATGCATTGATGATCTATACGCCCGGTAAAAGAACTATTGGATATGGGGTGGAACGGAAAGGTATGAACGATGATTACAGTACTTTGCTGTTGAGCTATACCAAGGGTGTAGATGTCGTTTTTGATAGTGATTTTAGCTATAGCAAATTACAGTTCTCTTATAGCCAGCCTTGGCAAATTGGAGGCTTTGGCCGCTTGTTCTCGACCTTGGAAATGGGTAAGACATTCAATACGGTGCCTTTGGGGCTGCTCAATGTGGTGCCGGGGAACCAGACTTTTTTCTCGAACTACGGAACCTTTCCTAACCTCGATTTTTACGAGTTCGTAACCGATACCTATGTGGCCTTGCACCTGCAGCACAATTTTAACGGGCGCCTCTTTTCAAGGGTGCCGTTATTGAGAAAATTGAATTTGCGTGAAATTATCGGTCTTAGGGGTGTTTGGGGCGATTTGTCAGATGAGAATATCGCCTTGAGTATGCCGGCAACGATAAATACCCCGCTACGGGCTCCGTCGGAGAAAATCTATTATGAGTATTCTTTTGGGATCGGAAACATATTCAAAATCCTAAGGATAGATTTTAATTTTAGGGGCAATTACCTAGATGCGCCCGATGCCCGTCCTTTTAGTATCACAGGAACCTTTGGCTTTGATTTCTAAATAAAGCTCCAAATACTGTCGATTTTTTGTAGTTTGTTCATTTCGAATTGCTTAGGGTTTGGTGTCCGTTGATTCGTATTCGGGAAAGGAAGCAGGCTAGAATTCAAATATTCTAATATTTATAGGAAAACCCGATGTTTTTTCAATATTTCAAGGGTGGCACGTGAGCATTTTTGTACCTTCGCAGCTGTAAAATAAACCAAAAAAATGGGAAAAAAAGCTGATATAACTTTTGATGTTTTAATAGAGATTCCAAAAGGAAGTAGAAACAAATACGAGTACGATTTTGCATTGCATAAGATACGTTTTGACCGTATGCTTTTCTCATCCATGATGTATCCTGGAGATTATGGTTTCATCCCAGAGACTTTAGCATTGGACAAAGATCCACTAGATGTTTTGGTCATGGGCGCCGAACCTACCTATCCTATGGTGGTTATGGAGGTAAGGCCGATCGGTGTTTTTCATATGACCGATGAAAAGGGCCCGGATGAAAAAATTATCTGTGTACCTGTTTCTGACCCGATATGGAGTAATAATCATGATATCAGTGATTTGAATCCACACCGTTTAAAGGAAATCGAGCATTTCTTTAAGGTGTATAAAGATTTGGAAAAGAAGAAAGTCGATACCGGTGGATGGGGCGATGCCGAAGAGGCCGTCAAAATCTACCATGAATGTGTACAACGTTATGATGAGAGCGATTTAAAGAAGAAACGCACTTTTACGATATAAATAATTATCACGATTTAAAAAGCCTTTTTTAGCAATAAAAAAGGCTTTTTTTTATAAGATCAATTTCATTACTTTAGTAGACATTAGGAATTTTAAATAACTTCTCGAATGGATTTAGTAGTGAAATTTTTGCCTGTATTTGGAATACTGGCGCTAGTGTTCGTTTTTGTCAAGAACTTATGGGTAGGCAAACAAGACGTAGGTGACGCCAAGATGGCGCGCATCGCGAAGAATATTGCTGACGGAGCCATGTCTTTCTTGAAGGCAGAATACAAGATTCTAGCAATTTTTGTATTGGCCGTAGCAGTACTCCTCTATTTTAAAGGGAGTAACGAAGAAGGTTCGAATGGTATGGTGGCCGTATCGTTTATTGTTGGGGCCATTTGTTCGGCCTTGGCTGGCTTTATAGGTATGAAGGTCGCTACTAAGGCCAATGTAAGAACTACACAGGCCGCACGTACATCGTTAGGTAAGGCGCTAGAGGTAGCCTTTGCAGGAGGGGCCGTAATGGGTCTTGGCGTTGTGGGTCTTGGCGTCTTGGGGCTCAGTGGTCTTTTTATGATATATCAAAGCATTTGGCCCGGGGCCGATAATTTGGGCTTGGTCCTGAACGTGCTCTCCGGATTTTCCCTAGGGGCTTCTTCCATTGCCCTTTTTGCCCGTGTGGGCGGAGGTATTTATACCAAGGCTGCAGATGTTGGGGCCGATTTGGTAGGTAAGGTAGAGGCAGGTATTCCTGAGGATCACCCGTTGAATCCTGCAACCATTGCGGATAATGTTGGTGACAATGTTGGTGACGTTGCCGGTATGGGTGCCGATTTATTTGAATCTTATGTTGGGTCCATTATCGGAACCATGGTTTTGGGTGCCTTTATAATTACGCCCGATTTTGAGGGCTTGGGTGCCGTTTACCTGCCATTGGTTCTTGCGGCTGTCGGTATTATTATGTCTATTATCGGAACCTTTTTTGTAAGGGTAAAAGATGGTGGAAACCCACAGACAGCCTTGAATATCGGTGAATTTGGTTCTGCCGGTCTTATGGTGGTGGCCTCATATTTTATTATAAACGCTTTGATTCCTGAGAGTGTAGAGGGACTTCCAAGTGGGGCCATGGGAATTTTCTGGGCCACTTTGGCCGGTCTGGTTGCTGGTCTAGGTGTTGGGAAAATCACGGAATACTATACGGGAACCGGTACAAAACCGGTGAATTCCATCGTTAGACAGTCGGAGACCGGGGCGGCAACGAACATTATTGCAGGTCTTGGCGTCGGAATGATGTCTACCATGATTCCTATTTTATTGATTGCCATAGCTATTATAGTGTCTTTCCATTTTGCGGGATTATACGGTATTGCCATTGCGGCAGTAGGTATGTTGGCCAATACGGGTATTCAGTTGGCGGTCGATGCTTACGGACCTATTTCCGATAATGCCGGTGGTATTGCGGAAATGGCCGAATTGCCTTCGGAAGTTCGTGAGCGTACCGATAAATTAGATGCCGTTGGTAACACTACTGCGGCCATAGGTAAGGGTTTTGCCATTGCTTCCGCGGCCTTGACGGCCTTGGCTTTGTTTTCGGCCTTTATGAAGGTGGCCAATGTATCCGCTATCGACGTTTCAAAACCGACCGTTATGGCCGGTCTATTGGTCGGAGGTATGCTGCCCTTCGTTTTTTCGGCCTTGTCGATGAACGCGGTGGGTCGTGCGGCCATGGCCATGATTGAAGAGGTAAGACGTCAGTTTAGGGATATTCCACAGTTGAAGGCGGCCTTACAGGTCATGAGGGAGGTCGATTCCGATATGTCAAAGGCAACCCCGGAACAAAGGGCCATATTTGATGCTGCAGATGGTTATGCGGAATATGATAAATGTGTGGATATTTCTACTAAGGCATCGATAAAGGAAATGGTATTGCCTGGCTTGTTGGCCATTGCGGTTCCTGTAGCCGTTGGTTTTATTGGTGGGGCGGAAATGCTAGGAGGGCTTTTGGCTGGTGTAACTACCTGTGGGGTGCTTATGGCAATCTTTCAGTCGAATGCCGGTGGTGCATGGGACAATGCCAAGAAAATGATAGAATCGGAAGGTCGCAAAGGTACCGATGCACATAAAGCAGCGGTTGTAGGGGATACTGTCGGTGATCCGTTTAAAGATACTTCGGGACCCTCGTTGAACATTCTCTTAAAGTTAATGTCGGTGGTGGCCTTGGTTATCGCTCCGAGTATTGCTATAAGTTCTACGGGAGTGGCCGTGCTTGATCAAGAAAAGGAAATCAAGATCGAGATGAGTGCCCTTGATATGGATACGGCCGAAGCAACAATAGCTTATACAACGGTGGTAAACGGTGAAAAGTTCTTGCAAGAGGAAGTTTTTACGGGTACTGAATCCGCTGTTAAAAATCAATTGATCGCTTTTGAAAAGAAGGTGGAATCGAGCAAAGGAAAAGAAAAGGAAATCACCATAGAAAAGGTCGATATCCGAAAGTAACCAAACCCATTTGAATGAAAAAGGGACCTTTTTATGGGGTCCCTTTTTTTTGATTTTTTTATTGTAGTTTGAAAACGATTGGAATACTGAAGGGTACCCTGACCGGTGTGCCTCGTTGTTTTCCGGGCTCCATACGGGGTAGTTTGTCAATAATTCTTTTCGCTTCCTTTTCAAGGCTTTTGTCCGGTCCCCGCAACTGTATGTTGTCGATGCTGCCGTCTTTTTGAATGACGAACATAATGTTTACCCTGCCTTGTATGCCCATTTCTTGAGCGGACTCCGGATACCTGAAATTCTTGGCGATATGCTTGTTCATCATGGTTTGAAAGCAGGCACGTTTGTCTTTTGCTTTTTCGCATCCGGGAAAAACGGGAACGTCTTCAATGACCATAAATGAAAATTCCTCGGGCTCATCCGTCTCCATTACCTCTATATCCGATACATCCAATATCTTTTCTTCTTGGTCCGTTTCGGTAGATTCGATTACGTCTTCTATGTCCTCCTCGTCATCATCGATTATCTCGATAATCGGGGGGGCTTGAATTTGCTTGGGAGGGGGCGGCGTTTTAAACTCGACCAAAATTGGCAGTTCTTCTGTGAGTTCGTCCTCAATATTCATCGAAGTGTCGTAGTCGTAGGTACGGTCGTAGGTCTTCCATTCAAATGCGGCTAGGGTCAACATAAGTGCGAACAGTAGTCCGAATAAAAAGTAAATAGGCCGTTTTCCGTTAAGGTCCTTTTGTGGGTTTTTCTTGGGTTTCATAGGGTATGGATTTTATGTCTTTCAACGAAGGACAGGTTAAACATACCCAAACCTACATCGCGATACCTATAGTAAAAACCGAAAATGAGTGAAGTATCCTTTCCAATGCGTGAACGCTACTTTTGGGTGTGGGGCGATTTGTTCGGAGGGCAATTGAAATGCTATATTTAAGTATATTTGACCCTATGGGTTTATTCGGGAAGAAAGACAAGTTACAGATCATCGCTTTTCAGGGTTATGGTGCCGATTCGCATTTTTATGCGCGTGGTCGGGCCTTGGAGGATGAAGAAATAGATTTGTCGAAAAAGGGTTTCTTCAATTTGATTTGGAACAGTTATAAGCGGTTTGAAACCGATGAAATCAGAAACACCCCAGTGAGGGTGAAGCTTTCAGACGGTAGGGTGCTTGTTGGAAAAACCGATGCAAGGGGCTATTACCTCTTTGACGAGTCCATTGAAAATTTACGCCCACTTACCAATGGGGAAGGATGGTTGCAGTATGAGGTTTCGTATGATGACCATGCCCTTCGAAGGGAGATCCTTCACCAAAACCGCTTTCCCGGTGAATTATTGATTCCTTCGGCCACAGCTGAGTTTGGGGTAATCAGTGATATCGACGATACCATTTTACATACGGGAGTGGTGTCTTCATTAAAGTGGAAAGTAGTGGTCAATACCCTTTTTAAACGCCCGGGTAAGCGTACACCCCTCAAAGGGGCTTCAGAATTGTATAACCTTTTGCATAGGGGAGGCTCGGGCACGGCGGCCAATCCTATTTTTTACGTGAGCCATAGCCCATGGAACCTGTATCGCTATCTTGAGCTTTTTCTTCAAAAGAACAATTTTCCCAAGGGGCCGATTCTTTTGCGAAATTTTCCAAAGCTGGAAAGCCTTCGGTCAGTGGGCGAAAAACCTCAAAAACAAAAGGAAATCCTCAATATCCTTAAGACTTATCCCAAACTCAAGTTTATCCTGATCGGCGATAGCGGTGAGCACGATGCCGATATCTATAAGGAAATTGCGGAGCTATATCCTGAACAGATAAGCGCAATCTACTTAAGGAGTGTAGCCCATAAGGGGAAAATGGAAAGGGTGCGGGGGCTGTTCAAAGCCTACGAGACCACTCCCGTATTATTGGTCGAAAACAGTGAAAGCGCCATTGCCCATGCCAAGGAAAACGGTTTTATAAAGTGATATTGCCCTAAAACAAGCCGTTGATCTCTGCGTCGATCATATTCAGGATCGTGCCTAAATCTTCCGGTTGGTCTACGAAATCTAAATTATCTACGTCTACAATTAATAGGTTGCCCTTTTTGTAACCATGGATCCAGGCTTCGTACCGTTCGTTGAGGCGGCTTAGGTAGTCTATGGAAATACTGTTCTCGTATTCACGCCCTCTTTTGTGGATCTGTTTTACCAAATTAGGAATAGAGCTTCTCAAATAGATAAGGAGGTCTGGAGGCTGAACCAAGCTTTCCATCAATTCAAAGAGACTTTGGTAATTTTCAAAATCCCTATTGGTCATAAGGCCCATAGCGTGCAAGTTAGGGGCAAAAATATAGGCATCCTCGTAAATGGTCCGATCTTGAATGATTTCTTTGCCACTTTCCCTAATTTGAAGAATTTGACGATACCTCGTGTTCAAAAAATAAATCTGAAGGTTGAAACTCCAACGCTCCATTTGATTGTAAAAATCGTCTAGATACGGGTTGTCTACAACATCTTCAAAATTGGCTTCCCAGTTGTAATGTTTTGCAAGTAACCTAGTTAGTGTCGTTTTTCCTGCACCGATGTTTCCGGCAACTGCTATGTGCATAGAGATAAATGAATTAATGGTTGTGTTGTCGTTTTTACTAAAATTAGAAGGTACAAGATACAAGATAAGTATATGAAGTAAAAACATATTTTAAGTACAGTGGAAAAAAGTTGTATAAGAAATCCCTTTTCTTTTGAAATTCAGATTAAACCATATGCGTCAATCATAGTCTTAAAAGTATTCTAACACGTTATTATGATGAAATATACATGGTCAATAGCAATGGTTCTTGTCTTTTTCTGCACAAGTTCATACGCACAGGATTTTCAGGGGAAAGCAACATATTTGAGTAAAACCCAAGTGAATATGGATTTCGGCAACCGAAAAATACCGGAAGACCGTAAGAAGGAAATCTTGGAACGGATGAAAAGAGCCAATGAAAAAACATACGAGCTCAATTTCAATCAGATCGAATCTATTTATAAGGAAGAAGAGCAGTTGGAGCAACCTGGAGGCAGGGAAGGCGGAAGGGGTCCACGTTTTGGAGCTTTTTCCAATTCTGGTGGTGACCTGTACAAGAATATAAAGGAAGAACGGTATCTGGTAAAAAACGATTTGTTCGGAAAGATATTCTTGATCGACGATACACTCGAGAAACTCGATTGGAAATTGGGAAGCGAAACCAAGCAAATAGGAAACTATACGGCATTTAAGGCAACAGCTTTAAAAACCATAAAACGCCCCAATATGCGGGCTATTTTCCGCCGTCCGAACGATGGTAAGGAAGGAGACAAAAAAGACGAGGGCGAAAAGAATGAGGAATTCGTAGAAAAGGAAGTCGAAATCGTAGCTTGGTATACCCCTGAAATACCGGTCAATCAAGGTCCTTCATCCTATTGGGGCCTTCCAGGGCTTATCTTGGCCGTAAGCGATGACATTACGACTATAGTTTGTTCGCAGATTACCCTGAATCCATCGGAGAAAGTCACTATAAAGGCCCCGACCAAAGGCAAAAAAGTAACCCAAGAGGAATACGACGAAATCTCGAAGAAGAAAATGAAAGAGATGCGTGAAAACTTCAGAAACAGAAGGGGTGGAGGACGAAACGGCCGATCGTAATGGTCGTCTCCCTTTTTTATTTTAGAAATACTTGTTGCATCTAATTCATTGATAATGAAGAATATATTGTTGTTTGTCGTATTCCTTAGCGTGGCAGCCGCTAGCTGGGCCCAAGAAATTGCGCTTACCGGTATGGTTAAGGATAGTTTGGGTACCGGTGTCGATATGGCCAATGTTATCGCTATTAATACCGAGACCAAGGGCTTGGAGTCTTACGGTATTACCAATCATGCGGGACTGTATAAGTTGAAGCTGAAATCGGGTCATCAATATACCGTAAAAGTTAGTTATCTTGGGTTTAAAACGGAGTCGTTTACGTTTACTGCCAGTGATGTTGATGCGGTAAAAGACATCGTCATGCACGAACAGGCCAATCAATTGGATGAGGTTGAGGTAACCTATGAAATGCCCGTATCGGTCAAAGGCGATACTATTGTATATGATACCGACTCCTTTGTTTCGGGAACCGAGAAGAAGCTAAAAGATGTGCTTGAAAACCTTCCTGGGATCGAGATCAACGATGATGGGCAGATAGAGGTAGAGGGGAAGACCGTAAGCAAGGTGATGGTAGAAGGGAAGGATTTTTTTGATGGAGACTCTAAATTGGCCGTTGAGAATATTCCGGCAAATGCCCTTAGTAAGGTTGAGGTACTGCGGAATTTTAACGAGGTGTCGCAAATGAAGGGACTTACCAATGACGATGATAACGTGGCCTTGAACATAAGGTTGAAAGAGGGTAAAAAGAACTTTTGGTTTGGCGAACTAACCGCAGGCTACGGGCCTGATGATAGGTATTTGGCCCACCCGAAGTTGTTCTATTATAGTCCTAAATACAGCATCAATATTATTACCGACCTGAATAACTTGGGGGAAGTTCCGTTTACACGAAACGACTATAGGAATTTTACCGGGGGCTTTAGGAACATAAATGCAAGGGGAGGCAGTTCAATTGCCACAGGTGCCGATGGGCTCGGTCTTTCTACGGCCCAAAACAATAGGGCCAACGATATAGATACCAAGTTTGCCGCAGCCAATTTTAGCTATTCCCCAACGGAGAGTTTAGATTTGAGCGGTTTCGGAATTTACTCGTATACGGGGACCTTGATGAAGTCACAACGAAATACGGCCTATATAGCCAGTAACGATGTAGAAAATGCGACCACCAATACAGATCAGACCGTACATCTAGGTTTGGCAAAATTCAGTGCCCGATATAAACCCAATGCCGATTTTCAGTTCGATTACGATGCCCTTTTGAAACAATCGGACGATAATGAAAAGGTAGATGTGCTTTCGGTATCCGATATAACCGATGAAATTTCAGAGGTAAAAAAACAAAAGCCTTTAGCCGTAAACCAAAACCTCAATCTCTATTATACGCTGAACGAAAAGAATATTTTTGCCGTAGAGGCACAACATATGTACCAAGACGAGGACCCCTTTTACGAGGCTATCCGAAATGAATTTGCCTACGTTGATATATTCCCGGTAGATGAAGGGCAAGAGGGGTACAATATAAATCAGGCCAAAAATGTGGTGACGAATAAAGTAGATGCCAAGGTTGATTATTACTATGTACTCGGCACCAAAAGCAATCTGAATTTAACCTTGGGAACCACGCAAAGCCACCAGAATTTTAACTCGGGAATCTTTCAGATTTTAGATAATGGGGAAAGCTTCGATATGAGCGGAGAGGCGTTTGGGAACGATGTTACCTTTAATGTTTCCGATCTGTATTTAGGATTTCATTATAAGGTTATTTCGGGAATTTTCACCTTTAATCCAGGGGTGACCTTGCATCAGTTCAATGTGAAAAATGAGCAATTGAACACCGTGGTGGAAGACAATCTTACTTCATTATTGCCCGATGTGTATATCAATGCACAGTTGAAGAAGTCGGAAAATATCCGGTTTAACTACCGCGTTACCCGATCCTTTACCGATGTGAGCAAATTTGCACAAGGCTATGTGCTCAATAACTACAACTCGCTTTACAGTGGTAATAGGGATTTGGAGAGTGCCCTTAACCATAACCTTTCGCTAAATTTCTTTAGCTTCAATATGTTCAATTTCACCAATATTTTCGCGAACATAGCCTATACAAAGCGAATAGACGCCCTAAAGAGTAGTGCCGATATTATCGGGATAAACAGGGTGAGTACTACGATCAATTCCAATTTTGAAGACGAGTCATTGTCCGCCAGCGGCAATTATGAGCGTACCTTCGGGAAGATAAAAGCTTCGGTAAGGGGTAATGTGGCGTGGTCGACTACCTATAACTTGGTGAGCAATGAGCAACGCATGTCGAATGCTTTTACCCAGAACTATAGGGGAGCCTTATCTACCAATTTTAAGAATGCCCCCAATTTGGAAGTAGGGTACAGGTATACCGTAAACAATTATGAAAACGGTGATTTGGAGACTACTTATTTTACGAGCAGGCCCTATGCCCGTTTCGATGCCACTTTTTTAAAGAACTTTATCTTTAACGTAGACTATGATTACTACAATTACACGGATAAGGAAAATACCATCGAAAACCAATATAGTTTTTTAGAGGCCAACTTGACTTATCAGAAAAGGGATAGCCGATGGGAATATGGTATTAAAGGTACCAACCTATTAAATACCACTACGCTCAACAGAGACAGTACCAATGACCTGTTCTTTACGACACAGGCCTATTTCGTGCAACCGCGTTACTTGCTTTTCTCCATAAAATACGATCTGTAATTTGCTCGAATAGCATGTCGTGAAAACCCCAATATGCAACTTAGGGAAATAATTAACCCGATAATAATATTTTGAACTGAACATTTTTTATACTTTTGCGTCCTAATTAAATTAAAGAGGAGGGATTTGACTGATTGCAACCTCTGTTTTAAACCTGAGTAGGGTGATAAAAACAAAAAAATGCTAAAGCAGTTGATGTAGATTCGATTCACATCATCTTCTTTCGGCATTCCTTTCAGATCCTTTTACGAAAAAATAAAAGTTTGTTATGCCGTATTTATTTACTTCCGAATCCGTTAGTGAAGGACACCCTGATAAAGTTGCCGATCAAATAAGCGATGCCTTGTTAGATCACTTTTTGGCCTTTGACCCAGAGAGCAAGGTAGCTTGTGAAACTTTGGTTACCACAGGTCAGGTCGTATTGGCTGGAGAGGTTAAGAGCGATACATATCTAGACGTGCAGACCATTGCTAGGGATGTGATCAATTCCATCGGTTACACCAAGGGCGAATACCAGTTTAGTGGAGATTCTTGTGGGGTCATTTCATTGATCCATGAGCAATCGCAAGACATTAGTCAGGGGGTAGACCGTGGTCAAAAAGAGCAACAAGGAGCGGGAGACCAAGGTATGATGTTCGGCTATGCGACTAAAGAAACCGAAAATTACATGCCATTGGCCTTGGATATATCGCATAAGATCCTCCAAAACTTGGCGGAGTTGCGTAGGGAAGGTAAGATCATAGATTATCTTAGACCAGATGCCAAGTCGCAGGTAACCATAGAATATTCCGACGACAATGTGCCCCAGCGAATCGATACCATTGTAATATCTACGCAGCACGACGCTTTTGATATCGACGATGCCAAAATGTTGGACAAGATCAAAAAAGACCTTGTGGAGATTTTGATACCTAGGGTTATAGAGCAATTGCCCGAAGCGATTCAGAATTTGTTCGACGATAAGATCAAATACCATATCAACCCTACCGGCAAATTCGTTATCGGTGGGCCACATGGTGATACGGGACTTACGGGAAGGAAAATAATTGTTGATACCTATGGGGGTAAAGGTGCCCACGGTGGAGGGGCTTTTAGTGGAAAAGACCCAAGTAAGGTAGACCGAAGTGCCGCGTATGCCGCACGCCATATCGCCAAGAATTTAGTGGCGGCCGGAGTGGCCGATGAAATTTTGGTGCAGGTGAGTTATGCCATTGGTGTAGTTGAGCCTACTTCCATTTATATCGATACATACGGAACGTCTAATGTTGACCTTAGCGATGGTGAGATTGCCAACAAGACAAAAGACTTGTTCGACATGCGTCCGTTTGCCATTGAAGAACGACTAAAGTTGCGTAACCCCATTTATTTGGAAACGGCAGCTTACGGACATATGGGCAAAACGCCTAAAACGATCAAAAAGGTTTTTGAATCGCCCTACAACGGTCGTATCGAAAAAGAAGTCGAATTGTTTACCTGGGAGAAATTAGACCGGGTAGATGAGGTAAAAAAGGCGTTTAATTTATAAATTTTTCAAAAATGTTGGTGAATTTAAATTCACCGACCATATATTTGTATTTCCAAAAGTTCAAACACGTATTGATCAGTTATCAAGAAAGGTGGAGGGAATAGACCCTTTGAAACCTTAGCAACCCTTTGTTTCTTATACAGAGAAGGTGCTACATTCTATCCTGAAATAATTATTAGGACAGATAACGAAATAGATTACTCATCCTAATCTTTTACTTTCTTATAACTTTTTTGATATTATACCTAACTACAAGGCCGTAGTCTATGGTTGGGCTTTTAATTATTTTAAATAACAATTAAAAATCTAGAATTATGAGTGATCTTAAACTTGCAACCAATGCACTACATGCTGGGCACGATCCGGCGCAAACCGCTGGAACACGTGCAGTCCCTATCTACCAGACGTCATCCTACGTTTTTAACGATACCGACCATGCTGCCAATCTTTTTTCTTTGGCCGAACTCGGTTTTATCTATACTCGTCTGAACAACCCTACCAATCAAATTTTACAAGAGCGATTGGCGGCCGTTGAAGGCGGTATTGGCGCTGTAGTTTTTGCTTCAGGGGCTTCCGCGATTTCTACCGGATTAATGACGCTTTTAAAGGCAGGAGATCATATTGTAGCTTCTAGTAGTCTGTATGGGGGAACTTTCAATTTGTTGAACGTTACCTTGCCAAGGATGGGAATCACTACTACTTTCGTAGATGCCTCCGATCCTGAAAATTTTGGTAAGGCGGTGCAAGACAATACAAGGGCTTTCTTTGTAGAATCTTTGGGCAACCCTAAACTAGACGTGCTTGACTTAAAAGCAATCTCAAAACAGGCCAAGGCGGCTCAGGTTCCTTTTATAGTAGATAATACAGTAGCTTCACCGGCCCTTTTGAACCCTATTGAGCATGGGGCCAACTTGGTGATTCATTCCTTAACTAAATATATCGGTGGTCAAGGTACTTCATTAGGAGGGGCTATAATCGATGCGGGAACGTTTGATTGGACCAACGGAAAATTTCCTGAGTTTACCGAGCCTTCTGCGGGCTACCATGGTTTAGTGTATAGCGAAGCCCTAGGTGCGGCGGCCTTTACCTTTAAATTGATTTTGGAAGGATTGCGCGATTTTGGAGGGGCTTTGAGTCCGTTTAACGCATTCCAGATCATACAAGGCTTGGAGACTTTGAACGTGCGTATCAAACAGCACAGTGCCAATGCTTTGGAATTGGCGACCTGGTTGGAAGGAAGGGACGAAGTGGCATGGGTAAATTACCCAGGTCTTAAGAGTAGTAAATACTACGATCTTGCCCAAGAATATTTGCCTAAAGGACAAAGTGGTTTGGTGACTTTCGGAATAAAAGGTGGTTTTGAGGCCGCTAAAAAAGTGACCGATGCTACCAAGATTTTCTCCCTATTGGCCAATATTGGCGATACAAAATCATTGATCATCCACCCTGCCAGTACAACGCACCAGCAGTTGAACGCCGAGCAGCAGGAAGCCGCCGGTGTGGGTCAAGATTTGATTCGTTTGTCAGTGGGGCTAGAGGATATTGAAGATTTGAAAGCCGATTTGGCAAACGCATTCGCAGCGCTTTAACCGATACTATTTTTAGAAATTAATAAGACCTGGCCGGCACAACGCCGGTGAGGTCTAATATATGCCGTATGCTTCACCATTTGAAATTATCGAACTATACTACGATCAGTGGGGTAACTCAAGATATTGAGCTTTCCTATCAGTTGTTCGGGAAAGAATTGCACACTGCGCCCATAGTGCAGGTCAACCATGCCTTGACCGGTAACTCCAATGTTACGGGTGATGATGGCTGGTGGTCCGCCCTTATTGGCGAAGGCAAGTGTATCGATACCAATAAGTACACCATTCTGTCCTTTAATATTCCTGGGAACGGATACGATAAATTCGTTATCGATAATTATAAGGATTTCGTGGCAGGCGATATCGCAAGAATCTTCTTGTTGGGCCTCCAAAAACTTGAGATCAACAAATTGTTCGCCCTTATCGGCGGCTCTTTGGGAGGAGGTATAGCCTGGGAAATGGCAGCGCTTAACCCGAAGATCATGGAGCATGTGATTCCTGTTGCATCGGACTGGAAATCTACGGATTGGTTGATCGGTAATTGCCAGATACAAGAACAGTTTTTGGTCAATAGCAAAAAGCCCGTTCACGATGCGCGTATGCACGCCATGTTGTGTTATCGTACACCCGAGTCTTTCAAAGAGCGTTTTAAGCGGAGTACCAATGAGGAACTTCAGGTTTTTAACGTGGAAAGTTGGTTGATGCATCACGGGGAAAAGTTACAGGAACGATTTCAACTTTCGGCCTATAAGCTCATGAACCAGTTGCTCAAGACCATAGATGTCATGAGGAACGGGGAGCAGAATTTTATCGACCTTCAGAACAGCGATGTGAATATCCATATCATCGGGGTTGATTCCGATTTGTTCTTTACGGCCAAGGAAAACAAGGAGACCTTTAAACGCTTGGCACAGGCCAATGGTAACGTTACTTACGGTGAGGTGCACTCCCTCCACGGTCACGATGCCTTTTTGATAGAATTTGAGCAGATGGAACAATTGCTGGAGCCGGTTTTCAGTAGAAATGGAAAGTCAAAACATATCAAGGTTTTGAAATTTGGAGGAAAATCACTGGCCAATGGCGAGGGATTGGAACGTGTTTTGGGTATTGTTTCGAAAAAAGTAGAAGAAGGTGAAAATATTGCCGTGGTACTTTCTGCCCGTGAAAAGGCCACCGACCAACTGGAAGCTATATTGGAAAAGGCCGCAAGGGGCGAAAATTACTATGAAGATTTTGAGGCTTTTGAAAAGTACCAAAAGAGTGTCTTTAAGAATGTCAACCTTTCGGCCGAGTTTAAAGATTTGGCAAAATTACTCGAAGGGGTTTCGCTTTTGGGCGATTACAGCTTAAAGATAAAAGACCAGTTATTGGCCTTCGGGGAGCTTATTTCTGCAAAATTGGTGACCAAACTGCTTATAGGAAAAGGGATAAATGCGGTAATGCTCGATTCTAGGGAATTGATAAAAACCGATTCTAATTTTGGGGATGCCACGGTCAACGAAACGCTTTCAAAAGAAAACGTTTTACGCCGTTTTGCCAAGTTAGATGCCGATGCGGTACCGATTATTACAGGTTTTATCGCTTCTGATGAAAATGGGGAAACTACCACTTTGGGTCGTAATGGCAGTAATTATTCGGCGGCCCTATTCGCTAATTTCCTGAATGCGGAGGAGCTTCAAAACTTTACGCATGTAGACGGAATATATACGGCTAATCCCGATTTGGTATCCGATGCCAAGCGCATTTCGCACCTTTCCTATGGAGAGGCGAACGAACTGGCAAATTTCGGGGCGACCATTTTGCATGCCAAGACCATTATTCCGTTAATAGAAAAAAATATACCCCTTCGTATTTTAAATACCTTCAATAACGACAATGAGGGAACCTTGATCAGTGCCAAGACCAAAGAGGGGGGTATTAAGTCCTTGTCGGTTATTGAAAACGTATCCTTGATCAATGTAGAGGGTAGGGGACTCCTAGGGAAAGTTGGGGTCGATGCACGTATTTTCAGTGCGCTTCAGAAAAGTAATATTAGTGTAAGTATCATCTCCCAAGGCTCTTCGGAGCGAGGCATTGGCCTGGTCGTAAATGCCGACCGGGCCCTAGAGGCCAAGAGGGCTTTGGACAGGGAATTCGAAAGCGATTACCAGTCGAAGGACATTAATATGATTACCGTACTCGATGAGGTCTCGGTCATTTCTATCGTAGGTCAAGATTTGAGTACCTTCCATAGACCGTACAATGCCTTGATAAAGAACCAGATTGCCCCATTGCTATTTAATAATACGGTATCGGGCAGGAATGTAAGTTTGGTACTTAGAAAATCGGACCTGAACAAGGCCTTGAACGTAATGCACGGACAGATTTTCGGAATCAGTAAAAAAGTCAATTTGGTGATTTTCGGACATGGAAATGTGGGCGGAACGCTTATTGACCAAATTTTGAAATCTACCAAGACCATTCAAAAGCGAAAGGGGATAGACCTCAACGTTTTTGCTGTGGCCAATTCGAGGAAAATCCTATTGGATAAAAAGGGTATTCCTAAAAATTGGAAAACGGCCATAGAAGAAAAGGGTACTCCATATAAGGTAGGCGATGTTATCGCATATGCCAAGGAAAACCATCTAGAGAACCTCATTTTGGTCGATAATACGGCTAATAGCGATTTTGTAGCCCATTACTTTGAGTTTGTAGAGAATGGTTTCGATATTGTGTCGTCCAATAAAATAGCCAATACGCTCGGTTTCGATTACTACCAGTTGTTGCGCGATGAGTTGGATAAGCACCAGAAACAATATTTGTACGAAACCAATGTGGGGGCAGGCCTTCCTTTGATCGATACCATACGTTTGTTACACCTTTCGGGTGAAAACATTACCGGTATCAAAGGGGTGTTCTCAGGTTCCTTGAGTTATATCTTCAATACCTTTTCAGAGAGCGAGGAACCCTTTTCCAATATTTTAAGGACGGCAATGAAAAGTGGCTTTACCGAGCCGGATCCCCGCGAAGACCTATCGGGTAACGATGTGGGCCGAAAATTGTTGATCCTTGCCAGGGAACTCGATCTACGCAACGAGTTTTCCGATGTAAACATTGAAAACTTGATTCCCGAAGAGTTGAGGGATGGCGATGTACAGCATTTCTTGGACCATCTCGATTTGGTAGATGCCAAGTTCAACGAAATTAAAAAGAACCAAAAGCCCGGCCATGTACTGCGGTATGTGGGCGATTTGCACGGTAATCTTCAGGAAGAGAAGGGTATTTTGGACGTCAAACTCATATCGGTGCCCAAAGAAAGTGCCTTGGGACAGGTAAAAGGATCCGATTCCATTATAGAGATCTATACCGAGTCATATGGCGAAAATCCATTAGTGATTCAAGGGGCGGGTGCAGGTGCAGCCGTTACGGCAAGGGGTGTTTTTGGCGATATTTTACGAATAGCAGAAAAAGGATATAAATAATAGAGAAAGTCCGCTTTCAGCAAATTATATGCATATGGAAAATAAATTTGAAACGAACGCTATCAGAACGCAATTGGAACGCACTAAAAATTTGGAGCATTCGGTGCCGATGTACATGACTTCGAGTTTTGTATTTGAAGATGCGGAAGATATGCGCGCTTCGTTTGCCGAAGAGAAAGAACGTAATGTTTATTCGCGCTATTCCAATCCGAATACCTCTGAGTTTATAGAGAAGGTATGTCAGATGGAAGGAGCTGAAAACGGATTTGCTTTTGCTTCGGGTATGGCAGCGGTATTCTCTACTTTGGCGGCCCTTTTGGATAGTGGTGACCATGTATTGTCGGCGCGGAGTATTTTTGGGTCGACGCATTCGTTGTTCACGAATTTTTTTCCTAAATGGAATATTGATCACAGCTATTTTAAGATTGATGATTTAGATGGGATAGAGGCTTTGATTACGCCAAAGACCAAAATTATCTATGCGGAATCACCGACCAATCCTGGGGTAGACATCCTCGACTTGGAAGCTTTAGGAAAGATTGCCAAAAAGCATAATCTGATTTTGGTGATCGACAATTGTTTTGCTTCGCCCTATTTACAACAACCGATCAAGTTCGGGGCCGATTTGGTCATCCACTCCGGAACGAAATTAATGGACGGACAAGGTCGTGTATTGGCCGGCGTTACCGTAGGAAAGAAGGAATTGATCGATAAGGTCTACCGCTTTTCAAGAATTACAGGTCCGGCCCTATCTCCCTTCAATGCCTGGGTACTTTCCAAAAGTTTGGAAACCTTGGCCGTAAGGGTGGATCGCCATTGTGAAAATGCACTGAAATTAGCCGAGTTTTTAGAAGGCAACGAAAAGGTCAATTGGGTAAAATATCCGTTTTTAAAGTCGCATCCCAAATATGAAATAGCCAAGAAGCAGATGAAAGCCGGTGGCTGTGTCGTAGCTTTTGAGGTAAAAGGCGGATTGGAAGCCGGCCAGAAGTTTTTCGACTCTATAAAAATGCTATCGCTTTCGGCCAATTTGGGCGATGCACGTAGTATTGTAACACATCCGGCGTCAACAACTCATAGCAAACTCTCGGTAGAAGAGCGTGCAGAAACGGGCGTTACGGACGGAATGGTACGCGTATCGGTGGGGCTTGAGCATATAGACGACATTATCGCCGATATTTCGCAGGCACTGGCCTAAGGACGAATAAGATTTCTGTAAATAAAAAAACCAAAGCTTTTGACTTTGGTTTTTTTATGCCTTGGAATTGGGTTTATTTGGTTTTGAACTCAAAGACCGGCGATTGGGAACAGGAACCATTTTCGTCGGTAGTGACTACCCTCCAATAGTAAACGGTGGCAGGATTGAGCGCAATGTCATCTATTTCTGAATCCGAGGTGCTTGCATGTAAGGTGGTCGGTGGATTGTCGGTACCTAGGTATATATCGTAGGAAGCGATATCGTTGTCAACATCACTCCCTTTCCAACTTAGGGTTAGGGGTTGGCTCACACTGGCCCCCATGGTCGGGGCTACGGCCTCCGCTGGAAAGGGGGCATAATTTTCATTTCCTTCGCCGGCATTGTAAAACTTCCAGGTTTCGCTAGTTGCGGTCGTGGCCGTTTCGTCAGATTTTGAAATAATGTTCCAAGAATAGGGCGTATTTCTCAAAATGGTCAGGGCAAGCGAATTGGTCGAAGTATCGTTTTCGCTCGTTTCGTTGGTTTCTAGGTTTTTTAGCACCAAGGTATAACTGTCCGTATGGTCCGAAGCCTTCCATTTAAAAGTTACTTTGCTTTGGGTGGCGGAGATGATGTCGCCTTGGTTACATTCTTCATCTTTCTTCGGAAAAACCAAAACCGAGGCTTCGGGCGGTAGGCTTTCTTGGGGCGTAGGGTCTTTAGCTCCGTCATCGCTACTGCTACAACTGCAAAAGGCGATAAGAAGAAGGAATAGGCTTGATCGAATATAGGTATTGGGTCTCATTGTTTGACAATTTTGGCTTGGGATTTGATATTTGTAGCTGTGATGTTCAGGAAATAAACGCCCGAACTTAGATTGGAGGTGTCTAGGGTCGTAATCTGGTTCACGACCGATTCGGTTTTGCTTAGAATGACCTTGCCCGTTGCCGAAATCAGTTCAAGGGTGACCAAGGAATCAAGCTTGTGGGAGAAGGCAACGTTCAGTTGGTCTTTTACCTTGTTCGGAAACACGGTGACGCCGTCAAAAACGCTGATGATTTCACTATACTCGCCCTGGCAAAGCTTATCTGCCTTAACGGAAAGTTTGTTCTGGCCTTTCGATAGGTCAAGTGTAATTTCATCTTCGGTAGTATGGGTAACCACCCCGTTTAGGTCAATGCTATAGTTGGTGGCCCCTTTCAAGCTTAAGGTAAGTTGATTTGTGCTATTGTCGACCTTTGATGTTACGGATAGGTCTTCGGGCTCGTCTATCGATATAACAAAGCATTGCTCGAAGTTGGCATCGGAGGGCGTGGTAATGCACAGGGTGTAGTCACCGGCGCCCAACTGCCCGAACAAGGCATCTGAAGTAAAATCCTTTTCTGCTCCGGTCTCCTTTATTTTTCCCTTAAACTGAAGTGAGCTATCTTTTGAATGTATGGAAATCGTTCCATCATTACTGCTGCTGCATGATTCATCGGTTCCCTTCACCTTAAAATTATCGGCGGCAAGACTGAATATTTTACAGCCCTTGGTGTTTACGGTACTTCCTAAGGGAGTTTCGGGGCATTCGTCATCGGCATTGGCTACGCCGTCATTGTCGTCATCATTAGGGTCGAAGGCGATACAGTCTTCCCCGGGCAATCCGTAACAGCCTAGGCCTGCAGCCCCATATAGCGGCTGCCAGGTAATACCTGCGATCCATTGCTCACCTCCGTTTTCGTAGGCCCCGACATCGGGGTGGTCGCCCGTAAAGCCGTCGGTTATACCCGGAATACCCTTCCCTTGGTCAATGGGTGAAGCTCCGCTCTTTAGTTTGAAATCGCCATTGGCGGCGTTTACGAACACTTCGGAAGTGACGGTTAAATTATTCTGTTTGTCCGACTGCGGCTCCCAATTGGTATCGCTTCCTAGATTGTTCCAAACCCGAACGTTAGAGAAGGCCGTTCCATCTTTATGCCATGCTCCCATTACTGCGGAACCGTTCCAAAGGGTATTGTTGAAAATATCGATATCCGTTCCGTTCCAATTGATCTGTACGCTGGTCCATTCGGTATTCCAGACTACATTATGGTGGACGACAAAGCCCGCTGCATTGTTGTCTAGGTAAATTCCGGCAGCTTTGTATTTTGTGCCGCCGGAAGCGGTATCGTGAAACCAGTTATGGTGGATTTCCGTTGTGTATTGTGCTCCTACCGTATAGAAAAGGGCGCAATCATCGGCGATCAAGTTGCTTCGGGAGATATCGTTATAGGAAAACTCGTTGTCGGAGCCATTGTACTGTACGGCGTCCCGTCCTCCCCTGAATACCGTATTGTTCTTTACTAAACTGTTCTTTATGCCCCTGATTACCAATGGGCCATCGTAGGAACCTAGAAAGTTACAGTCATGTATATAGTTGTCTATAATTTGTTGGTTGTTTCCCCTTACCACCAATCCGGCCCCTGCGTTAAATGCGATTTCGCATTTTTCAACTCTATTGTTCGAGCCTTGTACATGTACATTGGCATTGTTGGTACGTGAGCTATCGGTAATCCCTTGGGTATGGTTGCCGTAAAGGGAAGTTACGCCGTAGAGGAGGTTGTTCGTGGTTTTGCTATTGGCATTGGAGGCCCACCAAGTGGAGCTGTCCTCCATATTGATGCTGCCGCCAAATACGGCCAAATTCCGTATTTCGATGTATTTTTTGTCTTTTAGGTTGATGGTTTCCAGACGGCGTCTCATCTTCACCTTGCCATCGACCGGGGCTTTGCCTCCGGGAAGCTGAACGTATAGGGTGCTTGTACTTTCATCGAAGTACCATTCATTTTGATAGTCTAGGGCGTCTTTGACTCCTTCTAGATAAAAATCGCCCAAATCAGCCGGGGCATGAAAGGTTCGCACCCAAGTCTCGTTGTTCGTGGTGGTGTGATTAAAATTGACCCTACCGGCAGAGCTGCCCGTAATTTTTCTTTTCCAGGCGAGCCAACCGCTACCGCCCTTATCACCACAGAACCAAAGTGCGCCACCGGTCCAGTCAATACCCGGAATTGTGGATTCTGTCAAATAGGCCCCATTGATGACATCGCCACTGCTTCCTCCGGTATTTCGGATAGTTCCCAAGGCAAAGGGGTCGTCGTCCGTTTTATTTGGCCATCGGGCCAGGTCCAATGCGGTAGCATCGTTCATGATAAAATTTTCTTGGCCTAGGGAAGGGAAGGAAATGGTGGTTTTGTAAATAGGGCCACTGTCTTGCGTCCAACCGGATAAGGCATCCATGGCCGAAATAATGACTTTTTCCCCGGGATACGATTGAAAGACAATGGGCTGACCAGGGCTTCCGGAATTCGCAGGGGTCAATGTCTCCTCGTAGGTGCCGGCCCTGATATATACGATGTCGCCTGCAACCGCTTCGCTCGCTGCTTTTGAAATGGTCAAGTACGGGCTCTCCAAAGTGCCCGGGTTGGTGTCGTCGCCGTTTTTGGCTACGTAGATGTCTCTGGCAAAAGAGCTTATACCTATTAGGAATAAGAATAAAAAGGAGAAACGATAATTCTGTTTTATGGACATATGTAATAGATTTAGGTAGGTTCAACCCATGGGTGTGTTACCAAATCTAAATGAAAGGGGGGTTGCTTCAAATAGTAAATGATCAAAACGATACAACAAATGATTTTTTATGAAGGCGGTAGCTTATTTGTCAAGTTTTTGATCAGTTGGCATTGCTGGGATTTTTAGTTTTTTGGAGCCAAAATCTTGAAAATCATGGTTTGTTGAAGGTGGGGAGGCTTATGGGAAGAGCTATTGTGTGTAAACAAAAATGCTTCCCGTTAGGAAGCATTTTTGTTTTGAGTCAGCTATAATTTTCTATTTGGTCATGGCGTCGGTAACGGTTTTACTGTCGACAATCTGTTCGAACCTAATGATTTTACTATCCTTTAAAGTCCATACGTGTGCCACTCGTGCTTCAAAGCCTTTGCCTGTTTTTTTATAAACCCCGGTATAGTTTCCAATGGCGATGACCGTATTTCCCTCGGCAACATATTGTTTTGGGCTAAACTGGTAGTGAATCCATTCAGAACCTAATCTAGAGAATACATTTTTGGTGATCTCTTCCAAGCCTATATAGGTGCCTGCATAGGGAAAGCCTTTGGCTTCCGTCCATTGAATGTCTTCTGCTACATACTTGGCCAGGTTCTTTCCGTTTTCTTCAGAGGTTTTGCCCTCGTAGGTATTTTTAACTATGTCTAGATTCGTCATGTTATTTTTGTTAAATGGGCAACTTGACAATGCCATAAGGATCGTCAAGTAACCCATTCTTACTGATTTTACCATTTCATTTCGCCTGTGTTCACCTTGGCGCCGATTTGAAGAGCAGTTTCAAAAGTGGCGTTGGGGTATTGCTTTTTCATTGTATGGATCAAGTCCTCTGAAGTAGTGTTGGTTTTTAAGGCCTCTTCATAGAAGGCGATGTAGTTTTTAGTGTGGGCCACAGAGGTCAAATTCAGTTGGGTATCTTTATTTCCGTGAGCGGGAATAACCACTTTCGGGTTTAAGCTTTCAATTTTGTCTAGAATGGAAACCCATTCTTTTCTAGTTGCCTTGGTTTGGGCATCGGCCATCCATACATGAAAATTATCCGAGAAAATATTAATGCCACCGACGACGGTCTCGCTTGAAGGGATATAGATGAAAGTTCTTTTAGGGAAGTCCTCCAAACCTATAATTTCAAGCTTTTCCCCTTCTAGTTCCAATGCATTTTCCTGAAGTACCTGTGGTAAAATAATATTGGTGGTAATGATGTTCCCTAATCGCGACCCCCAAACCTCTAGTTTCTTTTGGGCAGTGGCCTTGATGTGTTCTACGGTTGCCGGAGCGGCATATACGGTAACTTCTGGAAAATAGGTTTTAAAAACTTGCAATCCGAAGTAAAAATCGGGGTCACCATGCGATACATAAATGGTTTTTAGATTTTTACCTGATGCTTTGATTTCCTGTGCCACTGCTTCGGCATCTGCCAAGGTGAATTGGGCATCGATCAGAATGGCATCTTGCTTTCCCGAGACCAAAATCGAGGCCACGCCAAAGCTGTTTTCGGAGGCGTTATAGACCTGTAAGTCAAAATTGCCGGTTTTGATGGTTCTTGGGTTCTGGGCTTGTACTTCCATATGAAATAAAATTATTGTTGTTAATACTAGTGTGGAAAAAATGGTTTTCATTTTACTTGTTTTAATTAGAGGGAACAAAGGTGCATACCAAGGCCACTCAAAACATTGAACTAGTTCAATAAATGAAGTACAAGGATTATTTTGAAGCGGTCTTGCTTCTGATCTTACTTAAAAATTCGTGGGAGATCCCTAGGTAGGAAGCCAGTTGGAGATTGGTGAGCTTTTGGGCGATTTGGGGGTATTTTTCAATAAAATTGAGATAGCGGGCATCTGCGGTCTGGCTCAGGTTGCTGATCATTCTTCTTTGCAAGGCGACCAAGGTCTTTTGGGTCATCACCCTGAACAGTTGTTCTATCTGGGGTATTTCGGTATAAAGGCGCGCTTTGTCTTGGTGGTCTACGAGAAGTACCTCACTGTCTTCTAAGGCCTGTATGGTTAAAAAAGAAGGCTTTTGGTTGGTGAAACTGTCAATGTCGGTTATCCACCAGTCTTTAATGGCAAAATAAAGTACGTGTTCTTTACCTTGCTCATCTAGGGTGAAAACCCGAAAACAGCCCTTTGTTACATAACCTTCGAACTTGCAGATGTCACCCTGCCGTAGTAGGTATTGTTTTTTTGCAATGGACTTAGGGTAAAAGGCTTCGCAAAAAGTATGGAGCTCCTCTTTGTTCAGTGCCGCATTTTTTAAAACGTTTTGTTGTAAGCGCTCTATCGACATTTTTAGTTCTAACTATACGTGTGGCCCCATATCTTTTACGGGGAAAGTCCTGTCAAAGATAAACATAAGGATTAAACCCGATTTCTTGAAAAGAAATATATAAAGGGAGGGGCTAATGTGTTCTTTATGTAGGTGATTATATTTTTTTGGAGGCTACAGTTTTGGGGTTGACCTTCCTTTTCCAATACATAATGTAAATAGTGCCAAGTACGGTAGGAAGCGTCCATGCCATGAGGTTTCCTATACTGAGACCCGCAATAATAAATGCCGTAATGGAAGCGATCAAAGCTCCGATCATTTTTCCGATATGGGACAGGAGCCATCCATTTTTGGTCTTCTGGGGATTTTTGTAAAACTGAAAATCCTTCAAGGTTAAGAGCAGTCCAAACCCTCCAAAGAATATATATAATACACCAGTAGTGACGGTATTCATAAGACTGTACATTCCGATACCCAGCATGATTACCGAAAATAAAAGCATACTTCCCGATATTGCTTTGTCTACTATATCGGCATTGCTTCTTGTTTTGAATTGCAATGCCCTATTGCCTACCAGTACAAGGTAGATGGTAAATAGCCCGATCAGTAGTAAAAACAGGTTTTCGTGGTTGGGCATCATGGCTATGGGTATAGATATGGTTGAACTGCCGATCATGCCTATAGAGAATAGTTTTCCCAATTTCTGGTGTAGAGGGCTTCCTTTTTTGGCAATGGTACTGCCTATTCCCGAAATTAGGCCTATCCCTCCTAAGAATGCGTGTAGGTAAATGAAGAAAGTGATGGTTTGTTCCATGGTATTTGTATTGGTTACGGGGGCAAAGGTTGGGTAATGCCTTGGTTTTCAAAAGAAGCTATTGCCGAACTGTAGTTTATGAGGGATGAATTGAAAAGAGTAACATTTTAGTTGGGGGTGTTCTTGGGGTGGGGATCGGATGTTTTTATAATCTTCAGGCAGGTCTATGGCACTATTTACTCGTCCCAATTTTTGTTATATTTACCCCATGCTCTCAAAAAAGACAAAATATGGCTTAAAGGCCCTGACTTACTTGGCTTCACAGAAAGACCAACAGCCGGTGCAGATCTCTGAAATTGCCCAGGCCGAGAATATTTCGCAAAAATTCTTGGAGAGCATCCTGTTGTCTCTTCGTAAAAGTGGATTTTTGGGCTCGAAAAAGGGTAAGGGGGGAGGTTATTATCTAATCAAAGACCCCCATGAGGTGCTGATGACCGATGTAATGCGTATTCTTGAAGGTCCCATAGCCATGGTACCTTGTGTAAGCCTTAATTTTTATGAAAAGTGTACCGATTGCCCAGATGAGGCCAGTTGTTCGGTAAACAAGTTGATGCTGATGGTGCGTGATGCCAATCTTGAGGTGTACCGCAACCATACCTTGGCCGATTTAATAGCCTGATTTCCCGATCTTCTGGAAGAAGTGCTGAAAATTCTGCAATTTTATTTACGGTTTATTATAAATCTACTAAATCTATAGGGTAAACGTAAATTCTTTTAATTTGTGGCGTCTAACACAATAAAAATATACTACATTTGTTTACTCTATTAGATTGATAGGGTAATTAGATTAACGAGAAAATGATTGTAGATCAATTGATTTTAGATAAAGCAGCTCCCAAGAAAAAGTTTTCAGAAGATCAAAAATCTGAAAGACCTATCCGTAGTATCGCCAAGGCGGTAAGCTGGCGGGTAATCGGTACTTTAGATACCTTATTGGTTTCGTATTTGTTGACTGGTGAGGTGGCCATTGCGGCCTCTATCGCATCCATTGACTTTGTGACCAAGATGTTCTTGTACTTCTTTCACGAGCGTTTGTGGAATAAAATTAACTGGGGTAAATAATAAGCTATGGGTTTTTCAGAAGAACAGATAAAGAAGCTTAATGAGCAGTTTAAGGATGCCGATCCGGCCGTAATTATAGACTGGGCCATCAAAAATGCCGAGAATGCCGTAGTCACTACGAATTTTAGGCCTTATGAAGTGGCCATTTTGCATGCGGTTTCGAATGTAAAAGGCGATATACCTGTAATATGGTGCGATACGGGGTACAATACCCCTAACACCTATAAGCATGCAGAGGACTTGATCAAGCGTTTGGATTTGAACATCGACCTGTACGTGCCGAAGCAGACCAGTGCGCATCGCGATAGTGTAATGGGCATACCGCAAATTGATGACCCAAGGCATGCCGAGTTTACCGAGCAGGTGAAATTGGAGCCTTTTAAAAGGGCAATGGCGGCGCATAAGCCCGATGTTTGGTTTACCAACCTAAGAAAGGGGCAGACCGCGCTAAGGGATTCCTTGGATATTCTCAGTTTGAGCAAAGACGGAGTACTTAAGGTAAGTCCGTTCTATTATTGGAGCGATGCCCAACTCGATGCCTATTTGGAAGAAAGGCAATTGCCTAACGAACATAAATACTTTGATCCGACCAAGGTTCTTGAGAACCGTGAGTGTGGGTTGCATACCTAAACGACATTCCGCTTTAAGCGAAAAAAATAATCGAAGCACAGTAGCGAAAAATATATTCAAGAAATTATGAGCCAAGATACATCACACATAAACGCCTTAGAAAATGAGGCCATCTATATTCTTAGGGAAGTAGCGGCGCAATTTGAGCGACCCGTACTTTTGTTTTCGGGAGGAAAAGACTCCATTACATTGGTACGTTTGGCGCAAAAGGCATTTTGGCCTGCCAAGATTCCCTTTCCTTTAATGCATATCGATACCGGGCATAACTTTCCTGAAACTATCGAGTTTAGGGATAGGTTGGTCGAAGAGCTGGGTCTGGAACTTATCGTTAGAAATGTTCAAGATTCTATCGACCAGGGTAAGGTGAAGGAAGAGTCGGGTCGGTACTCGAGTAGAAACTCCTTGCAGACCACTACTTTGTTGGATGCTATTGAGGAATTCAAGTTCGACGCCTGTATAGGGGGTGCCCGTAGGGACGAGGAAAAGGCAAGGGCCAAGGAGCGTATCTTTTCGGTGCGTGACGATTTTGGCCAGTGGGATGAGCGTAACCAACGCCCAGAGCTTTTTGATATGTTGAACGGTCAGATAGAATTGGGACAAAACGTACGTGTTTTTCCAATCTCAAACTGGACGGAACTTGATGTTTGGTCTTATATCAAAGAGGAAGAAATTGAAATACCTTCCATTTACTTTGCACACAAGCGTAAAGTATTCTTGCGTGACGGCTTGATCTGGTCACATTCCGATTATGTGTACCAAGAGGAAGACGAAGAGGTTTTAGAACGTATGGTGCGTTTCCGTACCGTGGGCGATATGAGCTGTACCGCGGCCGTTTTTTCCAATGCGACCGATATTGAGTCCGTTGTTGAGGAGATTCGCGATTCCAGTATTTCTGAAAGAGGGGCCCGTATAGACGATAAAAGGTCTGAAGCGGCAATGGAGAAGAGAAAACAACAGGGATACTTTTAGGATTCTCGTTTAGGGAATTAGTTTAAAAAATTTGATTAAAAATTACAGCCAAAGAAGATGGACGTATTAAAGATAGCAACAGCAGGTAGTGTAGATGACGGAAAAAGTACCTTGATCGGTAGAATTCTGTACGATACAAAATCATTGACCAGCGATAAGTTGGAAGCCATAGAAAAGACCAGTAAGAGCAAGGGGTATGATTATCTCGATTTCTCATTGGCTACAGATGGTCTTGTGGCCGAGCGTGAGCAAGGTATCACCATAGATGTGGCACATATCTATTTTTCAACAGCAAAGAAAAGTTACATCATAGCCGATACTCCCGGCCATGTAGAGTACACGCGTAACATGGTTACGGGGGCTTCTACGTCTCAAGCGGCGATTATTTTGATCGATGCGAGAAAAGGGGTTATCGAACAGACCAACCGTCACTTTTTTATCAATAACCTCTTGCGCATTAAAGATGTGGTAGTGGCTATTAATAAAATGGACTTGGTAGATTATTCCGAGGAAACTTATAATGCCATTAAGGCCGATTTCGAGGAATTGATGGCCAAAAGGGATTATCAAGACCAGAAGATCACCTTTATTCCCGTTAGCGCCTTGAAGGGTGATAACGTAGTGAATAAAACGGATAAGACGCCTTGGTATACGGGTCCTACGTTGTTAGAGCATTTTGAAGCCCTAGATCGCAAGGATATTTTCAATGTGGGTACACCACGTTTTCCCGTGCAGTACGTAATCCGTCCAAAAACGGAGGAGCACCATGACTTTAGGGGCTTTGCCGGTAAGGTTTACGGTGGGGAGCTTAGCGTAGGTGATGAGGTAGTTGCCTTACCATCGCAAACACGGTCTAAGATCAAGGATATCTATTTTTACGATAAAAAATACCATACCGCTTCAAGAAGGTCTTCGGTAACCATTACTTTGGAAGATGAGATCAATTTGAGTCGAGGCGATATGTTGGTCAAGGCCGAAGATTTGCCTACGATCGATAAGCAGTTTACGGCTACTATCTCTTGGATGGATTCCGATAACCTGACCGCCGGTAAAAAATATGTGGTGCAACACGGGGTGAACAAAGTGTTGGCCAAGGTCGATAACATCCATCACAAGATCAATCCCGATTATTCGGGAATCGATACCAACGTTGACGGGGGATTGGGTATGAACGATATCGCCCAGGTAACCTTCAAATTGAACAAGCCTATTTTCTACGATAAATTCAAAGATCACCGTACCAACGGTTCGTTTATCTTGATCGATACACAAACCAATAATACGGTCGGCGCGGGTTTCATAAGTTAAGAAGTTCGTAAAAAAAGAACAAGGGTCAGGGTTTTGATTCAATTATCCCTATAAAACCTATAGGAAAAATATATAATTAACAATCTGCCGTCAAAACGGTGAGAAACTAGAATAGAGATAGCATGCAAAGTTTCAGAACAGAAATAGAAAACCCCGTAGTTGAGAAGGATATTTTGGCCCTAGAGGCTAAAATACGCCAGTTCAAGGAAGGTAATTTAGACGAGGAAAAGTTTCGTAGTTTGCGTCTGGCCAGGGGTATTTACGGTCAACGTCAACCTGGCGTGCAGATGATCCGTATTAAATTGCCCTACGGAAAAGTTACCTCACGGCAACTTAGGCGCATTAGCGACGTTTCCGATGAATATTCTAGAGGTAGATTGCATATTACTACGCGTCAAGACATCCAGATCCACTATGTGGATATAGACCGTACGCCCGAACTTTGGTCGGAACTCGAAAAAGATGATGTTACCATTCGTGAGGCTTGTGGTAATACGGTCCGTAACGTAACCGCTAGTGAAACCGCCGGGATTGATGTAGATGAACCATTTGATGTTTCGCCCTATGCGCACGCACTTTTTCAGTATTTTTTGCGTAACCCTATCAGTCAGGAAATGGGGCGTAAGTTCAAGGTTTCTTTTTCTGCCAGTGATGCCGATACCGGTCTTTCATATATGCACGACCTTGGTTTTATAGCCAAGATACAAGATGGGGTAAGAGGGTTTAAAGTGATGTTGGGCGGTGGTCTGGGGTCTCAACCACGTCACGCCGATTTGCTTTTTGATTTTCTTGCCGCAGATAAGATCATTCCTTTGATGGATGGTGTAGTTCGTGTCTTTGACCGTTACGGGGAAAGAAAGAGTAGGGCCAAGGCCAGAATGAAATTCTTGTTGAAGGACTTGGGGCTTGACGGATTCAAAGCCTTGTTGGCCGAAGAGCAAAAGGCCGTTCCTTACCAAACCTATCCTATCGATGCCGAGGCCTATCCTAAGGTTGAGGTAGCCAAAGCTGAGGCGCCGCAAGTAGAAATAGAGGATACCGAAGCTTTTGAAATCTGGAAATCTACGAACCTTATACCTCAAAAGCAGGAGGGCTATACCGCTATCGGTATTAAAGTACTGCTAGGGGATTTCTATACGGATAAGGCTAGGTTGTTGGCTGATTTGGTGGATCAATACGCTGCGGGTGAACTAAGGTTGAGCCTTCGTCAGAATATTTTGATTCCTTATGTGGCCAATGAACTGATTCCCTTCTTTTATACGGAACTGAAAAGATTAGGCTTTGTAGAGGCCGGTTATAACAGGGCGGTTGATATTACGGCTTGTCCGGGTACGGATACCTGTAACTTGGGTATTGCGAGTAGTACCGGTATTGCCGAAGAATTGGAACGTATAATAAAAACCGAGTACCCGCAGTACATCAGCAACCCGGATGTGGCCATTAAGATCAGTGGGTGTATGAATGCCTGTGGTCAGCACAACATGGCGAATATCGGTTTTCAGGGGATGAGTATCAGAACCAAGGATAAATTGGTGGCGCCGGCGCTTCAAGTTTTGTTGGGCGGTGGTACCGATGGTGATGGAAACGGAAGATTTGCCGATAAAGTGGTGAAGGTTCCTTCTAAAAGAGGTCCTCAGGCCTTACGGTTGATTTTGGACGATTACGATAAAAATGGCAACGGAAAGTCGTATGCCGATTATTACGAGGAAAAGGGGCAAATGTATTTCTACGATTTTCTAACTCCTTTATCCGATATTGAAAACCTTACGCCGGACGACTTTATCGACTGGGGAAATACGGAGCGCTATGAGAAGGCCATTGGTGTCGGTGAATGTGCAGGTGTAGTGATAGACCTTATTGCCACCTTGCTGTTTGAAAGCGAAGAAAAAATACAGAATGCACAAGAGTCATTCGATGAAAAGAAATGGGCGGCCAGTATCTATCATTCCTATTCTTCCATGGTGAATTCGGCCAAGGCCTTATTGACCTCGGAAAAAGCGAAAGTGAACACCCATGCTACCATTATCAAGGATTTTGATCAAAAATTCATAGCCTCGGGCAGGATCGAGCTCGGAAGGGGGTTTGAAGAATTGGTGCTACAATTGAACAAAAACGAGCCAACGGAAGCTTTTGCAAAAAGTTATTTGGAAGATGCCACGGCATTTTTGAAAGCGGTGGAAACATTTAGAAAACAAGAATTGGCAGAGGTTTAACCATGAAACACTCCAACGAAATATCTAACAATTTACCTTATTCGGGTGGTCGACTTACGGTTGTAGGTGCCGGTCCCGGTGATGTGGAGCTCATCACCCTCAAGGCCATAAAGGCACTTGCCGACGCCGATGTGGTGTTGTACGACGCGTTGGTGTCGGTTGAATTGTTAGACTATGCGCCCAAGGCCGAACATATTTTTGTGGGTAAGCGAAAAGGTTGTTATGCCTATCAGCAGGAACAGATCAATGAATTGATCGTAAACCGGGCCAAGGCCAATGCCCATGTGGTACGTTTAAAAGGCGGGGATCCCTTTGTATTTGGCCGTGGTGCCGAAGAAATGGAGTACGCCGCGTCTCACGGGGTGAAAGTGGCTATGGTGCCGGGTATATCGTCTTGTTTGTCGGTGCCGGCTTCCCAGAACATTCCAGTGACCAAAAGGGGCGCTACCGAGAGTTTTTGGGTGATTACCGGAACAACAAAGGCCCACAAGCTGTCAAGTGATGTGGCTTTGGCCGCAAAGAGCAATGCTACGGTGGTTATTTTGATGGGAATGTCGAAACTATCGCAAATAGTGGAACTGTTCAAGGCAGAGGGCAAATCTGAAACCCCGGTGGCCATTGTGCAAAACGGGACGAGAACGGATGAAAAAGTTGCCATAGGCACTATTGCTTCCATAGAAGGGGAAGTAGAAATACAAGAGTTGGCCAATCCGGCAATAATTATAATAGGTGAAGTAGTAAAACACAGGGCGAGCATTCTATCCATTGCCCAAAATCAAGAATTACAGTTAAGTAAATAGTTATGATAAAAACAGATATTCTCATCATTGGCGCAGGCCCAACAGGTCTTTTTACGGTATTTGAAGCAGGTTTGTTGAAGTTAAAATGCCATTTGATAGATGCTTTGCCACAACCAGGTGGTCAGTGTTCGGAAATTTATCCAAAGAAACCGATCTATGATATTCCCGCTTTTCCAGAAATTCTTGCGGGAGATTTGGTGACCAACCTAATGGAGCAAATTAAGCCTTTTGAAGCAGGTTTTACCTTGGGTGAGCGTGCCGAAACATTAGATAGGCAAGAAGACGGCTCTTTTATAGTAACGACCAATAAGGGTACAAAACACCATGCCCCGGTAGTGGTTATTGCAGGTGGACTTGGGTCATTTGAGCCTAGAAAACCGCCTATTGGGAATATTACCGACTTTGAAGATAAAGGGGTGGCCTATATGATTAAAGATCCCGAAGTATACCGCGACAAAAAAGTGGTGATAGCCGGTGGTGGCGATTCTGCTTTGGACTGGGCAATTTTCTTGGCCGACGTGGCTTCGGAAGTATCCTTGGTGCACCGTAGAAACGAGTTCAGGGGCGCCTTGGATTCCGTAGAAAAAGCAGCGGAATTGGCAAAGGCAGGAAAAATAAAACTGTTTACCGAAGCCGAAGTGAAAAAACTGTACGGTGATGATCATTTGGAAGCAGTGGTCGTAAAGCATAACGATCCCGAAAAAGGGGAGACCTATGTTGAGGTTGATAACTTTATTCCCTTGTTCGGTCTTTCCCCAAAATTGGGTCCGATCGGTGATTGGGGTCTTGAAATAGAACGAAATGCCATTAAGGTAAACAACGCTAAAGATTATCAGACCAACATACCTGGTGTTTTTGCGATCGGCGATGTAAATACCTATGAAGGTAAATTGAAATTGATTTTATCGGGCTTCCATGAGGCGGCCGTAATGTGTCAGTTCGCTTATCAATTGATAAACCCAGGTAAAAGATACGTTATGAAATACACCACTGTAGGTGGGGTAGAAGGTTTTGACGGAAGTAAAAAAGAGGCCAAAAAAGAGGTCGTTCAAAGTATTGCTTAATTAGCTATTAGTGTATATATCGATAAAGGCCTTCTGTTGTAGTATTTGAACAGAAGGCTTTTATTAAATGCAAGCCGCCAAAAACCGGAAGGTTTCTTTGGTTTTGAACCATATGTGGCGTTACTTTGCAAATCGTTCATAAAAATAACAAGACTGTTATCAAGAAAGGTGGAGGGAATAGACCCAGTGAAACCTTGGCAACCCTTTTCTTATAAAGAAGGTGCTACATTCTATCCTAGTATTTGTGGGACAGATAACAAAGAGAGGCAAGATTGTCTGTCCTTATTCCTTTGCTTGATAGTTGTTTGTAGATTGGTCTAAGAGGGGCCTTTGTGCATGAACGTGCGACATAAGAAGGAAATAAGGAAATGAAAAAAATTCAAGAGATATTAAAGGAACGCATTTTAGTATTGGACGGTGCCATGGGTACCATGCTCCAACGCTATAAATTTACCGAGGAAGATTTCCGCGGTGAGCGTTTTAAAGATTGGGAACACCCCTTGCAGGGGAACAACGATCTATTGTCGCTGACCCAACCCGAGGCCATAGCCGATGTGCATCGTAAATACTTTGCCGCAGGCGCCGATATTGTCGAAACCAATACTTTTTCGGGTACTACTATCGCCATGGCCGATTACCATATGGAAGATTTGGTGTACGAACTCAATTATGAGTCCGCACGTATTGCCAAGGAGGTGGCCGATGAGTTTACCGCCAAAGAGCCCAATAAACCAAGGTTTGTAGCGGGGAGTATAGGGCCGACGAACAAAACGGCCAGCATGTCTCCCGATGTAAACGATCCGGGCTATAGGGCCGTTTCTTTCGACGAATTGCGAATTGCCTACAAACAACAGGTGGAAGCCTTGTTAGATGGTGGGGCCGACATTCTTTTGGTAGAGACCATTTTTGATACGCTTAATGCCAAAGCCGCCCTTTTTGCCATTGAAGAGGTAAAGGAGGAACGGAATATAGAGGTGCCCATTATGGTGAGCGGTACCATTACCGATGCCTCGGGAAGAACCTTGTCAGGACAAACGGCAGAGGCATTTTTGATTTCCATTTCACACATTCCAATCCTGTCGGTAGGGTTCAACTGTGCCCTTGGGGCCAATCAGTTGGTGCCACACTTGGAGGTTTTGTCTACCAGAACGGAGCATGCCGTTTCGGCCCACCCGAACGCGGGCTTGCCCAATGCCTTTGGGGAATATGATGAAACCCCCGAGCAAATGGCCGAGCAGATAAAGGAATATGTGGAAAAAGGCCTGGTCAATATCGTTGGCGGGTGCTGTGGTACAACGCCTGAGCACATTACGGCCATTGCGGATCTAGTGAGAAAATACGACCCACGGAAGATTGCCGTAGAATCTTGAAGGGAATGCAGATTCGTCAAGTATAAAAAAATGATGGAGATATTATGAGTAACGACTCGAACATACCGATAACCGATACCCGGCCCTCGGCCGCCCGCTACCTAAAACTATCGGGTTTGGAGCCCTTGGTGATCACCCCCGAAAGTAATTTCGTAAACGTGGGCGAACGTACCAATGTGGCCGGGTCTAAACGTTTTTTACGTCTGATCAAGGAGCGTAAGTTCGAAGAGGCGCTAGACGTTGCAAGAGATCAGGTTGAAGGTGGGGCCCAGATCATCGATATTAATATGGATGACGGCCTGATCGATGGAAAAGAGGCCATGGTCAAATTCTTGAACCTGGTTATTGCCGAACCTGATATTGCCAAGGTGCCTATAATGATCGATAGCTCTAAATGGGATATTATCGAGGCAGGCTTGCAGGTCGTTCAGGGGAAGTGTGTGGTGAACTCCATCAGTCTGAAAGAAGGTGAGGAAGAGTTTATCAATCACGCCAAATTAATAAAAAGATATGGCGCGGCCGTTATCGTAATGGCCTTTGACGAGGTTGGTCAGGCCGACAATTATGATAGGCGCGTAGAAATTTCAAAAAGATCCTATGATATTTTGGTGAACCAAGTAGGTTTTCCGCCGGAAGATATCATTTTCGACCTTAATATTTTCCCCGTTGCCACGGGTATGGACGAGCACAAGCTCAATGCCCTAGATTTTATAAAGGCCACCAAATGGGTGCGTGAGAATCTGCCCTATGCCAGTGTGAGCGGAGGGGTGAGCAATGTTTCCTTTTCGTTTAGGGGGAACAACCCCGTGCGTGAGGCCATGCATTCGGTTTTTCTGTACCATGCCATCAAAGCGGGTATGAACATGGGGATCGTAAACCCGACCATGTTGGAGATTTATGACGACATTCCCAAAGATTTATTAGAGCACGTAGAAGATGTTATTCTCAACCGTAGGGAAGACGCGACCGAACGGTTATTGGATTTTGCCGAATCGGTAGTAGGTAAGGCCAAGGAAAGTAAAATAGACCTTTCGTGGCGTGAAGAACCCTTGCAGGACAGGATCACGAGGGCCCTGGTCAAGGGAATAGATCAATATATAGTAGAAGATGTAGAGGAGGCCCGTATGGCCGCCGATAAGCCTATTGAGGTAATCGAAGGCCACCTTATGATAGGTATGAACGTGGTGGGTGACCTGTTCGGTAGTGGAAAAATGTTTCTGCCCCAAGTGGTGAAGTCGGCCCGTGTCATGAAAAAGGCCGTGGCGTATTTGTTGCCCTATATCGAAGAGGAAAAATTGAAGAATCCGCAAGTAGGGGACGATAAGGGCAATGGAAAAATCTTAATGGCCACCGTTAAGGGCGATGTGCATGACATTGGAAAAAACATTGTAAGTGTAGTCTTAGCCTGTAACAATTACGAGATCGTCGATTTGGGGGTCATGGTTCCGCCCGAAAAGATAATTGCCGAGGCCATAGCCCACAATGTTGACGTTATCGGGTTGAGCGGACTCATTACGCCTTCGCTTGACGAGATGGTGCACTTGGCCAAGGAAATGGAACGCAAGAACTTTAAGGTGCCCTTGCTCATAGGAGGGGCAACGACGAGTAAGGCCCATACGGCCGTAAAAATAGATCCACAATACAGTGAGGCCGTGGTGCACGTAAACGATGCGTCAAGGGCCGTTACCGTAGTGGGCGACCTGTTGCAGAAAGATACCTCGGAGAAATATAAGAAGACGATCAAGGAAGACTATGACGTGTTCAGGGAAAAGTTCTTGAGCCGTACCAAAAAGAAGGAATACAAAAGCCTTGCAGCCGCTAGGGAAAACCGATTTAAGATCGACTGGGAAGCCAGTTCGATCGTAAAGCCCCGTCAGCTTGGTATTCAGGTAATCGAAGATGTGGATCTTGAAAAACTGGTGCCCTTTATAGACTGGACTCCCTTTTTTAGAAGTTGGGAACTGCATGGAAAATACCCTGATATTCTAACCGACGAGATTGTAGGCGAACAGGCCACCGAGCTTTTTGCCGATGCACAAAAAATGCTGCAATCTATCTTAAAGGATAAAAAATTGACGGGTAAAGGGATTTTCGGACTCTTTCCGGCCAATACCTTGGAGAACCATGACGATATTGAAGTAGAGGTCAACGACGGCCAAGAGGATAAAACATATGTCTTTAGAACCTTGCGCCAGCAATTGAAACGTCGCGAGGGCGTGCCAGATTACGCACTGGCCGATTTTGTGGCGCCAAAAGAATCGGGTAAGCAAGATTATGTAGGGTGCTTTTGTGTGACTACAGGTTTTGGAACCGACGAACTGGCGGATGCCTACCGTAAGAACCTAGACGATTACAACTCCATTTTGGTAAAGGCGCTGAGCGACCGTTTGGCCGAAGCTTTTGCCGAATACTTGCATCTAGAGGTGCGAAGGGAGCATTGGGGCTATGCCGCCGATGAGCATTTGAAAAACGACGAGTTGATCGATGAGAAATATAAGGGTATCCGTCCCGCACCAGGATATCCGGCCTGTCCCGACCACCTTGAAAAGCTGACCCTTTGGGATATGCTCAAGGTAGAGGAGCGGATCGGTGTGAAACTTACCGACAGTCTGGCCATGTGGCCGGCTTCATCGGTTTCGGGCTATTATTTTGGGAATTCCGAAGCCCGGTATTTCGGGTTGGGAAAAATAAAGGAAGACCAAGTGGCCGATTTTGCCGAACGGAAGGGCATTTCCCTAGAAGAGGCGACCAAGTGGTTGGCACCGAATATAGCGGACGATTGAAATAGAACACATATGCCGAGGTAAAGCGGATGCTTTTAGCGGTGTAGTCGATTGAGAAAACAGAATAATGCGTTAGGGATAGGAGCGGTATCTTTTTAAAGTCCGACAGGCTTTAAAAAATTTAGCGGATAGCCCGCCCGAACGCCATAAAAGAGCATAAACATTAAATTTCCCGGTCAAGGGGCAGCATACATGAAAATAACGGACCATATAAAGAATGCAAAGGGCAAAACTTTATTTTCCTTTGAAATTATACCGCCTGTAAAAGGACATCAGATTCAACAACTTTACGATAATATCGATCCCTTGATGGATTTCAAGCCTCCGTTCATTGATGTGACCACGTCGCGGGAGGAGTATGTGTATATTGATCGTGACGGTCTGTTGGATAAGAAGTTGACCCGTATGCGTCCCGGTACCGTTGGTATTTGTGCGTCTATAAAGCACAAGTACAATGTAGATACCGTTCCCCATGTGCTTTGTGGTGGGTTTACACGGGAAGAGACCGAGTATCTGTTGGTAGATTGCCATTATTTGGGCATCGACAATATTATGGCCCTTCGTGGCGATGCCATGAAAGACGAAAAATATTTTCAGCCGACCAAGGGAGGGCATGCCTATGCCGTTGATTTGGTGAAGCAGGTACACGAACTGAATTGTGGTAATTATTTGCACGATACGGTAGAGACCGATAATTGTGCCGATTTCTGTATTGGTGTGGCCGGATATCCTGAAAAACACCTGGAGGCGCCTTCTTTGAAATCGGACTTAAAACGATTGAAGGAAAAGGTAGATGCCGGTGCCGATTATGTGGTGACCCAGATGTTTTTTGATAATAAAAAATACTTTCAGTTTGTAGAGGAAGCCAAAAAAATGGGCATAAACATTCCGATCATTCCGGGAATCAAACCTATTGCGGTCAAAAGACACTTGCAGCTGCTGCCACAGGTATTTCGGATAGATTTGCCGCAAGACCTGATCGATGCCGTTGACGATTGTGCCTCGAACAAAGAGGTGCGTCAAGTGGGTATTGAGTGGGCCATTCAGCAATCAAAGGAGTTGAAAGCGGCCGGGGTTCCCGTACTGCACTATTACTCCATGGGTAAATCGGATAATATCAAGGCCATTGCCGAGGAGATTTTTTAAATAAAGGGCTTTGTAAGAAAATAAAGGCGAACCTTGGGCTTAAAATAACGAATAATATTATTTTTGCGCTCCATGAGCCCAAGGGTGTTTTTATTTTTTCTGATGTGTGCCGGATATTGTTTTTCACAAGAGTCCGAAAAAGCCCATACTTATACGTTTGAAGCGAACCAGTTTTACGGTTCCATTATACTTCACAATCCTGATATTTCGCATTTGATAACAGATCACCCTGCGGGTGTTGTTCTGGCGTACAATCGAAAGACTTTTGGTTTAAAGGAATGGGAGGAGTGGTACAACTATCCTGATTTGGGGGGCTCGTTTATCTATCACAACACGAACAGTTCGGTTCTCGGTGAGGCCTATGCTGTGTACGCCCATTTCAACTTTTACTTTTTAAAGCGCAACCTTCAGTTTCGGGTGGCCCAGGGGCTGGCCTATATGACCAACCCCTACGATCGGGAGACCAATTTTAGGAACAATGCCTACGGTACGCGATTGTTGAGCTCTAACTATGCCATGATAAATTACCATAAGGAGAATATTTATAAGGGCTTGGGCTTTAAGGCGGGTATTTCTATCATGCATTTCTCCAATGCCAATGTAAAGGCACCCAATACCTCTACCAATACCTTCGCCTTTAATTTGGGGCTAACGTATACCTTGGAAGGTAAGGACACGGAATATATTCGACGGGAAAAGGTAAGGCTTACCGAGCCTGTCAAATACAATTTGGTCTTTAGGGGAGGTGTCAACGAGAGCGACAATATTGGCCACGGACAATATCCGTTCTATATTTTTTCGGCTTATGCCGATAAACGCCTAGGGCGAAAAAGTGCCGTTCAATTGGGAACGGATGTGTTTTTTAGCAATTTTTTGAAGGAATTGATAAGGTATCAATCGATTTCATTTCCTGAAAATGACATAGATCCCGATACCGATTTTAAACGGGTGGGAGTATTTGTGGGACATGAACTTTTTATCAATAAGCTTTCCATTGAAACACAGCTCGGGTATTATGTGTATTACCCCTTTGATTTTGAGGGAAAGGTGTATAACCGCCTTAGTCTCAAACGTTATTTTGGTGATAAGGTATTTGGGGTGGTAAGCCTGAAATCACATGCCGCCGCAGCCGAAGCGGTGGAATTCGGTGTAGGGATACGATTATAATGAAAGAGGTATAAAATATGGCAATAGGATTAAAAGATAGGGATAGTGAAACCGTGCCTTTGGGCAGTGGTAGAGTGGTGCGCTGGTCTCGTTTTTTTGCGATGCTTTGTTGTACCGTTGTGCTTGTTTCCTGTAATGGTGAAAATGCTTCCGACTGTTTTCAGAATACCGGTGATATCGTTCGTGAAGAGGTAGTGGTTGATAATTTTACCCAGATTACCGTTTACGAGAATGTAAGCTTGGTCGTAAAGCAAGGTGCCGTTCAAAAGGTAGAGATTGAAACGGGAAGTGTATTGCGGAACGAGGTTACGGCCGAGGTGGTAGATGGGCGGCTGATTTTACGCGATACCAATGATTGTAATTATTTTAGGGATTATGGCGTTACAAAAATTTACGTGACCGCCCCCGATATTACCGAGATACGAAGCAGCACCGGCTGGCCTATTTCAAGCGATGGCGTTTTGGCGTATTCGAGATTGAACCTATTGTCTGAAAGTTTTGCCGACCCCGAAGCACAAACCACCGATGGTGAGTTTGATTTGGAGGTGGCGGCTACCGACCTGAACGTGATAGTGAACGGAATCGCTTATTTTAAGTTGAAAGGTACGGTCGATAATTTAAGTTTGACCATTGCTGCGGGCGATTCGCGCATAGAGGCCGCGGACCTGGTCGCCCAAAGCGTGACCTTGAACCATAGGGGGTCGAACGATATGTACGTGAATCCGCAAGAGTCCATTAAAGGGGTAATTCGCGGGGTTGGTGACGTCTTTAGTTCAAACCGGCCGACAGAGGTAGATGTGGAAGAATTATACAAAGGGCGCCTCATTTTTGAGTAGTTTCCCGGGTTAAGGTTCAACTTCTGCCCATAAGATCGGTACGGGCACAAATGCAATCTGTAACTTTGTGCCGACCGAAACCCGATATGAATCCGATACTCAAGTATATAGAAAACCTGTTCGCTAAGAAGCGTGTGTTGGGCAATGATCCATTGTTGAACGGATTGGTGGAGGCCGATCGCCTGTTGTTAGATCTGGTGTCGGAAGAGAAAGTCCCCGGTCTGGCCATTACGGTACTCAAGCAGGGGGAGCCCTTTTTTCAAAAGGGATACGGCCTTGCCGATCTGGAAAGGAAGCTTCCGGTAGACCCTCAAAGTTCCGTGTTTCGCATTGCCAGTGTTTCAAAGCCTATTGCGGCTACCGCCTTGGCCTATATGGTGGGCGATAACTTGATCGATCTAGATGCTTCCTTTTACACTTATGTACCTTATTACCCGAAGAAAAAATACGATTTTACCATTCGTCAATTGGCGAGTCATACCGCTGGTATAAGAGGGTATAGGGGTATTGAGTACGGCCTGAACAAGCCTTATACCATCAAGGAGAGTATTGAAATCTTTAAAGACGATGAATTGCTCTTTAAGCCCGGAACGGACTATCTTTATAATAGTTTTGATTGGGTGTTGATATCCTTGGCCATGGAAGAGGTCAGTGGAATACCGTTCGAGACCTATGTGCAAGAGAAGGTTTTGGTGCCCTTGGGGATGGACCGTACTTCATGGCCCGATTTAGGGCATACCCAAGCGGAACCATGTTTCTACTCTAAAAACAAAAGGGGCTTTCGTAAGGCCATTCCCGTGAACAACTATTATAAAATGGCGGGCGGGGGCTTTCTTTCTACAACGCCCGATATAGCCAAGTTCGGGCAGGCCTATCTTGAGGGCCAGGTATTGACACCTGGGCTTCGGAACGAGTTTCTCAGTGCTCAAAAGGTCGATGGTAGCTCTATTTATTACGGTCTGGGATGGCAGGTAAGCCAAGATGCCCAAGGAAGGCCTTACTATGGCCATGTGGGCAATGGCGTGGGCGGATACTCCAATTTCTTGGTCTACCCTGAAGAGGAAATGGTATTTTCCATATTGATCAATTGTACCGATCCCAAGGTGCAACCGGAACTGGATGTGGTTATCGATAGCCTGATACGGTCTAAGGAAGGGCAGTCCGGCCCATTGTAGCGGGTTTTGACTTAAATGCTGAAATAGTTAATGCATAAGCTTTTTGAAGGGGTGTAAGCTTGTTACTTGCCTTGAAATCGTTTAGCTTTAGATAAAAAGCTATGAAAAATCTAAAATCAATTATTTTGACCCTCGGATGCGGGCTCTTTGCGTTCACCTTAAGTGCCCAAGAGATAACCTCTTTTTCGGGCATGTGGGGACCTGAATTTTATCAAGATCGACAAAAGTTGACGTGGAAGGAAATCGATAAGATCATGTCGGAAAGTCAAGTGGCCCAAATGAACTGGGAAAAATCGAAAAAACAAATGATGGGAGGTATGATTGCCGGGGCCGCCAATTTTGGTACGGCCATTTGGTTTTTGGTGAACGAGAACGATGACAAGAGTGTTACGGCACCTGCCATCGCTTTTGCAGGAACCGGGATCATTGGCTCTATTTTCTTTCACCACGCCATGAAAAACAAAAAGGAGGCCATACTCAATTATAACGATAGTTTGGGTAACGGAACGTCGTTCCGTATGGTGCCCGCCGTTAATGAAAACGGAGTCGGCTTGGCCCTGAAGTTTTGATTCGGACTATTGTAAGCCTATCCGGAATTCCACATAGGGCTTCCGGATTTTTTGTTTTTAGTCGGAAGTAAGTTCGGTGAACAGGCTTTCGAGGTTTTTGTTCTTGCGGCTCAGTTGCAAGGTCTTCAGTTGGTTGTCGTGCGCAAAATCGAAAACGGCCGGGCGCATGTCTTTGGAGGTGCTGAACGTGATTTCATAGACAAAACCACCTGTGTTTTTTACATGGCTTACGTTGGGCAACTTGTTCAAGAAGGCCTCTTCTACCCGGTAATCGAACTCCACCTCAATGATTTGTTCTTCGGCATCGCGTAGTTCGCTAAGTTTCTTGTCGGCTACAAGTACACCTTTGTTGATGATCAGAACGCGGTCGCAAACGGCCTCTACCTCTTTCATGATGTGGGTCGAGAGCAGTATGGTCTTTTCCTTTCCGATCTCTTTGATGAGTTTTCTGATTTCCAATAGTTGGTTGGGGTCGAGTCCGGTGGTGGGTTCGTCTAAGATCAGTACTTCGGGATCGTGCAATAAGGCGGCGGCAAGTCCGACACGTTGGCGGTAGCCCTTAGACAGTTGCCCGATTTTTTTATGGGCTTCAGGTGATAGTCCGGTTTGATCAATGACCTCGGGTATCCTGGCTTTGTCCGTTTTGTAGACATCTGCGTTAAAGGCAAGGTATTCCTTTACATACATGTCTAGATATAGGGGGTTGTGCTCGGGCAGGTAGCCGATACTCTCTTGAACTTTTTTCTTTTCCGTCAGAACATCGAAGGAGTTGACCGAAGCCTCACCTTTATCGGCCGTATAATAGGTGGTCAGTATCTTCATCATGGTTGACTTTCCGGCGCCGTTCGGCCCTAAAAAACCAACGATTTCCCCTTTTTGAAGTTTAAAGCTGATGTTCTTCAAAGCTTTTTGGCTTCCGAAAGTTTTGCTGATTTTGTAGACGCTTATAGACATATTGGGACAAATGAAAGTTAGATAGTTGTTCTGAATGTAGATTTTAACGATGTACTTTTTAAGGGTACTTTCGGTTCATCCATCAAAAATAAACAATTAAGTAATATCGTATTTTTTAAAAAGGTGTCTGCGAACTATGAAATATAAAAATAGACCAATGCCTGAGTGCGAGATACATATAAATTGGAAAAAAATCGGTTCTACCCGTTTATTTTTAAATTTAATTGTTACTTTAGCCGAAGTTTAAGTGTGTTATGACAAAGCGATTCTTTTTCAACGGTTTTTATTTTTACTTCTTTTTTGAGAGAGGTACGGGACTGTTGTAAAATATTGCATGATATAAACCAATTGAAGTCCCGTGAAAAACGGGACTTTTTTTGTTCAATACCTATTGGGAATTATCGTTTAAAAGTGTTTCCCATAAGGCAGAAAGCCAGTTATGAAGCTAAAAATAGCCATTCAGGGAATTAAGGGGTCTAACCACCACCAAGTAGCCCGAGAGTATTTTGATGATAATGTAGATTTGGTAGAATGTATGTCGTTTGATTTCTTGGTAGATCAATTGCTGCAAAAGACCGCTGATATAGGTGTAATGGCCATTGAGAATTCAATTGCTGGCTCGATCATACCGAACTATGCCCTGGTTTACCATAAGGATTTGCATATTATTGGGGAGCACTACCTTAATATCCATCACCATTTAATGGCCTTAAAGGGACAGGAAATAGCCGATATTGAAGAAGTGAGGTCGCACCCTATGGCCCTGTTGCAGTGCAAGGAATTTTTTGGCGATTATCCACACATTAAAATGGTGGAAGATGTTGATACGGCCGAAACGGCAAAACGGATTCAAGAGCAACAGTTAAGGCATATTGCGGCCATAGCTCCGGAAGTTGCCGCCGATTTATACGATTTGAACATCGTAGCACGGGACATACAGACCATTCAAAACAATGCAACCCGCTTTATTATTGTAAAGACAAAAAATAAAGTGCTTCCGAAGGAAGAGATCAACAAGGCCTCGGTACGTTTTGTTACCGACCATAAACGCGGAAGTCTTGCGGCTGTGCTTAATGTTATGAGCGATTGCAATTTGAACTTGACCAAAATACAGTCGCTGCCCATAATTGAGACACCATGGAAATACGCCTTTTTTGTTGACGTGACTTTTGATGGTTATGATTGTTTCGACAAGGCAAAATCACTGTTGAACATCATGTCGGAAGACTTTAAGGTGTTGGGTGAATATAAAAATGCGAGAATATGATACGAACGGCAAATCGTTTACATACAGTTGAAGAATATTACTTCTCGAAAAAGTTGCGAGAGGTAAGAGGTTTGATCGCCGAAGGAAGGCCCGTGATCAATATGGGTATCGGAAGTCCGGATCTGGCTCCCTCAGAAGCGATCATAAAGAGTATTCAAGATGCGGTCTTGGAAGAAGGTGCACACCAGTATCAGAGTTATCAGGGTTTGCCCGAACTGCGTCAGGGTGTAGCGGATTTTTATAGTGAAAAATTCGATGTTACGGTAGATCCATTGACCGAGATTTTACCCTTAATGGGTTCAAAGGAAGGTATTATGCACATTAGCATGGCCTTTTTGAACGAGGGCGATGTTGCCTTGATACCCAATCCGGGCTATCCTACCTATACCTCGGTCACGAAGTTGGTAGGGGCAGAGGCAAAATATTATAACCTAAGTGCCGAAAGCGGATGGTTTCCCGATTTGGAAGAATTGCAGGAACACGATTTGTCAAAGGTAAAGATCATGTGGACAAGTTACCCCCATATGCCGACCGGGGCCACGGCGACAAAAGGGCAGTTTGAAAAATTGGTGGAATTTGCCAAAAAGAACGATATCCTTTTGGTAAACGACAACCCCTATAGTTTCGTGCTTAACGATGCGCCGGCAAGTATTTTGGCCGTCGATGGGGCGAAAGAGGTGGCCCTAGAGCTAAACTCCTTGAGCAAGACCTTTAATATGGCCGGTTGGCGCGTAGGAATGGTATTGGGCGGGGCCGAACATATCAATGCCGTGCTAAAGGTAAAAAGTAATATGGATTCGGGGATGTTCTACGGAATTCAGAAAGGAGCCATAGAGGCCCTGAAAAGTGATCAAGATTGGTTCGATAGGCTGAATGAGGTATATCGCTCTAGAAAGGCGCTTATGTGTCAATTGGCCGATAAATTGAACTGTACCTATGATACCGATGCGGTTGGAATGTTCCTTTGGGCAAAGTTGCCGGAAGGAAGCAAATCTGCCGAAGAGTTTATAGATGAGGTACTGTACGAAAAGAACCTTTTTATAACCCCGGGAACCATTTTTGGAAGTAAGGGCGAAGGGTATATACGATTTTCATTGTGTGTGCCCGAAGAAAAGATTGAAGAGGCGATAAGCCGTTTTTAGAATGACGAACAAGAGTTGATAAAATGAATGTTTTTATAGTTGGTGTCGGGTTGATAGGAGGTTCCTTTGCAAAGGATATCAAACGCCTGCGCCCAGAGTGCAAGATTTACGGTATAGATACGAATGTTTCGCATTTGCGCGAAGCCTTGGATCTGGGGATCATCGATGTAGAGTCGAGTTACGACGATCTAGGGGTGGCCGATATGGTCATTGTTAGCATTCCCGTAGATGTTATGGTTACCGAGCTTCCTAAGATATTGGATGCGGTTAACGATGATTGTGTGGTCTTTGATGGCGGGTCTACAAAAAGTTTGATCTGTAAAACCTTAGATTCGCACCCTAAACGAAGAAATTACCTGGCGGCGCACCCCATTGCGGGTACGGAGCATTCGGGACCGTCGGCGGCCATTGAAAATTTATACGTGGGTAAAACGAATATTATCTGCGAGATAGAGAAAACCGCCTTTAAGCTTCAGGAAAAGGCCCTGGAACTTTTTCAGCAGATAGGAATGCGTATTCGGTACATGAACCCCGATGCCCATGACAAGCACATTGCCTATGTGTCGCATTTGTCACATATCAGCTCTTTTATGTTGGGAAAGACCGTAATCGATAAAGAGAAAAATGAACGTGATATTTTTGACATGGCGGGCAGTGGTTTCGAGAGTACGGTAAGGTTGGCCAAGAGTTCGCCGGCCATGTGGACGCCAATTTTTAAACAGAATAAAGACAATGTGGTCGAAACTTTGACCGAATATATACAGAACCTCCAAGAGTTTAAACAGCTATTGGAAAAAGGAGATTACACGGGAATTTTTAACGAAATGAACGATACTAATAAAATAAAGGAAATTTTAAACGGAATACCACTAAACAAGAAGTAATGGAGAATTCAAAAGAAATGAGAACATGGTTGGATGATATGGGGTTAGACCATCCACTAGTAATAGCAGGGCCATGTAGTGCTGAAACCGAAGAACAAGTGTTGCGTATTGCTCACGAGTTAAAAGATACCGACGTAAACTACTACCGTGCGGGTATCTGGAAACCAAGAACACGACCAGGAAACTTTGAAGGTGTTGGCGCACTTGGTTTGAAGTGGTTACAGAAGGTTAAGGAAGAAACCGGATTAAAAACGGCCACAGAGGTAGCCAATCGTGCCCATGTTGAATTGGCATTGGAGTATGATGTAGATCTATTGTGGATCGGAGCGCGCTCGACCGTGAGTCCGTTTATCATGCAAGAATTGGCAGATGCCTTGGAAGGTACTGATAAGATCGTATTGGTGAAGAACCCTGTAAACCCTGATTTGGCTTTATGGTTGGGTGGTATCGAACGTTTGCATACCGCCGGGATCAGAAAGTTAGGGGCCATCCACAGAGGATTCTCTACCTATGAGAAAACGAAGTACAGGAACATTCCCGAATGGCAATTGGCCATCGAGTTCCAAAACAAGTTTCCCGATTTGCCTTTGATCAATGACCCATCGCATATTACCGGTAAGCGTGATATGATCTTTGATGTTTCGCAAACGGCACTTGATCTGAACTTCGACGGATTGATGATCGAGACCCATTTTGATCCCGACAATGCTTGGAGTGATGCCGCTCAGCAGGTTACTCCGGAGAAGTTGGTGCAGATCATGAGAGATTTGCGTATCAGGAAAGAGACCGACAGCGAAGCCGAATACAATGCTAAATTGAGCAACCTTAGGGCGCAAATAGATATTCTCGACAACCAGTTGATCGATACTATGGGCAAACGTATGAAGGTGTCGGATAGTATTGGTGAGCTTAAAAAACAGAAGAATGTAGCCGTACTACAGTCGAACCGTTGGAACCAGATTTTGGGAGCCATGATCTTGGAAGGGGAATCTCGCGGATTGAGTGAAGAATTTGTCCTTAAAATGTTCAAGGCCATTCACCAAGAGTCGATCAATCATCAAGAGAAGATTGTAAACGGATAGTAGTACCTATTCGATATACTATAATAAAACGGCTTGTCGAAAGACAAGCCGTTTTATGTGTTTTTAGTCCCTTCTGAAAATATATCGCGTAATGAAAATTCCCTGGGCATCGTTGTCGCCGGCATCGGCTTCTACGCCACTGGTTACAAAGACCAGCTCCCATCCTTCTTGAAGCATATTCGTAAGTTTCGAGGAGATAACGGCATCGTTCGCGGCAATATTTTGAAAGCGGATACCGGCAATATTGTAAAAGTTGAGGAGTTTGGTTTCCTCAAAATTCTTTACCCTGATAGTGCCCCTTTTAGATTTGTTTCGGGTATTGTCTTCCTCGGTCTGTTCAGAGGTATATTCTTCAAAATCCTTTTCCTCTTGGGCATCAATGATTCTTGAGCGCCCTAGTCCGCTGGGTACAATAGACTCGACACTGGTAATTATTTTTATTTCTTGGGCGTTCACACTGAGGGTTGTGGCAATTAAAACAAAGGCTATTACGGCTATCTTTTTCATCGTTTAAAATTTAAATTAGGTTTAGTAAAGACAAAAGTAAAGTCTAAAAGGTTGCATTTATAGTGAAAAAACAGAGGGGGAATAGGGGCTTTTTTTGTTGGAACAAGCTTTAAGACAGCCTGTTTTAAGCTGATAGTATGAAGTAAAGTTGTTTCTTTGTAATGAAATTGAAAAGAATGAAAGGAACTGTATATAAATCTACCGGAAGTTGGTATACCGTAAAAACGCAAGATGGCGAATTTTACGAATGCCGTATTAAGGGTAAGTTTAGGATTCAGGGGATAAAAAGTACGAACCCCATCGCCGTGGGGGATGAGGTGGCGTTCAAAATAGAACAATTGGGCGATGATACCGTAGGCACCATTCACGGTATTGACGATCGTAAGAACTACATCATTCGAAAATCGGTAAACCTTTCAAAACAAACGCATATTATTGCGGCCAATTTAGATCAGGTGTTTCTATTGGTCACTTTAAACAACCCGACCACCTATACGATTTTTATAGACCGTTTTCTCGCTACTGCCGAAGCCTATGATATTCCTGCCGTTCTACTTTTTAATAAAGTGGATAGCTATACTATTGAAGAACTGGCGGAAATTAAATACCTGGCCGAGCTTTATAGAAATGTGGGATATACCTGTATCGGTATTTCGGCCAAGTCTGGTAAAAATGTAGATAAGGTAAAGGAAATGATGGTCGGTAAAACCAGTATGTTTGCAGGGCATTCCGGTGCAGGAAAGTCTACATTGGTGAACGCCCTGGAGCCAAAACTCAATTTGAAAACTACCGAAATCTCCGGACAACATCTACAAGGCCAGCATACCACTACATTTGCCGAAATGTTCGACTTGGATTTTGGGGCGCGTATTATCGATACGCCGGGTATTAAGGGCTTTGGTATCGTGGATATGGAAAAGGAGGAAATAGGGGATTATTTTCCGGAATTTTTCAAACTCAAGGGGAATTGCAAATTTAACAATTGCCTACACCTCGATGAACCAAAGTGTGCCGTGAAGGAAGCCTTGGAAAACGAGGAGGTCGCATGGAGCCGTTATAGGAGCTATGTGCAAATGGTAACCGGAGAAGAGGAAAATTATAGGGTCGATATCCACGACGTAAAAAAGTAGCTCTTGGTGTAGAATCAGAAAATAAGAAATCAGTTTAAGAACGATGCGAGCCATTATTCAAAGAGTGTCAAGGGCCAGTGTAAGGGTAGACGGCCAAATAATATCAGAAATACGGAACGGACTTTTGATCTTACTGGGCATTGAAGATGCCGACGGGCAAGAGGATATTGAATGGTTGTCACGTAAAATCGTGAACCTTAGAATTTTTAACGATGCCAATGGTGTCATGAACGAGTCGCTCAAAGCTGTAGGGGGCGATGCCATTGTGGTCAGTCAGTTTACCTTGCATGCCGCTACTAAAAAAGGCAATAGGCCATCTTATATCAAAGCTTCCAAACCCGATGTGGCGATTCCCTTATACGAAAAGTTCGTGCAGCAAATGGAGGTCGATTTGGGCAAAAAAATAGGTACGGGAATTTTTGGCGCCGATATGAAGGTCGACTTGCTCAATGATGGTCCGGTTACCATTGCAATAGATACAAAAAACAAGGAATAAGCGCTTTTTGTCGATTTTTTTCTTCGCTATGTAAGAAAAATGTATGTTTTGTGTTGAATTTCAATGCCAAACCTAAGCAATGCGATTACCGCTTTTATTTCCATTACTTTTCATAAGTTTCTTTTTAAATGCCCAAGACTCAAACTATCCAGCTCTTTTTCTAAACGAGGATTTGACCGAAATGGCCAATGCAGTGGTACGCTTGGATAGGATGGATATTCACATTTTTTCTTCAAAAAAAATGACGGTTAAGAGCAAACAAGTGGTTACCGTTCTGAACCGGGCAGGAGACCAACACGCTAGGACCGCCTTGGGGTATGATGGTTCAAAAAACATAAAGAATCTTAATGTTGTTGTTTATGATGCGGCAGGGAGGCAAATAGAAAAAATTAAAAAGAAGGATTTTAGGGATGTAAACATAGTGGATGGTTTTTCGCTTTATAACGATTACCGTAAGCTGTACTACAATTATACCCCTATTAATTATCCTTACACGGTTGAGTTTAACTATGAATATGAAACATCTGATACCGGAGCAATCCCTTCTTGGTATTTTTTGGGAGGATTCTTTGCAAGTGTAGAGAAGAGCTTTTATTCCATTACCTATGCAGAGCCAAGTCTAAGGCCGATAATCCATGAGAAAAATTTGGAGAATTTCAAATTTGAAAAAAATGAAACAAACAACTCAATAAGCTACTTGGCGAATAATATCCCTGCTGTAAAGAGGGAAAGTATGAGTCCTTCGTTCAAAAGAATCACTCCGAGTTTGATGACTAGAATCAAGAATTTTCATTATAAAGGATTTGATGGTTCTGTAGACAATTGGGCCGAACTTGGTTCTTGGGTAGGCAATAAACTTTTATCGGGGAGAGATGAGCTTAGCCCGGAAACTATCGCAAAAGCCAAAGCTTTAGTGGCGGGGGTGGAAGATAATCTTGAAAAAGCAAAGATTATTTATAAATACGTTCAGGAAAATACTAGGTACGTAAGTGTGCAAATAGGTATTGGTGGACTGCAGCCTATTGCGGCCGTAGAGGTAGACCGTGTAAAGTATGGCGATTGTAAAGGTCTTTCGAACTATACCGGGGCATTGTTAAAAGCAGTAGGGGTAACAGCTTACTATGCCGTGGTTGAGGCAGGAAACGATAAAGTTGATTTTGAAGATGACTTCGCCGATTTGGCACAGGGGAACCATGTAATTCTATGTATACCCTATAACGACAAGTATTATTGGTTGGACTGTACGTCACAAATTCTTCCATTTGGGTATATCGGTAGTTTTACGGATGATAGAAAAGTTATGGTCGTAAAGCCGGATGGAGGTGAAATTATAACTACAACGGCCTATGTAAATGAAGATAATTACCAATCCATTATAGCAACATATGAATTAAAACCTGATGGTAGTATATCTGGGCAAACTGAGGTTGTGACTAAAGGAAGCAAATACAATAGTCATTTTAGATTAGAGGAAGAAACCGAAGTGGAAATTGTAAGACAAATTAAAAATAGGTGGAGTTCCATAAATAACCTTACTGTTGTCAATTATCATTTTGAAAACAATAAAAAGGATGTGGTCTTTAATGAGAACATATCTTTTAGTGCAACAAATTATGCTTCTACAAGTGGGGAAAGAATTTTTTTTATAGCCAATGCTTTCAATAATAGAAATATTATTCCAGACCGCTATCGGAACAGAAAATTGCCTTTTGAAATTCAGCGTGGATATTTAGAGGAGGATAATTCAACAATCAGGCTTCCGGAAGGATATGTGGTAGAGACGCTGCCAAGTACAAAGAAAATTGAAAATGAATTTGGGGTATATACCGTAAATTTTGAACGCAATGAAGAAAGTAATACCGTCAATTATGAACGACGCTTTTTTTTGAAAAAAGGTTTATACCCTAAGGAAAAATATAAAGATTATCGTGATTTTAGAAAGGAAGTAGCGAGTATAGATAACGCACCAATCGTACTTCTTAAAGAATAGCAAACCACTTTTTACATAAAACCAATAACATGATACAGACTAGAACAACTCTTTTTTGGGTTCTTTTAACCGTGGTGTTTTCGGTAAATGCCCAAAATTTTAAATTCGGAAAAGTTTCTGAGCAAGAGTTAAAAGAAACCTTTAATCCCAAAGATTCCACTGCTGCTGCCACGGTTTTGTACAGGAGTAAGAACATCAGGTTCGATTATACTAAAGGCATTGGATTTAAAGTAATAACCGATGTCTTTGAACGCATTAAAATATATAATAAGGCGGGGTTTGATTATGCCACCATTTCACAAACGCTATATAAGGACGATAGTGATGTGGAGTCCATTTCTGGGTTAAAGGCATATACCTATAATTTGGTGAACGGGAAGGTTGAAAAAAGTAAAATGGAAAAATCCGCCGTGTTTACGACTGAACTGAGTAAGTACCGAAAGGAAGGGAAATTTACCCTTCCGAATATAAAAGAAGGTTCTGTTATCGAATATCAATATAGGATTACGTCTCCATTTTTCTATTCTGTAGATGAAATTGTATTACAATATGATATTCCGATAAAAAGACAAGAAATAAGTTTTGCCACACCGGAATATTTCAATTTTAAACCCTTTATCAAAGGGTATTTAACCGTAGCTCCCAAGTACAGCTCAAAATCTGGCAGTATTAATTTAACTGGTTCAATAAGATCTACCCCAGGAGGGGTTGCTCCGACTACTACAAAATACATAAATCAAAATATTGATTATAAGATAAATAGTACGGATTATAATATGAGCGACGTGCCGGCTTTAAAGGAAGAGCCTTTCGTAAACGATATGAATAATTATAGAAGTGCCGTTAAATATGAGCTTCAGTATATAAAGTTTCCTGAGCAAATGCAGAAAAACTACACGACTACTTGGGAGGATGTAATTAAAAATATATATAAGAGTAGTGATTTTGGCGGGCAATTAACCTCAAACAAATATTTTGATGAGGATCTCGTAGTCTTAAAGAAAAGTACATCATCTTCAATTGATTTGATGGCAGCTATATTCTTCCATGTACAAAACCGTATGACTTGGAACAATATTTATGGTTACTCTGTAGATAAGGGGGTGAAAAGAGCCTATAAAGAACGTTCTGGTAATGTAGCCGATATCAATCTTATGTTAACGGCTATGTTGCAAGAGGCCGGCTTGAACGCCAAGCCTGTTTTGGTGAGTACAAGAGGGCACGGTATTCCTTTGTTTCCGACTATGGAAGGATTCAATTATGTGATAGCTTCTGTTGAAATTGACGGAGAAATGATATTGCTAGATGCCACCAATAAATATACCAGTCCTAATTTATTGCCGACAAGGGCGTTGAATTGGTTTGGTAAGAAAATCGAAAAAGATGGCTCTTCAGTTTCAATAAATCTTTTGCCCAGTCAACTTTCACTAGAGAACGTGCAAATGAACGTTAAGCTAGATGAAAATGGCGAGGTGAAAGGTAAATTTAGGAGTACGGGTCATTACTATAACGCTTATTTGTTTAGGAATACGTACGGCAGTAGCAACGAAGACGACTATCTGGAAAAACTGGAAAACCGAAACAACGGTATTGAAATTTCAAACTATCTAATTAAAAATAAGAAAGGTAATGGTAAGTCTGTACAAGAGAGCTATGAGTTTGTTTTGGATAAACAGGCAGATGTAGTTGGGGATAAGATTTATTTTTCCCCCTTGTTTCACCTGGTAGAGGCTGAAAATCCTTTCAAACAGGAAGAGAGAAAATACCCTATAGATTTGATGTTTCCCAAGAGAGATAAATATTTGGTGATTATTTCTATTCCAGATGATTATGAAGTAATATCAAAACCAGCAGACATGAATATTGGTATGATGGATAATATGGGAAGCTTTCAATATAAAATTTTGAGTGGTGGCCGGCAGTTACAACTCATGATAGATCTTAAATTAAATCAAGCGGTTATAGGGTCTGAACACTATTCTTCTTTAAAAGAATTCTTTAAAAATGTTGTTGAAAAACAAACAGAAAAAGTAGTTTTATCCAAAATTACTACCAATGGAACTTCAGACAGCACAGGAAAGAGTAGATAAGTGGATCAAAGAACACGGGGTGCGTTATTTTAACGAATTGACCAATATGGCACAGCTTACCGAGGAAGTAGGCGAGGTCGCCCGTATTATTGCCCGCAGGTATGGCGAACAAAGTGAAAAAGAGTCGGACAAGAACAAAGACCTTGGTGAAGAATTGGCCGACGTTCTTTTTGTAACCCTCTGTTTGGCCAATCAAACCGGGGTGGATCTTCAAAAGGCTTTTGATAAAAAGCTCGATTTGAAAACAAAACGAGATCATGACCGTCATCACAACAATGAAAAGCTCAAATAGTATTATATTTGGCAACTTAAATTATACCCTATCAGCATAGGGCAAACGTATAGGTCGCCAAGTGATCTGTCCGGTTTAAGAACCTATTAAAGAGAACAACTTTTGAAACTACACCTATCCGCTCCGTCAAACCAATTATTGCGTAACAATATACAGATTACAGGCTCAAAAAGTGAGTCGAATCGGTCTTTGTTGCTGCAGGCCTTGTATCCGAATATCAGCATTGACAATCTTTCGAACTCCGATGATGCAGAGGTGATGCAAAAGGGGTTGAAAATAGGAAATGGGGTAGTGGATATTCACCATGCGGGTACCGCTATGCGTTTTCTTACCGGATTTTTTGCCTCACAAGAGGGTAAACAGGTAACGCTCACCGGCTCAAAACGTATGACCGAAAGACCGGTCAAGGTGCTTGTTGAGGCCTTGCGGCATTTAGGAGCGGAGATTTCATATGGAAAAAATGAGGGCTATCCCCCGATTTTGATCAAGGGAAAGAAACTGGAGAAAAGTCAAGTGAGCCTTCCTGCCAATATCAGTAGCCAGTATATCTCTTCCTTGTTATTGATTGCGCCCAGTCTTGAAAACGGACTCGAATTGGAGTTGGTCGGTAAGATTACTTCAGTACCCTATATAAAAATGACCCTGGCCCTTTTGTCTCAGATAGGGGTGGAAAACTCTTTCGAGGGCAATACTATAAAAGTGTCGCCCAAAGCAAAGGTAGGTCCTGTTAATTTGGTGGTGGAATCCGATTGGAGCTCTGCCTCTTACTATTATAGCATTGTTGCCTTGAGCGAGGTCGGTAGTGAAATCTGCTTGTCTGCCTATAAAGATAATAGTCTACAGGGAGATAGTGTTCTTCAGGAATTGTATACCGAATTTGGTGTGGAGACCCGTTTTGAAGGGAACACCCTTGTCTTAAGGAAAGTTGGGGCCCCAAAGGGACAAACGGTACAGTTTGATTTGGGCAACGCACCCGATATAGCGCAAACCATTGCCGTTACGTGTTTCGGACTCGGAATGGGTTGCCACTTGACCGGCTTGCATACCTTAAAGATCAAGGAGACCGATCGCTTGGAAGCTTTGCATACCGAACTGTCGAAACTGGGTGCCGATATTTCCGTAACGGACAAGGACTTGACCCTGGGGCTCTCGGGAACCATGAAGGCCGAAGTGGCCATAGATACGTATAATGACCACAGAATGGCCATGGCTTTTGCTCCCTTGGCCATGAAAATACCGCTGTATGTGAACGACGCCGAGGTGGTTTCAAAATCATATCCTGATTTTTGGAAAGATCTTGAAAAATTGACTTTCTTGGTTGATGAGGTGTAATTGACTGTAATTTAGGGTGTTGTAAAAATATTTTTGATTTTTTGGAGGAGATGTATCGGTTGGTGATGCCGTGCAATGCAATAAGAATCAATATAATCGGTGTTTTACTTGACAACCCCTATCCACACATCGTATATTTGCAACCGCAAAACTTTTAACTAAATTTCATAAATGAAACTATCGCACTTCCATTTTGAATTACCTGATAATTTATTGGCCGAATACCCAGCTGAGAATAGGGATGAGTCCAAGTTAATGGTCATTCACCGAGAAACCGGAAAAATAGAACATAAAATGTTCAAAGACCTTATCAATTATTTTGATGAAGGCGATGTAATGGTTTTGAACAATACTAAGGTTTTTCCTGCCCGCTTATACGGTAATAAGGAAAAGACCGGGGCAAGGATCGAAGTGTTTTTGTTGAGGGAATTAAATGAGGAACAACGCCTTTGGGATGTTCTTGTTGATCCTGCACGTAAAATACGTATCGGAAACAAATTGTATTTTGGTGAAGACGAAACCTTGGTAGCGGAAGTTATAGATAACACCACGTCAAGAGGAAGAACCTTGCGTTTTCTTTATGATGGTTCATATATCGATTTTAGAAGAAAACTTCGTGAGCTTGGTCAAACACCATTGCCAAAATATATAAAGAGAGACGTAGAGCCGGAAGATGAGGAGCGTTACCAAACCATTTATGCAAAGCATGAAGGAGCGGTTGCGGCACCAACAGCAGGGCTTCACTTTTCAAAGCATTTGCTGAAACGCCTTGAGATCAAAGGAGTTGATTTTGCCGAGGTAACTTTACATGTAGGTTTGGGTACCTTCAACCCTGTTGAGGTAGAAGATTTGTCCAAGCATAAAATGGACAGTGAAGAACTGGTCATAGATGAAAAGGCTACGGAAATTGTCAATAATGCCAAGTTGAAGAAAAAACGCATCTGTGCCGTAGGTACTACCGTTATGCGCGGACTTGAAAGTGCCGTTTCTTCTGAGCATACCCTGAATACTTTTGATGGATGGACGAATAAATTTATCTTCCCTCCTTACGATTTCAGTATTGCCAACTGTATGGTGACCAATTTTCACTTACCTAAATCAACTTTGTTGATGATGGTGTCTGCCTTTGTTGGTCATGATTTGATGAAAAAAGCTTATAAGGAAGCCATTTTAGAGCAGTACAAGTTCTATTCATATGGTGATGCCATGCTAATAATCTAATTTTGCCAAGCTGGCAAAAGCATAAATTTCAAGCCCTTCTTTATTTGTATATTAAGTAAAGAAGGGTTTTTAGCTTCTAAAATGTGAAGGCACAAAAAAAAGACATACGGGCATTGACCAAAGAGCAATTGCGAAATTTCTTTGTCTCACAAGGAGATAAGGCTTTTCGGGGCAATCAGGTCTACGAGTGGCTATGGCAAAAGGCGGCCCACTCCTTTGAGGGTATGACCAATATTTCAAAGGAAACCAGGGATATGCTCGAGGCCAATTTTGTAATCAACCATATAAAGGTAGACCAAATGCAGCGTAGCAATGACGGTACGATCAAGAATGCCGTCATTTTGCACGATGATTTGGTGGTTGAATCGGTGCTTATTCCCACAAAGACCAGAACTACGGCCTGTGTTTCGAGTCAAGTAGGATGTAGTCTCGATTGCCGGTTTTGCGCTACGGCCCGTTTAAAGCGGATGCGAAACCTCAATCCTGATGAGATTTATGATCAGGTGGTGGCAATCGATAATGAGAGTCGCCTGTATTTCGATAGACCTTTGAGCAATATTGTTTTTATGGGTATGGGAGAGCCGCTCATGAATTACAATAATGTATTGAAGGCCATAGATAAGATTACTTCCCCAGAAGGTCTGGGTATGTCGCCAAAGCGTATTACGGTCTCCACTTCAGGTGTGCCGAAGATGATACGAAAAATGGCCGATGATGAGGTGAAGTTTAAATTGGCGGTATCGTTGCACTCCGCTATTGATGATATCCGTACCTCTATAATGCCCTTTAACGCTACCTTTACTTTGGCCGACCTTCGAGAGGCCTTGGAGTATTGGTATGCAAAGACGAAAAGTAGAATAACCTACGAATATGTCGTATGGCAAGGTATAAACGATTCGCAGACCGATGTCGATGCCTTGGTTGATTTCTGCAGGTTTGCCCCTTCAAAGGTGAACCTTATTGAGTATAACCCCATAGATGACGGCGAATTTCAACAGGCTTCGAACAGTGCCATAGACATGTACGTGAATACCTTGGAAAGAAACGGTATAGTAGTTACGGTGAGAAGGTCGCGGGGCAAGGATATCGATGCCGCCTGTGGTCAGTTGGCTAATAAACAATAGGGAATTCGTGTATTTCTGAGGTGGAACGTGTATTCAAATTATCTGTTTTTTATAGGGTAAATCGTACGATCAGACTATCTTTTGTGCTTTTTGCGATTACTAGGGGAAGCATAGGATGTACTCATTTCTTTTTCCTTAAATTTATGCGCTTAAGTAGGTAACCAGCTAAACCGATTTTTTTGAAAATAGTAGCGCAAATAAAAGAGCCAGTAAACCAAGAGATGGAGCTTTTTGAGACGAAGTTCCGCGAGGCCATGTCTTCTAAAGTGGCGCTGCTGAACCGTATTACCTATTACATCGTTAATCGTAAGGGAAAGCAAATGCGGCCTATGTTCGTATTTCTTACCGCCAAGATGCTCAATAATGGAGTGGTAAACGAACGTACCTACCGTGGGGCATCGGTAATCGAATTGATACATACCGCCACATTGGTCCACGACGACGTGGTTGATGAAAGTAATAAGCGCAGGGGTTTCTTCTCGATAAACGCCCTATGGAAGAATAAGATTGCCGTATTGGTCGGTGACTATCTTCTATCAAAGGGCTTGTTGCTCTCCATAGATAACGAAGATTTTGATCTCTTAAAAATTATTTCGGTAGCTGTACGTGAAATGAGCGAGGGTGAACTATTGCAAATAGAAAAAGCGCGTCGCCTAGATATTACCGAAGAGGTGTATTACAATATTATCAGACAGAAAACGGCGACCCTGATTGCGGCTTGTTGTAGTTTGGGGGCTTGTTCCGTACAGCCGGATTCACCTGATGTAGAGACCTTCCGTAGGTTCGGGGAGCTTTGTGGTATGGCCTTTCAAATAAAGGACGACCTTTTTGATTATGGGGAGGACAAGATAGGAAAGCCTACAGGGATCGATATCAAGGAGCAAAAAATGACCCTGCCACTGATCTATACGCTTAACACTTGTTCTAAGGCCGAAAAAAAATGGCTGATCAATTCCGTAAAGAACCACAACAAAGATAAGAAGCGGGTCAAGGAGGTGATTGCCTTCGTGAAAAATAATGGGGGATTGGATTACGCCGTACAACGAATGCTTTTCTTTAAGGAGGAGGCCTTGAAAATCCTTGCCAGCTATCCGCCGTCAAGCTATAGGGATTCCCTTGAGTTGATGGTCAACTACGTTGTCGACCGGAAAAAGTAGGTGGATCAAATTTTTACCGGAAGCCTTTCCATAAAAAAAACTCCTCGACTTATCTTAAGTCGAGGAGTCGTAAAATAGTCCTTAGAATAAGTGTATTCCCTTTATAAGAGCTCAAACGATACGGAGATTGCGTACAACCTCTTCTCGTCGGTATGGCCGTAATACAAAGATTCTGAAATCCTGCTGGGGTTGGTATCGCTAATGTATAAGGCCTTGCCTATTTTTCGCCCAATTTTTTGGGCAATCGATGCAGCCTTGCTCTTCGCGTCTTCATAGGCGTGTTTTGCAAAATCGGCCATTTCGTCCTCACTTAGCTCTACTTCAAAATTCGTATCGGAACGGGTAACGCCAATCGATTTTACATGAAGGAATTTTTGCATTTCATCGAGGGACTTGGTCCTGAACTCGATTACGGTACCTTCTTTCTCGTAGCCCAATAGCTCGTAATACAGGGTCGATTCTTTAAGGCGCTCTTTTTTGATACCGGCTTTCGTCAGTTTTTCGAAGTATCCCGATTTTACCTCTTCAAGGCTCATGGTTTGTGAATCGTAATACACATTGTTTAGGCTTACGACCATTCTACAGCTGTATTCCGGTGTTATACTGTATTCGTAAGTACCGTTGACGTTAATACTGTTCGGATGGCTGTTTTGTGCAAATGTCATAAATGAGAAAAAAATTAAGGTTAAACTTGTTATTGCTTTTTTCATGGAATCGACTTTTGGGTGATGTAAAAAAGTATGTATTTTTTTGAATAAACGTTTCAGGTGCCTTAAACTTATGCAACGGAGTATAAAAATGAGGCGACAATCATCCAGCTACCTATGAATATGCCCAATATCCCCAATTTGCCTTGTTTCGGTGCAATTTTTTGGCGTAGCTCTTCGGCTTTCGCACGTGCATCTTGGCGGTTTGATAGAAATAGTTTGTTAATGAGCCCTGAGCCCAACATAAAACCAAGTCCTGCCGAAACAATGTTGCCGGCAAGAAAGGTAATCCACCAGACCGGAGCGGAGGTCAGCCATCCTAGGTTTAAGATGGCGCTAATAATGCCCCACACGCCCCAGAAGCAAAATACAATACCGATCCATCCTTGGTAGGGCTCTATTTTTTCCAAGAGTTCTTCGGCGTTCGGTTTTTTTGATAGCAGTAATGATGGTACGGCTACGATACTCAATAAAATTAATGTAATTCCCCAGATCATAATGTTGTTTTTTTAGGTTTGTAATAGGGTTAAAAATCTATGGGGCAAAGTTGAGACAATGGCTGGGTGTAAAATACCCTTTTGCTAGCTAAAATGATATCCCTGAAAATAGGGTAGAGTACTTTTCTTTTTATCTTTGTGAGATTCGTTTTCACATAAAAATCACCAAAATTGATTTCTAAAACCACAATTGACCAAGTATACGAAACTGCCCGTTTAGAAGAGGTTATCGGAGATTTTGTGCAATTGAAAAAGTCGGGGTCTAACTTTAAGGGGCTCAGCCCTTTTTCCGACGAGCGGACACCTAGTTTTATGGTGTCTCCCGTAAAACAGATCTGGAAGGATTTTAGTAGCGGAAAGGGCGGGAATGTGGTGGCCTTTTTAATGGAGCACGAACATTTTACCTATCCCGAAGCCATAAAATACTTGGCGAAAAAATACAATATAGAGATAGAGGAGACCGAACGGACCGATGAGCAACGGCAAGAGGCCGATGAGCGTGAGAGTATGTACCTGGTTTCCGAATATGCGCAGAAGCACTTTGCCCAAATGTTATGGGAGAGTGAGCTGGGCAAGGCCATTGGATTGAGTTATTTTAAGGAAAGGGGCTTTACCGAAGACACTATAAAAAAATTCAATCTTGGGTATTGTCTTGATCAGTGGGACGGTTTTACCAAGGCTGCCCTAGAGGAAGGTTACAAGCTGAACTACCTTGAGAAAACCGGACTTACCATTGTAAAACACGATGGTCAAAACCCGAATAACCCAAAAACCTTTGATCGGTTTAAGGGCCGGGTAATGTTTCCGATACATTCCATGAGCGGTAGGGTCTTAGGGTTTGGAGGGCGTATTCTTGGTAATGATAAAAAGGCCGCCAAATACCTAAATTCCCCCGAAAGCGATATCTACCACAAGAGCAAGGTGCTTTACGGAATCTATTATGCCAAACAGTCCATAGCCAAAGAAGATAATTGTTATTTGGTAGAAGGGTATACCGATGTGATACAGTTCTATCAAAGGGGAATTCACAACGTAGTATCGTCTAGTGGTACGGCCCTAACACCTGAGCAGATACGGCTGATCAATAGGTTGACAAAAAACATTACGGTTCTTTTTGATGGCGATGCTGCCGGCCTACGGGCATCTTTGCGCGGTATCGACTTAATTTTGGAACAGGGTATGAACGTTAAGGTCTGTACCTTTCCGGAAGGGGAAGACCCAGATAGTTTTGCCAAAAATAATGCCCTTGAAGATGTACAGCGCTATCTCGAGGAGAAATCACAAGACTTTATTCAGTTTAAAGCCGGTTTATTGGCTCAAGAGGCGGCCAACGATCCTATAAAGCGGGCCGATACGGTTCGCGATATCGTACAGAGTATCTCGAAGATACCCGATGCGATCAAGCGGGAGATATATGTTCAGGAATGTGCCAATATCATGAAGGTATCCGAAGGGGTGTTGTTCAGTACTTTGGCGCAAATGGGCAAGAAGGTAGCCTCTGATACCGCAAAAAAACAACAGCCTCCGCAGACGGCATTTGATGTTGTAAAGAACGATGCACCCGAAGAGAAGGTAGATGTACAATATTTGCTCGAACGTAAGATTATTGAACTGTTGTTGCTTTATGGGGATGAAAAACAAGAGTTTGAAGATTTGGTGCTCAAAGAAAACGAGAAGGGCGATCTGATACTTGAGCCTGAGTCGATAGAGGCCAAGGTATACGAAAAAATTTATTTGGACCTGCAAGATGATGAAATCGAATTGGCGAACGAGCAGTTTCGAAACATTTATTATAAACTCATCGAGGCATTGAACCAAGATACCAATTTTACGATAAATACGTTTTTAAGTGGCTTGGACCAACCGTTGGTATCGGAAATTTCCTCCATATTGATGGAAGAGGAAAAGTATGTGCTCCATAGTTGGGAAAGAAAGGATATTTACCCGAAAGAGAAGAAAAAGGGGGTGGCCCAATTGGTAAGTGAGACCATTTTGACCTTGCGTTGTTTTCTTATAAAGAAGCGGATGACGTCATTGCAAGAACATACGAAGGAAAGCCAGCAAGACCATAGGGAAACCCTTGAGGAGATTATGAACTACCTGCAACTCAATAAGTTGTTGAACAAAAAACTGAACCGTGTGCTTTCTTGATTATTGGCTAAGGTGAAAACGAAATATTGGGGCATAAAAAAACCCTAATGAAATCATCAGGGTCTGTACGTCTTACGAAGGGTCTTGTTAGTACAATTCTAACGCTTTTGCCTGTTGCAAAAGGTCTACCATATTGTCTACGTTTAACTTTTTCATCAAACGCGCCTTATAGGTGCTGACCGTTTTTTCGTTTAAGTTCAAACCGATGGCAACATCTTTGTTTCGCTTCCCGCTAGCTAGTAATTTCAGTACTTCCACCTCACGTGTAGAAAGTTTTCTAAAGAACCTTCTTGGTTTCTGTGTACCTTCGTCGAAAGCCAATCGTTGGGCGAGTTCGTTCGTGATGAACATGTTACCTTCGCTTACTTTTTTTACTGCAGTGATAATGTAATCGATGTCAGAAGCTTTCGAAAGATATCCAAAGGCACCGGCGCGAATCGTACTTAATGCATACACGTCTTCAGATTGACCGCTGTACATTAGCACTTTTACGTTAGGGTGTTCTTTTTTGATTTTTCTTAGCGTGGCTATTCCATTGATTTCAGGAATGTCCATTTCCAGCATTACGACATCGGGACTTGTACTTTCCAATTTTTTGAAAAGTTCCGAAGTCGTTGATACTGCACCTACCATTTCAAACCCATTTGCAGATTCAAGAACATTAGTCACACCCATTCTAATAATGGGATGGTTGTCCGCAATTAATACTTTTATCATGTTGATAGTTTTAATCTAGATCAATAAACGCTTGTTAGCCCGTCTAAAAATACTGACATGCAATGTAAGGCTTAAAAATCTAATTCTTTAAACAAATTTGCTATTTTTTTCATAAAAAACGGGCTTTTTATGAATTTATTCGATTAGACTACCACCTTTTAGGTCAAGTTACTATAATAAGCTGTGTGGTATTTCGCATACGGGTATCGGAATCATCTTGTGGCGGTTAGCGGAATTGAACTTCGTATAGATTAGAAAGACTTCCTTGTCACGACCAGTAAAATCATCGGCGGTTTTACCTTCTTCCTGCATTTTCATGGCCCATTCCAGTTCAGGATAGCTTGCACCTATCTGATCTTCGTCGGTACGGTCATCGCCCCACAGGCCGTCTGTTGGTGCCGCTTTTTGAATATCGTCGTTAATCCCTAGAACACGGGCTATTTCGTATACTTGGGTCTTTAATAGGTCGGCAATCGGGCTAAGGTCGACACCGCCGTCCCCGTACTTGGTGTAAAATCCTACGCCGAAATCTTCTACCTTGTTTCCCGTTCCGGCAACCAGGTAGCCGTCAAGGGCCGCAAAATAATAAAGTGAGCTCATGCGTAAACGTGCCCTCGTGTTCGCCAAGGACATAAAACGCTCCTCTTCGTTTTCGACGGGAGGGAGCGCGGCAACAAGGCTGTCGAATACCGGTGTTAGGTTTACGGCATGCCGTTTTACGTTTTTAAAATTGTGTTGTAACCACTCAATGTGTCGGGAAGCCCGCGTAACCTGATTTTCGGCTTGATGTATCGGCATTTCAAGACATAAGAGCTCAAGACCTGTCTTGGCACAGAGGGTAGAAGTTACCGCAGAGTCGATTCCTCCTGATATGCCGATGACAAATCCTTTCATTTTCGCGTTTACGGCATATTCTTTTAACCAGTCAACAATATAATCTATTACCTTTTCTGTCTGCATAGGATGTTCATTTTGTCGGAATCGACTAACTTTGTGCCCTAAAATTAATGTCTTGAGGTTAAATATTGAAATCAATCGGAAATTACTTTCTAAACTGGCGACGTTTTTTGTCATTTTTACAATTTCTACCTCATTTATCGGGTGTAAAGAAAGTGTAAAGCTGTCTGAAGATGTCAAGAAGATAAAATTAGATGTGCAAATCGATAGGTTCGATAAGGAATTTGCGGCGGCCCGACCCGAAGATTTGCCGGTATTGAAGAAAAAATACCCCTATCTGTTCCCGAAACAGTATTCAGATAGTATTTGGATAGCTAAAATGCAGGATACGGTTCAGGTGGAACTTTTAGACGAGGTGGAAAAGGCCTTTTCCGATTTTTCGGAAGAAGAGCAGTCGCTCGAGCTTTTGTTCAAGCATATAAAATATTATTTCCCGCAATTCGATGCGCCAAAGGTCGTAACGGTGACTTCCGATGTCGATTATAGCAACCGTGTTATTTTGACCGATACGCTATTGCTTATAGGTCTCGATAACTACTTGGGTGCCGACCATAGGTTTTACGTCGATATTCAAAAGTACATCAGGGCAGATCTTGACAAACGCTATTTGACGGTTGATGTGGCCAGTGCCTTTGCGAAAAAAGTGGTGCCCGCCCCAAACGACAGAAGCTTTTTGGCGCAAATGATCTACTACGGCAAAGAACTCTACCTTAAGGATAGATTGTTGCCCTTGGTTTCGGAAGCCCAGCGGATCAATTATTCCGAAGAGCAATTGGCCTGGGCCATAGCCAATGAAGAGCCTATATGGCGGAATTTTATTGAAAGGGAATATTTATATAGTACCGATAATAAGTTAGGGCCTCGCTTTCTTGATCTGGCTCCTTTTTCGAAGTTCGGACTGGAACTCGATAATGAGTCGCCAGGACGTATAGGCCGGTTTATAGGTTGGCAGATCGTAAGGGCGTTTATGGATAGGAACGAGTTAAGCTTGCAGCAAATGCTCAATTTGCCGGCAGAGGAAATATTTAAAAAATCAAATTACAAACCGAAGAAATAATATGGCAAAGTTGCACACTTCAGAAATAACGTTGAAAGTTGGTTTAGACGAAAACCGCGTACCCGAAGAACTTACATGGTCGGCTCAAGACGGGGGAATAGACAACGAAGAGGCTAAGGCCATGCTTTTGTCGGTTTGGGACAGTAAGTCGAAAGAATCACTCAAGATAGACTTGTGGACAAAAGATATGCCCGTTGATGAAATGAAAATATTCTTCCATCAGACTTTGGTTTCTTTGTCCGATACCTTTATGAAAGCCACCCAAGACGAGAAAATGACCGCAACGATGAAAGATTTTTGCGATTATTTTGCGGAAAAATTGGATTTAAAATAAGGACTTTTCTAATTGGCCATAGGGACTTCCATTAAAAGGATTTTTGAATTTTCAAGATAGGAGAGGTCTATACGCTCGGCTTCCTCTATTCCCAATCCGTCCCTTTTGTCCAGGGCAATACCGTTGGCCGTACATTTTCCTTCCAAAAGAAAAATATAGACGCCGTTTGCAGGGTCTTTAAGTTGGTAAGTGGTCTTTTGGCCTTTGTCAAAATCGCCTAGGTGAAACCATGCGTTTTGATGGATCCAAATGCCGTCGTCATCGGCATGGGGCGAAACTATCTGTTGTAGATTGTTCTTAAGGCTATCGGGCTTGAGGCTGATTTGGTCGTAACGTGGACTCACGTTGACCTTGTTGGGGAGTACCCATATTTGCAGGAATTTTACCTGCTGATCCCGACTTTTGTTCTTTTCGCTATGTTGTATTCCCGTTCCGGCACTCATGGCCTGTATGTCGCCTTGACGTATGATTGTGGTGTTGCCCATATCGTCTTTGTGTTCCAGGTCGCCCTCTAGGGGAATGGAGATGATTTCCATATTCTTGTGGGTGTGGGTGTTAAAACCCATTCCGGCGGCTACTTGGTCGTCGTTTAGCACCCTTAATACACCAAAATTCATGCGCTCGAGGTCATGGTAGTTGGCGAAGCTAAAGGTGTGGTAGCTGTTTAGCCAGCCATGGTTGGCGTGACCTCTGGTGTCTGCTTTGTGTATTGTAGTGTGCATAGTGTTGGGTCTTTGAATATTGTGTTGGCTTATTGTTTCGTGCTAAAAAGGGAAATGGTATAATCCAGTAATTCTGAGCCTCCGTATTCCCCGTGTCCGGGAATGGCCGTTTTAAGGTCGGGATAGGCTGCTTTTATCTTTTTGATGGTGTTGCCCCATTCGTTGGTGTTCGCATCGCCTAGGTATCCTTTGGCGGCATTGAGCGATTTAAGGGCGCATCCGCCAAAAAGGAGGTGCTCGCTAGGGATGTAACTTACAATGTTGTCTTTGGTATGGGCCTCGCCAAAATGACGGTTGATTATTTTTTGCTTCCCAATGGTCAGTTCGTTGGTGGTGTCAAAACCAATTTGTGGAACCGGGTTTCCTTCTTTTTTAGCAAGTTCTATGGTCGTATTGCTAGCGTAAGAGGGAATGCTTAGTTCGTGAAAGGCCTCGATCCCGCCAAGGCAGTCGTCGTGAAAGTGGTTGATGACCACGGCCTTGATCTGTTGTTTTTTAGTTTCGGTTATCCAATGGATGAGCTCTTCGGAAGTTTCGTTGTCGGTGGGCGTATCGAAAACAACGGCCTGGCCTTGGTTTATGTAGATAAGTCCGTTACAGGCCACTTTTCCAAAGTCTCCGGTCGATAGGTAAGAGATATGGACGAAGCTGTTTTTGGAGAGCGGGATGATTTTTAAGTCCTCGCTACTGTAAGTTAAGGTCGGTTGTTGTGACTTACAGGAAAAGAAAGCCGTAATCAAGAACAAAAGTAATACGGTTGATTTATAGGTCATGGCTTTTGTTCTTTTAAGTACATAAATATATAGTTTTACATTGCATTATGAAAGATTCCGATATTCAAAAACTTATTTTTATCTACAACGCCGATTCTGGTTTGAAAAACGCATTGTTAGATAGTGCCCACAAAATTTTAAACCCCAGTACGTACAATTGTAATTTATGCGATATTACCTTTGGGGTGTTTACCGAGAACAAAATTTGGAAGCAATTTCGGGAGCAAACCGATTTGGAAATGGAGTTTTTGCACAAAGATGAATACAAGAAGCAATACGCTTCCAAGTTTGGCAATAAGTTTAGTTTTCCGATCATATTGGCCCAGGGCAATGGAGAGCTTCAGGTATTTGTGTCTACGGAGGAAATGAATACCATTGAAGATGCACAATCGTTGATACGGCTTATTGAAGAAAGGGTGAAGGCCTAAGCTTTTGTAGCCTTAAAAAAGTCGGCATTGATGTTGTCTATAAAATTGAGTACGTCGTCACGGCCATAGCCCTTTGATGAGGAAGTGATAAAATAGGAGGGGGCTTCTTCCCATACCCCGTTCAATAATTCCGAGATATACTTGTTTACGTTTTCTTCTATGGCCTTGGGCTTGAGTTTATCGGCTTTGGTAAAGATAATGCAGAACGGAATGTTGTTCTCGCCCAGCCACTCCATGAATTCCATGTCTATTTTTTGCGGTTCGTGGCGAATATCGACTAGAACAAAGGCGCAGACCAGTTGTTCGCGCTTGATAAAATAGTCGGTAATGTATTTTTGAAAAGTGTTCTTGCTCTTTTTCGACACTCGGGCGTAACCATATCCGGGTAAATCGACCAAGAACCAATTACCGTTGATCTTAAAGTGGTTGATCAATTGGGTCTTGCCCGGTCGGCCCGATGTCTTGGCCAGGCTTTTTCGCTCGGTTAGGCTGTTGATCAAAGATGATTTGCCTACGTTTGATCTTCCGATAAAGGCGTACTCGGGCAAGGGTTCGTTGGGGCACTTGGCCACATCGGTATTGCTGATTACGAAATTTGCCGATTTAATGTTCACCTTTAAGCTTGTTTAAGAGAAGTGAAGGGTTGTTAGAAATTGCGTTTGGTCAGCCAGCTGTCAAGAATCTCGTTGAACTTGTCAGGATGCTCCATCATAGGGGCATGGCCACACTTTTCGATCCAGTAAAGATCCGAGTCGGGTAGCAGCTCGTGAAAGAGTTTGGCTACGTCGGGTGGTGTTACACTGTCGTTCTCTCCCCAGATAATACATATAGGGGTGTTCATTTTAGGAAGGTCGTCGGCCATATTGTGCCTAATGGCACTTTTGGCGATTGCCAAGGTCTTTATGATCTTTTTACGGTCGTTGACCGTGGCAAATACTTCGTCTACGATTTCTTTGGTGGCGATCTCGGGATCGTAAAATACATCTTGGGCCTTCTTCTTTATGAACTCGTAATCGCCTCGTCTTGGATACCCATCGCCCATGGCGCTCTCGTACAATCCGGAGCTTCCGGTTATAATGAGGGCCTTTACCATTTTCGGATAGAGTTTCGTGTGTAGGAGGCCAATATGCCCTCCAAGGGAATTGCCCAGTAGTATAACGTTGTCAAGCTGCTTGAACTCAATGAATTTGGCCAAGAACTTGGCAAATTGCTTTACGTTGGTCTTAAGCATTGGCATATCGTAAATCGGTAGCTCGGGTATGAGCACCTTATACCCCTTTTTCGGAAAGTAGTCGGTGACACCTTGAAAGTTGCTTAGCCCTCCCATGAGACCGTGTAAAATAATGAGCGGCGTTCCTTCGCCTATCTCTATATACCGGAACTTTCCTTCCTTAATTAAATTTTTTTCCATTCAAGATACTTCTTGGTCTGTTGGCCAAAGATAGGCATAATCCTATTATGACTTGGTTACAAGTATAGCTCAATAAAGCGAGAATTGGCCATTATTTTTCATTCAGCGGTCAAAAACGTCATTTTTTTTCAAGCAAATTTAACCACAAGTTATGCCGAAAACCCACTATTTATTAACAAAGTGGTAATTAGTGGTAAAATGTGGTAATAAAATTTGTAGTTTTGAGTTATAGTATTGTAAAACAGCTTTTTTAAGTGATCAATTTCATTGGGACATACGATTGTAAGGCCGATGCCAAAGGTAGGGTAATGATTCCGGTTGCCCTAAAAAATCAGATGTCACCGATTTTGAATCAAGGCTTTGTGATCAAAAGATCTGTTTTTCAACCTTGTCTGGAATTGTATCCTATGGAGGAGTGGAATCTTCTGATGCAGAAGATGAACAAGAAAAACCGCTTCAAGAAGAAAAACAATGATTTTATCCGTCGTTTTTCGGCCGGAGTGAAAGTCATTGAGATCGATGGTACGGGACGAATGTTGATACCGAAAAACCTGGTGGAGTTTGCGAACATCTCCAAAGAGGTGGTTTTGAGTTCGGCCATTAACATTATAGAGATCTGGGACAAGGATAGCTATGAGAAAGTATTGGAAGAAACCGCTGAGGATTTCGCCGATTTGGCGGAAGAGGTAATGGGTGATGACGGAGATGACGAAAGCTATGTATCATAATCCTGTATTGTTGCAAGAGTCCGTTGACGGACTCAATATAAAAGAGAACGGTGTGTATGTCGATGTCACCTTTGGTGGCGGTGGGCACTCGAGAAAGATATTGGAGTACTTGGGAAGCGAAGGAAAGTTGTTCGCTTTCGATCAAGACGAAGATGCGCTTGCAAATGCCATTGACGATCCGCGTTTTACGCTGATCAATGAGAATTTCAGGTTCATCCGGCAGTTTTTGAAGTTCTACGGTATTCGAAAAGTGGATGGGATTTTGGCCGATTTTGGTGTTTCCTCACATCAGTTCGATAAAGCTGAACGTGGGTTCTCTACCCGGTTCGAGGCCGATCTTGATATGCGGATGAGCAAAAGGAACCTCTTGTCGGCTTATGAAGTGGTCAATAACTATGATTACGACGATTTAAGAAGGGTTCTTTTTCAGTATGGGGATTTAAGAAATGCCAATGCAATGGCCAAGACCATTTTGGCAAAACGGGAAGAAGCGCCGATCAAGACTACCGAAATGTTGAAAGAGGCGCTGCAGAAGTTCTTGCCGAAAGCCAAAGAGCATAAGATATTGGCCCAGATATATCAGGCCGTTCGCATTGAAGTGAACCAAGAGATCGCGGTAATCGAGGAGTTTTTGTTGCAGACTCCGGAGTTGTTGGATGAAGGAGGAAGGCTAAGTGTAATAAGTTATCATTCCTTGGAAGATCGTTTGGTAAAGCGATTTATACGGGAAGGACAATTTCAAGGTGAGGCGCCGAAGGATTTTTACGGAAATGTTGATGTTCCGTTCAAAAAAGTGGGGTCGCTTATAGTTCCTTCCAAAGAGGAAATAGCAAGGAACAATCGTGCCCGCAGTGCCAAATTGAGAATTGCGGAGCGCATAATTAAATAAAGTAAAAGGAATAAAGAAAAGCGAAAAAATGAAAAAAGGATTGTTGAACATATTAAAAGGTAGGTTTTTGGTGAGCGGCGACGCCCCCAAAAATTGGCTGTTTATCATTTTCACCTCTTTTCTGGCCACCGTTATGATCGGTAGTTCGCATAGTGCCGATAAAAAGGTGCATCAGATAGCGGCATTGAACGAAGAGGTAAAAGAGCTTCGGAACGAATTTGTAGATGTGCGCTCAGACGTGCAACAGTTAAAGTTGGAATCTACGGTAATGCAGATCGTGGCGGAAAAAGGCTTGTACCCGTCAGAGGTGCCGCCAAAACAAATAAAGGTTAAATCAAACAATAAGAAGGAAGAATAGTGGCCGTAACCGAAAAAAGCATATTGACCCGGTTGTACGTTGTAACGGCGTTCATGTTTTTGTTCGCTATTGCCGTGCTTTTCAAATTGGTGAATATCCAGTTTGTGCAAGGCGATAAGTACAAGGCCTTGGCGATGGAGCGCACTGAAAAGATGTTTACCATAGCGCCCAATCGCGGTAATCTATATTCTGACGATGGTAGTCTATTGGCGACTTCCGTATCGCGCTACACCATCCGTTTCGATGCCGTTACCGTGAGTGAGGAAGACTTTAGGAGGAATATCGTTCCCTTGTCCAATGCGCTTTCAAAAATGTTGGGTAAATCGTCTTCGCACTATCAGCAAGTTTTGAGGAAGGCCAAGGTGAACAAGAACAGATATGCCCTTATAGCCAGAAACCTTGATTACTCCGAATACATAGCGGTCAAAGATTTTCCGCTATTCAATAAGGGGCCGTACAAAGGCGGTTTGATCATAGAGCAGAAAACGGTTAGGGAGCATCCGTTGGGTAAAATCGCGGAGCGCAGTGTGGGCTATGAGAACGTAGACGAAAACGGATACTATTCAGGAGTGGGGCTCGAAAGGGCCTACGGTGAATACCTAAGGGGTGTTCAAGGGAAGCGTTTAAAGCAAAAAATTGCCAAAGGCCAGTGGAAGCCGATCGGGTGGGAGAATATCGTTGAGCCTAAAGATGGGTATGATTTGGTGTCTACCATCGATATTAATATTCAGGATATCGCCCACCACGCTTTGCTGGGGCAATTGGAGCATTATAAGGCCGACCATGGTTGTGTCATCGTTATGGAAACCGAAACGGGTGAAGTGAAGGCCATATCGAATTTGGGACGGACCGAAGCCGGTAAATACTATGAGCGCTTGAATTACGCCATAGGGGAATCGCACGAGCCGGGTTCTACCTTTAAGTTGATGTCGCTTGTGGCGGCCCTTGAGGATAAGGTGATTGATACCAGTACTGTACTCGATACCGAGAACGGAAGATGGAAAATTTACGATAGAACGGTAAGGGATTCCAAGTGGGGCGGATATGGTAAGATTTCCGCAGGGCATGCCTTTGAGGTTTCCTCTAACACGGCTTTCGCAAAAATGATCCACAATAATTACAAGAACGATCCCGAGAAATTCGTCAATCGTTTGATGCGTATGAACCTCCATAAAAAATTGGACCTCCCTATAAAAGGGGAAGGGGAGCCGGTTATCAGGTTTCCTGGCGACAAGGGTTGGTCCGGTATTTCATTGGCGTGGATGTCCCATGGTTACGAGGTATCCATGACGCCTTTGCAGGTGCTTACTTTTTACAATGCCATTGCCAATGATGGTGAAATGGTAAAGCCTCGATTGATCAAGGAAGTAAAGGAGTGGGACCGCACCGTTCAAAAGTTCGATAAAGAGGTGATCAGCGAAGCGATCTGTTCAAAGGAAACCGCTTCCAAGGTGCAAGAACTGCTGAAAAATGTAGTCGAAAAAAAATACGGTACGGGCCACCGGTTGTATTCGCCTAATTTTTCCATGGCGGGTAAAACGGGGACCGCGCAAAAAAATTACGTTTCGAAAGATCCTGATAAACTAAAGTACATATCGACTTTTGCGGGGTATTTCCCTGCTGAAAACCCAAAGTACTCCTGTATCGTGGTTATCCATGAGCCGGATAAAAGTGTGGGGTACTACGGTGCCGATGTTTCGGGGCCCGTATTCAAGTCCATAGCGCAGAAAGTATATGCGACTTCTCCTTTGGTAGACGAGGTGGATATGGACAAGATGGAAGACCCGCGATTGGAAAAATCGTATCAAAAATATTATGCCGAAGCCCAAAAACATTACAAGCAAGTGCCCAATGTGAAGGGTATGAGCGGTATGGATGCGGTTTCGATCCTTGAAAACCTTGGGATAGAGGTAGAGGTAAAGGGCAATGGAAAAGTAAAAAGACAGTCCGTTTCCCAGGGAACGAGCATTAAGGAAGCTAAAAAAATTACACTAGAGCTATCGTGAGACTATTGAAGGACATATTGTTCGGGGCAAGCCTGACCGATGTAATCGGTTCTACCAATGTATTGGTGAACAACATCCGTTTTGATTCTAGAAAGGTCGAAATGGACGATGTTTTTGTGGCTATCAAGGGAACGTTGACCGATGGCCATTTGTTCATAGGCAAGGCCATTGACCTTGGGGCAAAGGCTATTGTGTGCGAAACCTTGCCGGAACAGATAATAGATGGCGTAACCTATGTAGAGGTAAAGGATGGTAATACGGCCTTGGCCATGATGGCATCCAATTTTTACGGCAATCCTTCCAAAAACTTAAAATTGGTAGGGGTTACCGGAACCAACGGTAAGACTACCATATCGAGTCTGTTGTACCAATTGTTCAAGAAGGCGGGGTATAAGGTAGGGCTTTTGTCTACCATTAAAATAATGGTTGATGATCAAGTGTACGCCACCAGTCATACCACTCCCGATGCATTGACGATCAATGCGCATTTGCACCTAATGAACGAGGCCGGGGTGGAGTTCTGCTTTATGGAAGTGAGTTCGCATGGCATCCATCAAAAAAGAACACAAGGCTTGACCTTTGAGGGGGCTATTTTTACCAACCTCTCCCATGACCACTTAGATTATCATAAGACTTTTGCCGAGTATAGGGATACCAAAAAAATACTTTTCGATCAGCTGCCTAAAACTGCTTTTGCCCTTTCGAATATAGATGATAAGAACGGAGCGGTTATGTTGCAGAATACCAAGGCCAAAAAGTATACATATGCCCTTAGGACCTATGCCAATTATCGGGCACAGGTACTGGAGAGCCAGTTTAGCGGTACGTTGCTCAAAATAAACGAACATGAACTCTGGTCAAGGCTTATAGGTCATTTCAATGCCTATAATATGTTGGCGATTTTTGCCACGGCCGACCTGTTGGGCATGGAAACCTTGGAAACCTTGCGATTGTTGAGCGAACTGGAAAACGTAGACGGCCGCTTTCAATATTTTATATCGAGTAAAAAAATTACGGCTATAGTTGACTATGCCCATACGCCGGATGCGCTAAAAAACGTACTGGAAACAATCAGTACGCTGAGAACTGGAAATGAAAACGTTATCACCGTTGTGGGGTGTGGTGGCGATAGAGACAGCTCTAAGCGTCCGGTTATGGGTCATATTGCTTCGCAGTTGAGCGATAAGGCCATTTTTACCTCCGACAACCCGAGAGGGGAGTCTCCCATAGCCATTATAGATGCTATGGAAAAAGGGGTGGAACCACAGAACGTAAAGAAAATCCTATCCATAGAAAATAGGGAGCAGGCTATAAAAACGGCATGCCAGTTGGCTAATGCCGAAGATATCATACTCATTGCCGGAAAAGGACATGAGACCTATCAGGAAACGAATGGAAAGCGCATTCACTTTGACGATTTTGAAACGGTGAAAGACGTGCTTAAGCGCTTGGATAAATAACGAAGACCAAAGAAAATATAAAGACTAGAAGCTTAAAAGATGCTATACTACCTATTCGAATATTTAGAAAATGAATACCAGTTGCCAGGGGCGAGCTTGTTTCAGTTCACCACCTTTAGGGCGGCCATGGCCATTCTGCTTTCGTTGATGATAGCAACGGTATATGGTAAGCGGGTTATTCTTTTTCTTCAAAGACAGCAGATAGGTGAGAGTGTACGTGACCTTGGTCTTGAAGGACAAAAGCAAAAGGCGGGTACGCCGACCATGGGCGGCCTCATCATTATCATGTCAACTTTGATTCCAGTGCTTTTGTTGGCAAAACTTGATAACATCTACATCATTTTGCTGATCGTCACTACGCTTTGGATGGGCTTTATAGGCTTTGCCGATGATTATATCAAGGTATTCAAAAAAGATAAACAAGGTCTTAAAGGTAGGTTTAAGGTGTTGGGTCAAGTGGTTCTTGGTCTTGGGGTTGGGGCGACCTTGTACTTTCATCCCGGGGTGACCATGAGGGACGATTCCAGTACCATTATTACCGAGCAATTGACCGTACGTGACGTTATAGGCAAGGAAATCAAATCGGTGCGCACCACGGTTCCTTTTTTTAAGAACAACGAGTTGGATTATAGCGATTTTATCGGTTGGGCGGGAGAAGGTGCCCGTGACTACGCTTGGTTGATATTCATACCGATCGTGATACTTATCGTAACGGCGGTTTCCAACGGGGCCAACCTTACCGATGGTATCGATGGCCTTGCGGCGGGTACGTCGGCCATCATAGTTTTTACACTGGGGGTTTTTGCTTGGGTGTCGGGTAACGTCATCTTTTCAAATTACCTGGATATTATGTTTATCCCCAATTCGGGAGAATTGGTGGTCTTTATAACGGCATTTGTGGGGGCATTGGTGGGCTTTCTTTGGTATAACGCCTTTCCGGCCCAGGTTTTTATGGGAGACACCGGTAGTTTGACGATCGGGGGCATCATTGCCGTGATCGCCATTATTATCAGAAAAGAATTGTTGATTCCCGTGTTGTGCGGAATCTTCTTTGCCGAGTCGCTATCGGTCATGATACAGGTAGGCTATTTTAAGTATACCAAAAAGAAATTTGGGGAAGGTAGGCGTGTTTTTTTAATGTCGCCCATCCATCATCACTATCAGGTAAAAGGATATCACGAAAGTAAGATCGTTACCCGGTTTTGGATTATTGCCATCCTTTTAGCGGTCATAACCGTGGTTACCTTGAAAGTTAGATAAGATGAAAAGATTGGTGGTTTTAGGAGGAGGCGAAAGCGGAGTGGGTACGGCCATCTTAGGAAAACAACAGGGGTTCGAGGTTTTTGTATCGGACCGGGGAAAGATAAAAGAGAAATATAGAGACGTTCTTGAACATTTTGATATTGATTGGGAAGCCGAAAAGCACACGGAAGCAAAGATCCTGAATGCGGATCTGGTCATGAAAAGTCCGGGTATACCCGATACGGTTCCATTGGTGAAGGCATTGCACGATAAGGGCATTCCTGTTATTTCGGAGATTGAGTTCGCATCGCGATATACCGATGCTACTTTGATCGGTATAACCGGAAGTAACGGAAAGACCACCACTACTATGTTGACCAACCACTTGTTAAAAGAAGGTGGGTTGAACGTAGGGATGGCGGGGAATATCGGTGATAGCTACGCTAAAATGGTCGCTGAGAACAATTATGATTTCTACGTTTTGGAAATCAGCAGTTTTCAGTTGGACGGGATTGTGGATTTTAAACCGCATATCGCCATCCTAACGAACATTACGCCGGATCATTTGGACCGATATGATTACAAGTTTGAAAATTATGTCGCTTCAAAATTCCGAATAGCACAGAACCAGAACGAAGACGACTTTTTAATTTATGACGCAGACGATCCGGTGATTGTTGCCTGGCTTGAAAAGCATCCCGTTAAATCAAAATTACTCCCATTTTCCATAGAACAGGAACTGGGGGAAGGAGCATATCTAAAGAACAATAACATAATACTGAACATAACTAACGAGACATTGGAAATGACAAAAGACGCCTTAGCACTTGAAGGAAAACACAATTTAAAAAATTCTATGGCTGCAATGACAGCGGCAAAATTGGTGAGCATACGAAAAGCATCGATACGTGATAGTATCGCTAATTTTCAAGGAGCCCCCCATCGCCTTGAAAACGTATTGAAAATACACCATGTACAGTATATAAACGATTCTAAAGCTACCAACGTAAACTCCGTATTCTATGCTTTGGATAGTGTGAAAACACCTATTGTATGGATTGTCGGAGGACAGGACAAGGGTAACGATTACAGGGAGCTGATGCCTTTGGTTCGTGAAAAGGTAAAGGCTATCGTTTGCTTGGGATTGGACAATGAAAAGATAAAGGATGCCTTTGGCAATGTAGTGGATCTAATGGTGGAAACCTTTGCCATGGACGAAGCGGTTAAAGTGGCCTATAAGATTGCCGAGAGGGGAGACACGGTTCTGTTATCTCCGGCATGTGCCAGTTTTGATTTGTTTCAGAACTATGAAGATCGCGGAAACCAATTTAAGGCCGCAGTAAAGAACTTGTAAAGACAGTACGCAGTGAACGCATTTTTTGAAAATATCAAAGGAGATAAAGCTATTTGGGCCATTGCGGCCCTCTTGGGCTTGTTTTCGTTCTTGCCGGTATATAGTGCCAGTAGTAATTTGGTCTATGTAGTGGGTAACGGAACCACGTTTGGGTATTTGGTAAAACATGCATTGCTATTGTTTTTGGGCTTTGGTATCATTTATGGTGTTCATCGTATCCCCTCGCATTTCTTTAAGGGTTTGTCTTTGATCGCCATGCCTTTGGTGCTGGTTTTGTTGGTATTTACCCTGGCCCAGGGTACTACTATAGGCGGGGCCAACGCAAGCCGATGGATCAGCGTTCCCATAGTTGGTATCTCGTTCCAGACATCGAACCTGGCCGCAGTGGTGCTAATGATCTATGTGGCGCGCTACCTGAGTAAGGTAAGGCATAAAGAGATTACCTTTAAGAGAAGTATATTGCCCTTGTGGATTCCCGTTTTTCTAACGGTGGCCTTAATTTTGCCCGCGAACTTTTCAACGGCGGCCATTATATTTTCAATGGTACTCTTGCTTTGCTTTTTAGGGGGGTATCCGCTAAAATATTTGTTCGGTATCATTGGGGCGAGTGTATTGAGCTTGGCGTTCTTTATACTTACGGCAAAGGCTATTCCAGGGCTGTTCCCGAACCGCGTCGATACGTGGATCAGTAGGGTAGAGAATTTTGCCGATTCGGAAGATACCGAGGCCGATTACCAGATCGAGCGGGCCAAGATTGCCATTGCTACGGGAGGTATTGTCGGTAAAGGTGCGGGAAAAAGCATTCAGAAAAACTTTTTGCCACAGAGCTCATCGGATTTTATTTATGCCATTATCGTGGAGGAGTATGGACTGGTGGGTGGTTTCGCCCTTATGTTCTTTTATATGTTCCTGCTGTTCCGGATCGTGGTCGTGGCCAATGGAAGTGCCACTATTTTCGGTAAGTTGGCAGCGCTTGGGGTAGGGCTTCCCATAGTCTTTCAGGCGTTGATCAATATGGCCGTGGCGGTCGAGCTTTTTCCGGTAACGGGGCAGACCTTGCCGCTGATCAGTAGCGGTGGTACCAGTAGCTGGATGACCTGCTTGGCCATCGGTGTTATTTTGAGTGTGAGCAATAAGGAGGCTAAAGTAGAAAAGCCGTCCGAAGAGATAGATGAAACGAACCCTTTAGAAGTGTTGAGTGGGCAATTATAGATTCATACTTTCCGGTGGTGGAACGGGCGGGCATATTTATCCGGCGATCGCCATTGCGAACGAATTGAAAAGACGGCATCCTGACGCGCAGTTTTTATTTGTGGGCGCCAAGGATAGAATGGAGATGGAAAAAGTGCCTCAAGCAGGTTATGAGATCGAGGGATTGTGGATTAGCGGGTTGCAACGGAAACTGACCCTTAAAAATTTAATGTTTCCTTTTAAAGTAATAAGTAGTTTGATACAGGCCGGAAAAATAGTACGCAAATTCAAACCGCATGCCGTCATAGGTACTGGGGGATTTGCCAGTGGGCCAATGTTGAAGGTCGCTTCCGGAAAAGGGGTGCCCTGCGTATTGCAAGAGCAGAATTCCTATGCGGGTATTACCAATAAACTACTGAAAGATAAAGTGGCCAAAATTTGTGTGGCCTATGATGAAATGGACCGGTTTTTTCCCAAGGACAAGATCGTAAAAACAGGTAACCCGGTCAGGGGAGACCTGGTTGAAATGACGGCCGATAAAAACGAGGCCTTGAAGTTCTTCGGATTGAAAACCGATGTGCCTACCCTTTTGATTTTGGGAGGAAGCCTTGGTGCCCGACGAATTAACCAATTGGTGGCAAAGAACCTCGGTCTTTTTGAGCAAAACGGGGTACAGCTTCTATGGCAATGCGGAAAGCTCTATATCGATGAATATGCGAAATACAATTCCGATTCGGTAAAGGTGCTCGATTTTTTAAATCGAATGGATTATGCCTATGCTGCTTCCGATATTATCATATCACGTGCGGGTGCGGGTTCGGTCTCTGAATTGTGCATTGTAGGAAAGCCGGTGATATTTGTTCCTTCGCCCAATGTGGCCGAAGACCACCAGACGAAGAACGCCCGGGCATTGGCAAACGATAATGCGGCATTGTTGTTGAAGGAAAGTGAGTTGGATGCCAAGTTTGAAAGGGTGTTTATGGGGCTTTTTAATGATAAGGGGCAACAAGAACGTTTGTCGGCGAACATTAAAAAATTGGCCTTGCCGAACGCGACAAAAGATATCGTGGACGAAATTGAAAAATTAATTGGGAATGCCACCCGTAAATAATGGCATGGGAAGAAGTAGAAATGGACTTAAAACGCATACATAACGTATATTTTATTGGCATCGGAGGCATTGGTATGTCTGCTTTGGCACGTTATTTTAAGTTCGTTGGTAAGCAAGTGGCAGGTTATGATAAGACCGAAACACCACTTACCGAAGAGCTTTCCGGCTTGGGTGTCGCCATTCATTACGATGATGATATTTCAGCGGTGGGGGAAGGTTTTAAAAATCAGGAAAACACCCTGGTGGTCTATACTCCGGCAGTGCCTTTGGAGCATTCGGAATATCAATATTTTTTGGCCCAGGGTTTTGAAATCAAAAAACGCTCCGAAGTTTTAGGGCTTATTACCAAAGACAGCTTTTGTTTGGCTGTTGCGGGTACCCATGGCAAGACGACTACCACAAGTATTTTGGCACATCTGCTCAAAGAGTCCGGTGCTGCCTTTACGGGGTTTTTAGGAGGAATATCGGAAGATTTCAATAGTAACTTTGTGTTTGAGGGGACCGACTTTTCGGTGGTCGAGGCAGATGAGTTCGATCGTTCCTTCCTGAGGTTGTTCCCCAATGTGGCCTGTATCACGTCTATGGATGCCGACCATTTGGATATATACGGTAATCCGGAAGAGTTACAGAAGTCATTTTTAGAGTTTGCCGATAAGATTCCCTCGGATGGAGCCCTTTTTGTGCGAAAAGGTCTTCCCTTGAAAGGTATAACCTATGGTATAGAAGACGGGGCGGATTATTGTATAACGCACCTAAGAATAGAAAACGGTACTTATGTTTTTGATTTGGTGACGCCGGAAACCGTTTTGACCAACGTAATGTTCAATAAGCCGGGCCGGCACAATCTTTTAAACGGATTGGTGGCTTTTGCCATGGCGACCCGTGCGGGCTTGCCCCTTGAAAAATTGGCAAGTGCATTGGCGACCTTCAAAGGGGTGCAAAGGCGGTTCTCCTATAAAATAAAGACGGAGAAGTTTGTTTTTATCGACGATTATGCCCATCATCCTACCGAGATAAATGCGGTGTACGATGCGGTTGCCGAAATGCATCCGGGCAAAAAAACATTGGCGGTCTTTCAGCCCCACCTGTTTTCGAGAACCAGGGATTTTGCCGATGCCTTTGCCCAAAGCCTTTCAAGGTTTGATAGTGTGCTGTTGTTAGATATCTATCCCGCACGCGAAAAACCGATAGAAGGGGTAACGGCGGAATGGTTGCTGGGGAAAATTACAAACCCGAAAAGAAAAATAATCGAGAAATCCAAATTGCTAGATGAGATAAAGCGGCAAAATCCAGAGGTACTTATTACTATGGGGGCCGGAGATATAGGATTGGAAGTAAGTAAAATCACAAAAGAATTACAAGATGCGTATTAATTATAACTACATAAAGCTATTGGCCTTGGTCGTTGTAATAACGGGGCTTTACGCATTTTCTAACCAAAGAAGTGCGAAAAGAAGCATAAACGGCATTGCCATCGATTTTGTGGAAAATCAAAATTTGTTCATTACGGAAGGCGCGGTTAATAAATTGTTAATACAAAAATTCGGCAGTCTTGAAAACGTGCCCAAAGAAAAATTAGTTTTGAATACTATTGAGAAGGCCATTGAGGCCAACAAAATGGTGAAAAGTGCCCAAGTTTATCTTACTGTAAACGGTAAGTTGGCGTCGAAAATCATTCAACGCACACCAATCGGACGTATAGAAGGGGATTCAAAATTTTACCTTGACGAGGACGGAAAGCGGATGCCGCTGTCAACGAGTTATTCTGCACGCGTACCCATAATCACGGGCCGCACCACGGAAAAAGGCTTGGCAGATGTATATAAAATTTTGAACTATGTCAATACGGACGAGTTTCTGAAGAAAAACATCATTGGGCTACATATCGAGAATGAAGATGAATATCAGCTTCGTTTTCGTACGGAAGAGTTTGTTGTCGATTTAGGTGACGTAGAAAGACTGGAAGAAAAGTTTAGCAATTTCAAGGCATTTTACGCCAAGGCAAATAAAGACAAAACTCTGCAAAACTATGATGTTGTTAGTTTAGAGTTTGACAATCAAGTAGTGTGCACCAAAATTTAAGTTATGGAAGTAGGTAATTATTCGGTAGGATTGGACATTGGAACAACCAAGATCGTAGCCATAATCGGTAAGAAAAACGAGTATGGTAAAATTGAGGTTCTGGGCATCGGTAAATCTAAGAGTTTAGGGGTGCACCGTGGTGTTGTAAACAATATTACGCAAACCATTCAATCGATACAGCAGGCTGTGGAAGAGGCGGAAGCCAATTCCGGTTTGAAGATTGGGTCGGTTGTGGTCGGTATTGCCGGGCAGCATATAAGAAGTCTGCACCATAGCGATTATATCACCAGGCCCGATTCTGAGGAGGTCATCAATGATGATGATTTAGATAAGCTTTGTAACCAGGTTTACAAGTTGGTAATGCTTCCGGGTGAAGAGATCATTCACGTACTTCCACAAGAGTATAAAGTGGACGGACAGGCCGAGATCAAAGAGCCGATTGGCATGTATGGTGGCCGTCTTGAAGCTAATTTCCATGTGGTGGTAGGCCAGGTTTCTTCCATCAAGAATGTAGGCCGGTGTATCAAGAGCGCCGGACTCGACCTCGGGAACATCACCCTAGAGCCCTTGGCGTCTTCCGATGCGGTTTTGAGCAAGGAAGAAAAAGAAGCCGGTGTGGCATTGATCGATATAGGGGGCGGTACTACCGACTTGGCCATTTTTAAGGATGGTATCATACGGCATACGGCCGTAATTCCATTTGGTGGCGGTGTCATCACCGAAGACATCAAGGAAGGTTGCTCCATTATTGAAAAGCAGGCAGAACTTTTAAAGATAAGGTTCGGTTCGGCTTGGCCAGGTGAAAACAAGGATAATGAAATTGTTTCCATACCCGGTCTTCGTGGTAGGGAGCCTAAGGAAATTACCCTTAAGAACCTTTCGAAAATCATTCATGCACGGGTTGTTGAGATTGTAGAGCAAGTCTATACGGAAATCAAGAATTACGGCCATGAAGAACAGAAAAAGAAACTGATTGCAGGTATAGTGCTTACAGGTGGCGGTAGCCAGTTGAAGCATTTAAAGCAATTGGTTGAATATATTACGGGTATGGATACACGTATCGGATACCCTAATGAACATTTGGCAGGCGATTCAGATGCCGAAATCGCCAGTCCCCTCTACGCTACCGCCGTTGGTCTTTTGATGAACGCCGTAGCCAATGAGAAAAAGATCAAAACGGCAGAAACCAAAGAAACGCTCGTAGACGAAGGAGAGCTCGTTATGGCGGGACACGAAGAGGAAGCGCCCCAGTCAAATGGGCCTAAGGTCAAGAAAGAGCGCAAATCGGTATTTGATAAATGGTCGGAAAAGTTGAAGGACTTTTTGGATAATGCCGAGTAAAAGACAGAAACACACATTAACCAGTAATAAAAGACACTATGAACAACAACACGGAATTTGATGGAATTTCATTTGATCTTCCAAAGAATCAAAGCAATGTAATTAAAGTAATCGGCGTAGGGGGCGGTGGTAGCAACGCAATCAACCACATGTTCCAGTCGGGTATCAATGGCGTAGATTTCGTTATTTGTAATACCGATTCACAGGCCTTAAATAATAGTCCTGTGCCTACTAAAATACAATTGGGTGTTTCATTGACCGAAGGTTTGGGTGCTGGTGCCAACCCTGAGGTAGGTGAACAGGCCGCTTTGGAAAGTATGGAGGAGATCAAACAGATGTTGGCCACTACTACCAAAATGATATTTATTACCGCTGGTATGGGTGGTGGTACCGGTACAGGTGCCGCACCGGTAATAGCCAAACAAGCAAAAGAATTGGACGTGCTTACCGTGGGTATCGTTACCATGCCTTTTGAGTTTGAAGGTAAAATGCGTTGCGAACAGGCAAGGATCGGTATCGAAAAACTACGTTCCAATGTAGATTCCTTGATCGTTATCAATAACAACAAACTACGTGAAGTCTACGGAAACTTAGGTTTCAAGGCAGGTTTCTCTAAAGCGGATGAAGTATTATCGACCGCGGCAAGAGGTATAGCCGAGGTTATTACCCACCACTATACCCAGAATATTGACCTTAGGGATGCCAAGACGGTACTTTCAAATAGTGGTACCGCCATTATGGGTTCGGCCCAGGCAACCGGTTCCGCAAGGGCGCACGAGGCTATCACAAAAGCCTTGGATTCTCCCCTACTTAATGATAACAAGATCAGTGGGGCCAAGAACGTACTTTTGCTTATCGTTTCAGGTTCTCAAGAAATCACTATCGATGAAATCGGTGAGATCAACGACTATATTCAGGTCGAGGCCGGCCATGGCGCCAACATCATCATGGGTGTCGGTGAAGACGAAGATTTAGGAGAAGCGATTGCCGTAACCGTTATTGCTACGGGTTTCGATGTTGATCAGCAGAACGATATCGTCAATACCGAGGCCAAGAAAATCATCCATACTTTGGAAGATGAGCAACGTGCCCAACACGATTTGACGGCTAGAAAGAATATCGTTCATCAAATGCCGATCGAAACAGTAAAGGAAGAAGCGCCGGTGATCAAACACACTCTTGAGGAAGATGTGAAAGAGGAGCCGGGTATGGATTTAGTGGAGACCACAAGCTATATCAAAAACTTCAACGTTTTTTATGAAGAGGTTTTAGAGGAAGTGGCCGAAGTAGATACTTCAGAAGACGATTTTGTAATCGTAAATGCTCAAGATTCAATAAACGATATGGAGGTGGTCGATCCCATGACCGTTCCATACGACAATCTAAAGGAAGAGCAGATCACTATGAGCTTTGATATGCCCTTGACGCAAAAAGACGAGGTGGATGAAGAGGAGCAAGAGAACGTGATTACTTTTAGCCTAGACGATGATGTCAAGGATATCGAGGTAAAAAGCCATGTAGAGGTCATTCCTGTTTTAGAACACAACGACCAAGGTGAAAAGCGCTATAGCTTAGACGACTATATGGAAATAGAGGATAAGCTGAACAGGGCGAAACCGGTTCAAAAGCAAGCGCCAAAACCACAACAGGTGGTAAAGGAAGAGCCTAGAATAGAGGTGAAAGCGGTTGAAAGACGGGTGGAAACACAAGAACAGCCTCCTGTTGAAGTCGATCCGATGAACAGTCCTATCGAAGACCTTTTAAGGGAAAGGGCAGATGAGAGAAGAAGAAAGCTGAAAGATTTCAACTATAAGTTCCAGAACAGTGTGAGCAGTATAGATGAAATTGAAAAAGAACCGGCCTACAGACGTCAGGGAATCGATTTAAACGATGTCAGAAGAGATGAAACCAGGGTTTCAAGAACGACGTTAAGTGAGGATAGTAACGATGAGATTAGGTTGCGCTCCAACAATTCTTTTCTACACGATAATGTAGATTAAGGATTTCAAAATAAACTTAACTAACTCAAGCTTAAACCCGAAAAAATTAGTTTTTTTTCGGGTTTATTTTTTATCTTCGCAGTCCTAAATAAAAAGCATGGGCTTACAACAAAAGGTAATGGAACAGATGAAAGCGGCAATGAGGGCAAAGGATGCCGTTGCGCTAGAATCGCTCCGTGCCATTAAGTCGGCTTTGCTTTTGGCCCAGACCAGTGGGACGGGTGGTGAAATGACCGAGGAGGAAGAAGTGAAACTGGTTCAAAAACTAGTGAAGCAAAGAAAGGATAGTGCCGCTATTTTTAAGGAACAAGGTAGGGAAGACCTAGCGGAACCCGAATTGGCACAGGTAGCCGTAATCGAGCAATTTTTGCCGGAACAGCTTACCGAAGAAGAAATAGAAAAAGTAGTGGTCCAGACCATAGACGCCACAGGCGCGTCAGGTATGAAAGATATGGGCAAGGTTATGGGCATGGTGTCCAAAGAATTGGCCGGTCAGGCCGATGGTAAGACCATTTCGGCCATAGTAAAACAGAAATTAGCATAAAATTGGCCCCGTGGCGCAACTGAATAGCGCATCAGATTTCGGCTCTGAGGGTTGCAGGTTTGAATCCTGCCGGGGTCACTTTAATTGTAAAGCTACTAATTTTAATTAGTAGCTTTTTTTTGTTACATAGCATTCTACATTTAACTACAACCTTTATTGATTTTAAGATAGCTGTAATAGAATTTTTAGATCAGCAGCGTTCATTCTTAAGATAAAATTACACGAACCCACTTTTTTTCAATAACTCCATCGTATGATACAGGTCATTTAATACTGCCTTGATAACCAGTATATTTATGTGGTTCTAATTAAAAAATCATATATCATGGCTACAGTTAAAAATGGTACGGCTAAAAAAGTGTATTGGATTTTATTGATTCTATCTTTAATTATAGGATTTATTTTTTACGGTGCCTTGAAAGATCAATTTAGTGCACAGGTTCTAATTTTTTCTTCGGGTATACCTTTCTTTTTATTTGTAACAGGAATTTTCGGATTGTTGTGGCCTATAATCAAGCCTGCGGGAGATGAGGTTTATATTAGTCATGCTTTATTAATAGGATTACTTTTTATTATCCTATTTTTTATTCATGTTTGGATTCTGTTACCGCATATTTGTCCAGATTTTGGTGGGTGTTTAGGCGTTTGATTTCAACTGATATAGAGGGAATTGGTAAGCATTAATAAATTAGTTGTAACTGATTATCATTTTCTATATAGATGATAAAGCTTTTTTAGCGTAATTGTTTTCTATGCTGTAATGTGAAGATTCGTATTGGTTATGAAGTTAGATATTACCAGAATTAGTTATGCTTTGAGTTGTCTTTTTTGTGCCGCTATGATTTCCCCTACGGCCTGTCTATACTTCACAGGATTCCCCGCTTTTTTTATGGCCTTGTAGACTTTTTGCGGGTTGTGGGTAGATTGGGAAAAAAACTCCCAAAAACCAAGCATTTTCATCTTTATAGGGGTCGGTCCCGAAAGCATGGCGTCGTACTGTGTGTAGATGGTATCGTGAAATTCCCTGAAAATATCCCAGCGATCGACAGGGTAGTCCGTAGTGTCCGCTTTAATCATACTGGGTAAAAACGGATCGGCGATAAGGCCCCTGCCTATCATAAAATGGTTTATGGATGGGAAGCGTTCCCTCAAGGTCTTGAACTGTGCTACGGTAGTGATATCGCCATTGTAGTACAAGGTGTGTTTTGCTACATCCACGCATTTTTGGAAGGCTTCTAGGTCTACGCCTCCTTTGTATAATTGTTTCCCCAGTCGGGCATGGATGGCCACGTTTTTAAGAGGGTACTTTTCCAGTATGGGAAAGGCCTCTAGTATTTCATTGCTGTTCTCATAGCCGAGACGCATTTTCATCGAAATGGTAACATCGGTCTCGCTATGTGCACGATCTAATATGTGGTCTATTTTTTCGGTATTGCAAATAAGGCCCGAACCCATTCCGCTATTGGTGACCATAGGGTAAGGGCACCCCAGATTCCAGTTCAGTTCCGTATATCCTAAAGACTGAATATATTTTATCACAAATAAAAAATGCTCGACGTCAGCCGTCATTACTTGTGGAATGAGTTCCAAGGAAGTATTTACCTCAGGATTCAAATCACGCTGGTAAGACCCCTTAATGATCATCTTTCGGTTAAACCGGATGTATGGGGCATAATAGGTGTCTATTCCTCCAAAAAACTTTTGCTGTGCATTGCGAAAAACAAAATCGGTAAAGCCTTGTAAAGGGGAAGATAAGAGTGTGTAAGACATCAACGGGTTTTGAGCTTACAAAGATAAGGCAATATCACGATATTTCGATACGGGGCCTTAGGACCTTTATTCCGATTGTTTTTACAAGGTGGGATGTAAAATCTTTAAGTGACGGGGAGAAGTGACTTAATCCTATAAAAAACATACAGACCTATTTACATCGTATTCTTAGATGATGTCAATGACCTCCTCACATATATAATGCGTTGTGCCAACGATAAGGGCCAAGATCAAAATAACCAGAAGGCGGATCAAGCTTCGGTTTGCATTGGCTGCGAGTTTTTTCTTGAGGTAAAAATGATCGATAATAATGAATAGAAAGGCTATGATGCTTCCAATGACCAACCCTACGTGAAGTAGGGCGACGCCGTAAGCCCAGTCAAACATTTTTAAAAAACCGGTGGAAGGCTTCGGTTTTGGTCCTAAGATGATACGCATGTGTGCAATTCCGGCTAGTAGTGATATAAACACCCAAACCAAATAGCCTTTAACTTGTTTTATTATATCCATGGATTACATCAAACCGTGATTTTTGCACTCATCTCTTCGTAATGGTCAACCTTGACCCCGAATGTTTTACCGGTAGTTATCATATAATCGACCAAATTGGCTTTTTCGGTATCTTTATTCTTGCTTTCAATATCTAATTGAAGGGAGGTTTTTGATTGGTAGGGGAAATTTGAGATCATTGCCAATGCCTCGTTGATATCCATATCGCTTAGGGTGATGCCGAAGTGCTTCGCCAGTTCTCGGACTTCTTTCATCATTTTTTCAAGTTTGGCCATGTGTGCTGGGTTTTCGGCCAATTCCCCAAGTGTAATGTCGAGCGCTGCGGTCATTGCGGCCAAGGGAGAAACAAAAAGGTATTTTTTCCATAGTATGGTTTTGATATCCTTGGTGTAGCTTGCATTTAGGCCCCCTTTGACCAATAGTTCTTCTAACCATTTATAATCTTGGCCATCGCTATTTCCAAAGAAAATTTTTCCTGGGCCCCCAAGGTGTTTTACTACTCCCGGTCGTTCTATGTTTGAAACGATGTAGATACAGGCTTCGAGTATTTTTGAATTGTCTTGGTCAATGCTGTTTTCGATTACGTTTTTTGAGTCTACCCCATTCTGTATAGGAAGTATTATCGTTTCCTTCTTCAGGCAATCTTGATATTGGCCAATGGCGTTACCGAGTGAAAACGATTTGGTCGATACGATCAATAGATCGAGTAAACCTATTTCCTTGCTGTCATCCGATACCAAATAGGGTTTGCACATAATGGTTTTGCCTTCCGTGGTTAATGAAAGGCCATTGGTGATAATGCTTTCCTTGGTTTTGTTGCGGCAAATAAAAACAATCTGGGTATCTGGATCGTCTTTGTAATTTTCCGTAAGTTTTGCCCCGACGAAACTCCCGACTCCACCCATTCCTAAAATTCCTATTTTCATATGCTTTATGTATTGTCAAAAGTCTTGGCCAACCATTGGGGCCAGGGTTCATTCTACGGTTGTGTTTTGTGCACAATTGCATAAAAATAGGTAAACCTTTTGATTAAGCCTCGGCTCTGCACGACTAATATCCTGTATGCTAATCCGTATGTTTTGTCGTAATTCCCCATAGGTCTTAATATGAGCGGATACGGATCAGGTGATGCAGTAAACCTCCCATTTATAAGCAAAAAGCTGCAGCTTATACATTTTTGTGCGCAGCACATAAGAACTTTATGAAATAACTTACATTTTGGTTTACCTTAATCCTACTTAAAGAAGCGTTGTTGTTTCTTATAAATGTATTAAACTGTTAATTTCCGAGTATTAATGGTATGATTAAAACCACCTATAACAGAATTAAATCAATAGACATGTTAAGAGGTTTGGTCATGGTGATCATGGCCTTGGACCATGTGCGTGATTATTTTCATTACGATGCCTTTCTTTTTGATCCCACCGATTTAACACAAACCAACGGCCCTCTTTTCTTTACGCGATTTATCACCCATTATTGCGCGCCCGTATTTGTGTTTTTGGCGGGAACATCCGCTTTTTTTGTCGGCCAGCGAAAAGGTTTGAAATACTTGTCTAATTGGCTTCTTAAGCGTGGCTTTTGGTTAATTTTCTTAGAGCTTACCGTGGTAAAATTCGCATGGCTTTTTAAATTCGATTTGTCCTATAGTATGCTGCAGGTAATATGGATTCTTGGTCTGGCGATGATTTTCTTGGCAGGATTGATCCATCTGCCCAAGAGAGTGGTCTTGATACTTTCCGCCTTGGTCGTAGGCGGACATAACCTATTCGATTTTTTCGAATCGGGCGGAAGCCTGAATTCCGGTATTTGGTCGTTTCTCCATGGATTTAAATTGTTGACTTATGGCGATGTTCGGATCTTTGTTGCCTATCCTATTTTACCTTGGGTTTTTGTGATGCCTTTAGGGTATTATTTTGGAACCATCTATAAACAGAGTTTTGATAGTAAGACCAGGGCGAAAATTCTCCTGCAAATGGGCGCTGGGATTACCGTGGCATTTTTGATACTCCGGGTTATGAATTATTATGGAGATCCGTATTTGTGGACTTCACAAGGTTCGTGGAGCTATACGTTGATGTCCTTTTTTAATGTGACCAAATATCCGCCCTCACTGTTGTTCCTGCTAATTACGATAGGCCCATCCATTATGCTTTTGGCCTTTGCCGAAAAATGGAAGGGATGGGTATTTGATAAATTGGTAATCATAGGTCGTGTGCCCATGTTCTTTTATATAATCCATATTTATGTTATTCACTTACTGGCATTATTTGCAGCGGTATTAACAGGCTTTAGGGCATCGGATATGTATGTGGACCTATGGGTTACAATGCAACCAGGCCTAAAGGGATATGGTTTTGGTCTAGGGGTGGTGTACCTAATTTGGGCGGTACTTGTTGTAGCCCTCTATCCTTTATGCGCATGGTTTGACCGGTATAAAAGCAACCATAGGGAGAAGTGGTGGTTGCGTTATCTGTAGCTTCTATGGCTTGGGGCTAAAATATAGTGTGGGGAGGTTTGTGTGAATTTATTTTGTGCCGAATGAATGCTTCGGGGAACAACCACCGATCAAAATCTTTTTATCTTTGCTTCGTGAAACTATTGACCTTCATATTGTCCTTTTACTTTCTGGCACTCAATGTGGTACCCTGTAGTGATATGGAACCGCTTGCCGATGGTCAAGTTTCCGTAGTTGCGGATAGCGGTGATGGTTACGGGCATGCCCTAAACGATTTGTGTTCTCCGTTCTGCCACTGCCATTGCTGCCATACACATACGGTCAGTTTTGAAATCTTTTCGTTTGAACCTTTTCAGCCCTCAATTCCTCAAGAAGAATTAGCCCATTTCGATAGTTTGGGCAAAGATATTTCTCTAGACCTCTTACAACCTCCCAAGGTATAATTCAGTTTTTTAGGGGATACCTGTATCCTGTTGTAATGAATTCGTTTTAGATTTCATTACCCTAATTTTTGACGTTAATATTTCTCGACAGAAATAGACATTTTCTAACTGAATTATAGCAACCCATATGATTAATAGAATCATTGATTTTTCAATCCATAATAAATTTATTGTGGGTCTCTTCACGCTAGCACTTATTGGTGCTGGTATTTGGATCATAACCCAAGTTCCTATAGATGCCGTGCCTGATATTACCTTTGAGCAGAACCCGAAAGCCTTGCGCGAACATACCGAAATAGAAAACAAGGGGGGCAACCTGATTGCGGGAATGTACATAAAAGATCGTATTCAGGTAGGGAACAATTTAGTAAGGGCCCTTCCCGTAAGCGCTAGTGTCAAAGAGGGGGCAAAAAGTTTTGAATTTGCCGTAGGAAATGAAGGGGGTGCTTACCGTTTTGTTCCCCACGAGGTCACGCTAGGGGTGAAAGATGGCGATTGGGCAGCTGTTCGTTTTTTACGGCCCTTGGAAGCTATTGTGGCATTTGCGTTCAACAATGCCTACTATTTGATGGCGGAAATGAAAAAGGGAGAGACGGAACATAGCCATCGATGAAAATACCGCCCATTTTGTGCAATATTTTTTGCGTTTAAGGCCCTTATTTTCATTAGGATGCCGTTACTTTAGATAGCTTTAACGGTATACCCTTTGAAACAGGGGGGATGAATTGATAATTTTGAACAATGATGAAAAAAAAGAAAATCGTTCTTCGTGATACTGGAGCCCATGAACATTCCGCAGGTGATGGGCACGACCACGGGGGCAGTTGTTGTGATAGCCAAAAGAATGCCAAGTCGAGCCGTATCAAACAATACACACCTGCAATCATAAGTTTCGTATTGTTGATGTCGGGCATTCTGCTCGATTTTTTTAATGTAGGTTTTTTTAAGGATTGGCTCAGAATCGTTTGGTATGTAGCGGCATATATTCCAGTAGGTTTTCCGGTCATGAAGCAAGGTTGGGAGAGTATATTAAAAGGTGATTTTTTTACGGAATTTTTCTTGATGTCAATCGCTACGGTCGGGGCATTCGCCATTGGCGAGTTCCCTGAGGGGGTAGCGGTAATGCTTTTTTATACCGTAGGTGAACTGTTCCAACATTCGGCCGTGACAAAGGCAAGGGGAAATATAAAGGCTCTCTTGGATGTTAGGCCCAAATCGGCTACCGTTCTCCGTGATGGCAATCCGGTTTCGGTAGCGCCCGAATCGGTGAAAATAGGGGAGCGTATTCAGGTACGGGTAGGTGAAAAAGTGCCCTTGGATGGAAAATTGGTATCGCAAAAAGCCAGTCTGAATACGGCGGCTATTTCCGGGGAAAGCAAACCCTCGACCATTCTTCACGGCGATAAGGTATATGCGGGAAGTATCAATCTTGACGGTGTCGTTGAAATTGTGACGACCAAGGAATTTAAGGATAGTTCCATTGCCCGTATACTTGACATGGTACAGAATGCTACGGCCCGTAAGTCGAAAACGGAACTGTTTATCCGAAAGTTCGCCAAGATATATACACCGATCGTGGTATTCTTGGCCATTGGCCTGACCTTGTTTCCTTACTTTTTTGTGCAAGATTATATATTTAGCGAATGGCTGTACCGTGCGTTGATCTTCTTGGTAATCTCGTGTCCTTGTGCCTTGGTGATCTCTATTCCCTTGGGCTATTTTGGAGGTTTGGGGGCGGCTTCACGCAACGGTATTCTGTTCAAGGGGGCTTCCTTTTTGGATACCATAACCAAAATCAACACTTTGGCCATGGACAAAACGGGTACTATGACCAAGGGCGTGTTCAAGATAAAGGACATCGTAGTGTATTCCGAGGACGGATCCACCAATGCCCCCTTGACCGAACAAGATTTTATGCATTATCTCATGGCCATTGAAGCCCAATCCACCCATCCGATAGCCAAGGCAATTTTGGACTATAAAAACGATGGGGAAGGACATAAGGCCCAAGATGTTTTTGAAGTTGCGGGTAAGGGACTGATAGGTACCGTTGACCGTAAATCGGTATTGGCGGGGAACGAGGCCCTGATGCTCGTCAATGGAATTGTCGTTCCTGAAGCAGCGCGTGCCGTCGTTGAAAGCACGGTTATGGTAGCTATTGAAGGAAAGTTTGCAGGCTATGTCGTGATTGCCGACGAGCTAAAGGAAGGCGCTATGGAGGCGGTCGAAAGCATTCGGAAAATGGGCATTTCAAAAATTGTGATGCTGTCGGGCGATAAAGAGGCCATTACGCAAAAAGTAGCGGGAGAACTACATGTCGATTCGGCCATGGGCGGACTCCTGCCTGAAGATAAGCTTAAGGAAGTAGAACGACTAAAGGGCGTTGCCGGGGCAAAAGTGGCCTTTATAGGTGACGGTATCAACGATGCCCCGGTCTTGGCGGCCAGTGATCTGGGAATTGCTATGGGCGGTTTGGGCAGCGATGTGGCCATTGAAACTGCCGATGTGATCATACAAACGGACCAACCGGAAAAAGTGGTCCAAGCCATCGCCATAGGAAGGTCTACACGCCGTATCGTTTGGCAGAATATCGGTTTGGCTTTTGGGGTGAAGGCCATTGTCTTGATTCTGGGGGCCGGTGGCGTCGCTACCATGTGGGAGGCCGTTTTTGCCGATGTGGGCGTTGCTTTATTGGCCGTTTTAAACGCGGTTCGATTGCAAAATATGAAATGGCAATAGGAGGAAGCGTTCCTATTTTGAGGGGAACTGATTTCTCAGATGGAGGGAATATTGTTAAAATTGATAGATAGCCTAGTTAGGATTCTGTTGGTGTGGTTTTTTTACGCATTTTTATAATCCAAACAACTAGTACCATGCATTTAAAATTTACCAGCACGTTTTACGTGCTTCTTTTTGTATTGATGATTACGGAATTGGGACTGGCCCAAGATGGTGAAATCGAGATTACCGGAACAGTAGTCGAAAAGGGAGGCGGGCAACCGATAGCTTTTGCTACGGTCCTGGTAGGCGATAAGGCCACCCAAAAGGGTATCACGGGTACCACGACCCTAGATGACGGTTCGTTTAGTCTCAAGACCGAGGCCCGTAATTTCTTTGTTGAAGTCAGTTTTATAGGATTTGAGAAAAAAAGATTTGACGACCTCGTGCCCGCAAACGGTAAAATCGCTTTAGGGAAGGTAGAACTCGGGCAAGATGCCCAACAGTTATCCGAAGTCGTGGTGGCAGGCGAGGTTTCACGAACCCAGTTCAAGTTAGATAAACGTGTATTCAATGTCGGAAAGGATATCAGTAGCACAGGTGCGAGTGCCCTTGAGGTTCTAAATAACGTGCCGTCGGTGAACGTGAATATTGAAGGGCAGATAAGCTTACGCGGAAGCCAAGGCGTGCAAGTCTTGATAAATGGAAAACCTTCAATCCTTACCGGAGAGGGCGGAAATGCCTTGGGGACGATTACTTCCGATATGATCGAAAGGGTAGAGGTCATTACCAACCCTTCGGCAAAATACGATGCGGAGGGTACTTCGGGAATTATCAATATCGTTATAAAAAAGGAGGAACGTGAGGGACTTAACGGCTCCATTAGTTTGAATACGGGCTCTCCCGATAACCATAGTTTCGGACTTAGCCTTAACCGCCGAACCGAACGCTTCAATCTGTTTAGTCAGTTAGGGGCCGGTTATAGGGAACTCCCTAGCGATGTGGAGAATGTTAACCGAGATTTGACCGATGGTACTTCCATTTCTTCTGTGGGCGAGGAGTTTAGGAATGAGGAATTTTACAATGTTATCCTAGGAACGGATTACTATATCAATGAGAATAACGTACTGACCTTGTCGGGAAATTTTGCCTACGAAATCGAAGATCAGCCCTCAAACACCAATTTTAAGGCTTGGGATGCAAATGACGAGTTGGTCTCTGAATGGGAGCGTACCGAAACGACCGAGGCTACCAACCCAAAATACCAATATGAATTGCAGTACAAAAGTGATTTTAAAGATCACGAAGATCACGACCTTTTGTTCAGTGCCTTGGGGAATTTCTTTGGGAAGGACCAATCTTCCGATTTTGAAGATCTGACCGTATTCGGGGAAGATCGTGATGGTGTGCAACGAACGCGAACCGAGTTTAAGGAAGCCGAGTATACTTTTAAGTTAGATTATACCCGGCCATTTAATGAAGAGTGGACCATGGAAACCGGGGGGCAATATGTCATGAACGATGTCAGCAACGATTATGAGGTAGAAGATTTTGTGTTAGGGGAGTATCAATCCAATCCAGACTTGACCAATGTTTTTGAATACGACCAAAAGGTTATGGCCTTTTACGGTACAGCGGCATATGAAGGTAATAAGTGGGGAATAAAGGCCGGTGTACGGGCGGAACAGACCCATCTCAATACCTTGTTGAAAAATACCGATGAAAAGAATGGGCAAAAGTATACCAATCTCTTCCCAAGTGCGCATACGTCGTATAAATTCACTGACCAGGTCTCCATGCAGGCAGGGTATTCCCGCAGGGTGTACAGACCCGATTTATGGGATTTGAACCCCTTTTTCAATATCAGGAACAACTTTAATATCCGTAAAGGTAATCCTAGTTTGCAGCCCGAATTCACCGATTCATACGAGATAACGAGCATTTATGTTTTAGGTAAGGCATCCCTCAATTTTAGCGTTTATCACCGTTACACCACCGAAGTGATCGAATCTATCTATACTTTCGACGATGACGTGAAAATTAGTAGTCCCGAAAATATTGGAACGAACAAGGCCACAGGTGTGGAGTTTAATGGGAAATACAGTCCGGTAAAATGGTTTACCGCCACTACCGATTTAAATTATAATAGGTTTGTAAGGGATGGAAGCCTAGGTGAGCAAGTATTCGATTTTACCGCTGACCGATGGTCGGGAAAGCTCATGGCCAAGATCAAGATGCCGGCCGATATTGATTTCGAGGCAACCGGAAATTATCAGAGTGGTTATGAAACCATTCAGGGCAGAACCAGTGAAAACCTGTTTTTAGACCTCGGTGCCCGTAAAAAAATATTGAAGGGCAAAGGCGTAGTGAATATAGGGGTGAGAGATGCCTTCGCTTCTCGGGTAAACGAAACGGAAACGATACAGGAAGATTTTTCAAGTTATAGCCGAAGACAACGTGGTAGGTTTATTACTTTTGGCTTCAGTTACGGTTTCGGTAAAGGCGAGGCCATGGAATATTCCGGTAGAAGAAGATAAATCAACGAATTAAAGACTAAAAATGGGAAGAAAAACGGAAGAAAAAATGCGCACCTATCACCGTTACCTTGGCTTTTTCTTGGCCGGTATCATGGCCATGTACGCCATAAGTGGTATTATCTTGATTTTTAGGGATACCGATTTTCTCAAGAAAGAGTTTGCCATTGAAAAAACGATACAGCCCAATGTTAAGGCTGACGACCTAGGCAAGATGCTCAAAATAAAACACTTTAAGCTAGAAAAGGAAGAGGGCGGTATCGTGCACTTTGAAGGCGGTTCTTATGACAGTAAAACGGGCTTGGCCTCATATACCGTTAAAACATTGCCTTTCGTTTTGGACAAAATGACCAAGGTGCATAAGGCGACCTCTAGCCAACCCTTGTTTTTTCTGAATATTTTCTTTGGGGCTTCCTTGCTTTTCTTTGTGATATCGGCCTTTTGGATGTTCAGGCCCAGTGCCCCGATCTTTAAAAAAGGACTCTATTTTGCCTTGGGCGGGCTACTTCTTACCTTGATCTTGCTTTTTGTATGATCAAGAATCGAGAAGTCCGATTTTAATGGCATGCTTGGTCAGGCCGGCCAAGTTTTTTACCTGCAGTTTTGAGATGAGGTTCTTGCGATAGCTTTCTATGGTATGTTTGCTTAAATAGAGTTTATCGGCAATTTCTTGGGTGGTGTATTCGTCGGCAATGAGCTTTAAGACTTCTTTTTCACGGTCGGTAAGATGCACTTCGTCTTGCTTCTTGTTTTCGAACATGGCATCGGTATAGGCCTGTTTGATTTCCTGTGAGAAATACTTTTCGCCCTTGACAATGGTGCGCATGGCGGTTAAGAGCTCGTCTTTTTCTGCGTTTTTGGGTACATAGCCGTCTACATTGTTTTGGATCAGTTTTTCGATCATACTTCCATCAATATGCATACTCACTACCAAGGTCTTTAGGCTAGGGTGTTTTTCCTTCACTATGCGGTTTAAGGCTATGCCGTCCATTTCGGGCATGCTGAGGTCCGTTATCAGTAAATGGAGGTCGTCAGTGCCATTGATATCTAGATATTTAACGACTTGTTTTCCGTTTTTGGCCGTGGTCCTTACCGAAAATTCAGGGGCATCGTTCAAGATGCTTAGGAGGCCGTCAATGAACATTTTGTGGTCATCTGCTATGATGAGGTTATATTTCATTTGAAGTGGGTTTTATGGGGATTTCTATGGAAATAACAGTGCCCCTGTTTTGTAATGAGTCGATGTGAAACGTACCGTTCATATGGTTTATCCTGCTCCGTATATTTTCAAAACCGATACCTTCTTTTATGTCGGATGGGTCAAATCCTTTTCCATTGTCTTCAAAGAGAAGTGACAATTCCTTTTCCAGCAGGTTCAAGTGGATGTCAACCCGACTTGCTTCGGCATGTTTGAGGGTATTGGTCATCAATTCTTGAATAACCTTGAACAGCTCCATTTGGGTCATGTCGTCAATGCCGTTGATATCCGCTTCAGGATGGGGGTAAAAACCGATTTCAAGTTTTCCGCTACGGGAAATGGAGCCAATGTATTCCCTGATAAGCTCTGAAAAAGCATGTTGCTTGAATTTCTTGGGGATAAGCGTATGCGATATATCGCGCACCAGTTGGTAGGTTTCGTCCAGTTGATGGTTAATTTCCTTCCACTTGGAAGATTCCTTGGTCAGGGAAGCTACCTGTAGCTTGATTCCGGCTAGGTTTCCGCCTATACTGTCGTGTAATTCTTGGGCGATTCGTTTGCGCTCCTCGTCTTGGCCTTCTATGGCGGCCTTGATCAAGTTGAGTTCTTGCTCTTGTTTTAGGGCGGTAACCCTTTGCTGGTTTATGACTTCCTGTTTTTTTGTGAGTTCGCTTTGGGCCTGAATTTTTTGATAGTAAACATAGAGTAAGGCGATAATGGGGATCAATATGATTAAAAAGCCGATAAGAAATGCGTTCTTAATCGTTTTTTGCCTTTCTAATTCCGCGTTCTTGGCGATTTGCTCTTCTTCAAGACTTGAAATCGTTTTCTCTTTTTCTAGGGTTTCGTATTGAATTTCGAGCTCTTTAATGATTTCCCGTTGTTGTTTGGCCGTGATCTTATTGTTGACACGGAACAGCTGGGTCATTGCCGCATAGGCGTTTTTATAGTCTTCCAATTGCGAAAAACTCCTGGCCTGCATCGTTAAGGTCTCCTTTTGGAACTGTAAGTTTTCGCGCTCTATGGCATTGATATAGGCAATGCTTAGGGCTATGTTCGCGGTTTCGTACATCCCTTCCAAGTAATAGAGCTTGGCCAATAGCAGCGAACCTTCAAAATATATGGCGGTAAGATCGTTTGCCAAAGCTTGGTTTCGAACGGATTCGTACTCTTGAAATGCCTTTTCGATAGCTCCCGTTGCTTGGGCCAGTTTGGCCAGTTCAAGTTTTGCCGCAAGTTGCTTTTCAAAATCCTTAAAGTCGGTGGCCATACGCAAGGCCTCGTCGTATTGTGTTTTGGCCAACTCGTATTCTCCTTTCATCAAATGGGCATTGCCCATAAATATTTGGGCCTGTATGGTGAGTTCCGGAAACATGGTGCCAAAATCCATAATGGCCTTTGTCAGGGTTTCAAGGGCTTTATCGCTTTCCGAGTTTTGTATGTAACTATGGGCCAAGCCGATTTTGTTCTTGTATTGAAACTCTTCCGAATGGGCGGCTTCTGCATCTTTTAGGCCTTTGATGTGCCACTCTACCGATTTGTCCAAGAGACCGTTGATGTGGCTGCCGATACCTAAAAAGTAATGTGCTTTGGCATAGTGCAATTGCTTAGAGGCATCCGGTTTGTCCCAATTACCGAGTTCCTTCATGTATAGGTTGCCGTAGTGCAGGATAGAATCGGTATTTCCCCTTTTGATATGTTGTTCCGCCAATTGCTCAAAAACCGAAAAGCGCTGGCTCCCGTAATCGGCATTGTTTAAGGCCTCGTAGTATGAGGTTAGCGATTCTTCCTTGTTGTTCGGAATGGTAGAGAAGGTATTTATCTGAACCTTGTCCGTGTTTGCTGAATCACCATCGGCTTCTTGGGCCTTCACGGGCGATATCCCCAAGAAGAATATCAGGGTGATAATCGCGAGTAGGTGAAAGCTAGGGGCGATATGTAGGCTGTATTTTGTTTTCAGTGCTTTGGTTTTATCCTGGGAGGTACGCGCGTTTTAAATGGTTCCCTTCCAATTCAACAACTTTTTTCTCGATATATTTTAGCAATTCGGGGCAATCACTTTGGTAATCGTCGCAAATTACGGTTTTTGACTTTTTGCCCGTGCGCAAGGTGACAATTAGTTGACTGGTGCAAGAGGTGTCGGTACCGTAATAGGATTCTAGGTCCCAGAATCCGCTGGCCTCTAATTTCTTAAAAAAACCGATGGTCTGTAAGCTGTCTAAAAAGGTTTGGCTGTTATTGTTATAGGTTGAGGTCTCAAAATTGGAGGCGATGCCCGGAATGTGCGAAATTTTGTTCCGGGTAAGTTTGAACGAATCGAAATGAAAGGCACCCCGTTGGACCAATAGGGTATACTGTTCGGGTTTTCCGAAATGCCCCCCATCATGTGCTTTGTTCGATTTGTTGTTGTAGTACGCGGCCACGGCTAGACAAATGCATAAAAGTGTTGGGTAGATGTGTTTCATTGTTCAGGTTCTTGATGGTACAAATGTCATATTTTGTACCACCCTGGTAAATACCTGTAACCGTGAAATCATACCCCCTGAAAACGGGGGTATGTAAATTTTAGGTTTTGCTGATTTCCTCTTCCTTAAGGATCGAGGCAATGATGAGTTTGGCGTGTATCCTAGAGTTTTCTATAAACCACTTGTGGGTTTCCATCCCTCCGCAGATAACCCCTGCCAAATAAATTCCGGAGACATTGGTCTCCATGGTCTCGGGATCGTATTGGGGCAATTTTTTTTCGTCATCTGAAAGTTTGACTCCCATACGTGTCAAGAAGTCAAAATTTGGCTTGTAACCTGTCAAGGCCAATACAAAGTCGTTTTCTAAAGTGATAGTACCCTCAGGGGTATCGACGACGATTTCATTTGGGCGAACTTCTTTAAGCACGGAATTGTAATACGCCTTGATACTGCCCTCTTCGATACGATTGATGATATCGGGGCGCACCCAATATTTTACACGTTGGCCCACTTCGTTTCCCCTTATGATCAGTGAAACTTCGGCTCCCTTGCGCCAACATTCCAAAGCTGCGTCAATGGCCGAATTACTAGCGCCCACAACGGCTAGTTTTTGATGGGCATAATAATGCGGGTCATTGTAGTAATGGGCAATTTTAGGTAGGTCTTCCCCGGGTATGTTCAGGGTATTGGGCAGGTCGTAAAACCCTGTGGCCACGACAACCTTGTCGGCGGTATAGCTCTGTTTGCTAGTGGCGATGCTAAAACTTCCGTTGGTCTTTTCCACTTTTTCCACTTTTTCGAATAGGCGTATGTTCAGCTTGTTGGAACTAACTATTCTTCGGTAATACTCTAGGGCCTCGTTTCGCTTGGGTTTGGCCTCTTTGCTGATGAAAGGTATTTCATCGATTTCAAGCTTTTCCGAAGAAGAAAAAAACTGCATGTTCTGTGGGTAGTTGAACAAGGAGTTTACAATAGGGCCTTTTTCAAGGATGACGTAGTCCAGTCCTTTTTTTTTGGCTTCAAGTCCGCATGCGATTCCTATAGGTCCGCCTCCTATAATTACAACTCGAAAATGCTCCATCTATCGGTAGATTTTTTAAGTTCTGAAATGGTCTGTTTTGGGTCTTCGGTATTAAAGATAAAGCTTCCCGCTACCAGGGCATCGGCACCGGCTTTGATCAGGGCTTTTGCGTTTTTTGAATTGACACCGCCATCGACCTCTATTAGGGTAGGGGCGTCCGATTCTTTGATCAGTTCTTTGAGGTTGTGTATCTTTTCATAGGTATTTTCAATAAAACTTTGTCCCCCAAATCCCGGATTAACGCTCATGATAAGGGCAATGTCCAAATCTTTTATTACGTTTTTGAGCAGGTTGACATTGGTATGCGGGTTTAGGGCAACCCCGGCCTTCATGCCTTCTGCCTTTATGGCCTGTATCGTTCGGTGTAAATGTGTGCAAGCTTCGTAGTGAACGGTCAGATGGGTGGCGCCCAGCTCGGCAAAAGTTTTGATATAACGGTCTGGGTCTACAATCATCAAGTGCACATCTAAGGGCTTTGTAGCATGCTTGGCAATGGTTTTTACGACGGGCATACCGTAGGAGATGTTGGGTACGAATACCCCGTCCATAATGTCGATATGGTGCCAGTCCGCATCACTTTCGTTTACCATTTCTATATCGCGCTGCAAGTTGCCGAAATCGGCCGCCAGAAGGGAAGGTGCAATTTTTGTCTTGCTCATTTTATGTCTGTTCAAAAGGGTTTGTACAAAAGTAGTGAATTGTGTTTTTACGTATTATCCCATGCTGACAAAAGAATGGTATTTCTGCTGTTTTGCTCAGTGTTTTTGGAGATAGCGATCAATTTCGTCTATGTACTTTTGTTTTTCGTCGTTCTTCAGCCAACTCGCCTTAAATCCGTTTTTGGCAAGCGTCGCTATTTGGGGTTTTGAAAGGTTCAAGGCTTGGGCTACGCCTTGGTAATTTTCGTTCATATAACCACCGAAATAAGCGGGGTCGTCAGAGTTGATGGTCACCAACAGGCCATGGGCCATCATTGTGGGCAAGGGGTGTTCCTTTAAATCGCGAACCACCTTTAACTCAAGGTTCGATAGGGGGCATAGGGTAAGTGGAGTCTGTTGTTCGGCTAGTCGCTTTACCAGTTTCGCATCGTCGAGACAGCGGTTGCCATGGTCTATTCGGGTGACCATGAGCAGGTCTAAAGCCTCCCAGATATATTCTGACGGACCTTCTTCACCGGCATGGGCTACTGTCAAGAAGCCTTCTTCCAAGGCCTTTTTAAAGACATTTTTAAATTTTGATGGGGGATTGCCCACTTCAGAGGAATCAAGCCCTACAGCAACGATTTTGTCTTTGTGGGGCAATGCCTGCTCCAATGTTTTAAAGGCCGATGCTTCGTCGAGATGCCTTAAAAAGTTCATGATCAGTTTAAAGCTGATGCCCAATTGTTCTTGGCCATCTTTCAAGGCCTTGTAGATTCCGTTCAAGACGGTCTCAAAGGACACACCACGGTCGGTATGGGTCTGTGGGTCAAAGAATATTTCTATGTGTTTGACATTTTGCCCGCTTACCTTGGTCAGATAGGCCCAGGTGAGATCGTAAAAGTCCACTTCCTTTATAAGGACCGAGGCTCCGGCATAGTAAATGTCTAGGAATTCTTGAAGGTTGTTAAAGCTATAGGCCCGTTTTAAGGCCTCGACATCGGCATAATCAATTTTAAGATGGTTCCGTTTTGCGATTTTGAACATTAACTCCGGTTCAAAAGTGCCTTCAATATGTAGATGGAGTTCGGTTTTGGGTAAGCCTTCGATAAAAGTTTGAATGGAAGCGTCTTTCATAGGGAAGTGCATTTAGTTAAGAAAACGAGAGGTTTACCACTCAATTTAAGCGTTTTTTTACAAAGCTTGTCGCTTTTAACAATTTGTAGTCCCTTAAGGTGTGTACGGTCCCGTCTAAGAGGGTTTTGCTTATATGTGCTTAAGGCCTTCATAAACCGCAATGCCCACGGCATTGGCCAGGTTCAGGCTTCGAACGTGCTCGCTGTAAAGGGGTATTTTATACAGGTGGTCTTCGTACCTCGAAACTAGGGAAGGGGGAAGGCCCACCGATTCTTTGCCAAATACCAGAAATTGTTCGTCTTCATAAGGAATGGACCAATGGTTTTTTGAAGCATGGCTGGAAAAGAGTACGAGGTTCTTGTCGCCGTGTTGCTTCAGAAAGTCGTCTAAGCTATCGTATAGGTACAAATCGAGATGGGGCCAATAGTCAAGTCCTGCCCGTTTAAGGCGTTTGTCATCCAATTCAAAGCCAAAGGGTTTTATAAGGTGCAGCTTGGCGCCAGAGGCCAGTGCCAGTCTGCCAATATTTCCGGTATTGTTGGGTATTTCTGGTTCTACAAGTACAATATTGAACGACATGGGCTATTTTTTGTGAAACGATTTGAGATACAACTGTTCTACCTTGGTTCGGGCCCATGGTGTTCGCCTTAGGAACTTAAGCGAGGATTTTATGGTAGGATTGCTTTTGAAGCAGTTGATGTTTATGCGTTCGGCCAGTTCTTCCCAAGTGTATTTTTCTGTAAGCTTTTCTAGGATATCGGCCAGTTTTACCCCATGTAAGGGGTTGTTCGGCTGGGTTTTCGGTGTTTTGTTTTCAGATTCCATAGGTGTTGGAGGTATAGTGTTTTTGGTCTCGAACCATGACTACATTCTGCAAATACGCTATTGTAGTGCGGGTGTAATTTAAATGTTATAAATGAAAAAACTCCGGTAATCAGCCGGAGTTTATTCATCAATCAAAAAACGAACAGTCATGATAAACTGTTGTTGCTTTTAAAATTACAATATATATGCCAAATATCCAATTTAAGGATTATTTAACGTGTAATTTTCTCGGGTCGATTAACCCAAATAGGTTTTTAGGATCTTACTTCTTGAAGTGTGTTTCAACCTTCTGATCGCTTTTTCCTTAATCTGACGAACCCTTTCCCTTGTCAGGTCAAAAGTTTCGCCAATTTCCTCTAGTGTCATTGAGTGCTGTCCGGCCAAACCGAAGTACAAACGGATGACATCGGCTTCCCTAGGGGTCAAGGTTTCCAAAGCGCGCTCAATTTCGGTGCGCAAAGATTCGTGCAACAATTCTTTGTCGGGGTTTGGCGATTCACCACTACGAAGTACATCGTATAGGTTAGAATCTTCACCGTCGATCAAAGGAGCGTCCATAGATACGTGACGACCTGAGTTCTTAAGTGATTGCTTCACATCCTCCACCGTCATATCCAGCTCTTTTGCAATTTCTTCCGCAGATGGCATACGCTCATGTGCTTGCTCAAGAAAAGCAAAGGTCTTGTTGATTTTGTTGATCGAACCAATTTTGTTCAATGGCAAACGTACAATACGTGATTGTTCGGCCAAAGCTTGTAAAATCGATTGACGAATCCACCATACAGCATAGGAAATAAATTTAAATCCCCTCGTTTCGTCAAAGCGTTGTGCGGCCTTAATAAGGCCAAGGTTACCCTCGTTGATCAAATCGGGTAAAGTAAGTCCCTGGTTTTGGTACTGCTTGGCAACCGATACAACGAATCGAAGATTGGCCTTTGTGAGTTTTTCAAGAGCGACCTGATCGCCTGCCTTGATGCGTTGTGCCAATTCTACTTCTTCATCTGCTGTAATCAAGTCTACTTTGCCTATTTCTTGCAAGTACTTGTCCAAAGATGCGGTCTCCCTGTTGGTGACCTGTTTTGTTATTTTAAGCTGTCTCATGTAAATAAATTAGGTTCAGTTTGCATAGACTGCATATACTTATACGTAATAAAGCCAGAAATGTTACAAACAGGTGAAAAAAAGTTCATTTTTTAGATAAGTCGCATAAAAAAGCCCCAACTTAACGAGTTGGGGCTTAAATTATGTTAAACTTTTAGAAAGATTAATCTCTTCTAGGTTTGCGATCACGTCCGCCACCTCGTCTATCGTCCCTACCGCGACCACGATCCTTGTCGTTACGTGGTGGTCTTTCTACAAAACCTTCGGGTTTAGGTAACAAGGCTTTTCTAGAAACCTTTTCTTTGCGGGTTCTAGGGTCGGTACCCATGTATTTTACGTCAAAAACATCGCCCATGTTTACAACATCGGAAACATTTTCGGTGCGTTCCCATGCCAATTCGGACACGTGCAACAATACTTCATTGCCCGGGGCGTCTAAATATTCGACTACGGCACCGAAATCTAACATTTTAATGACCTTCACCTCGTAAACACTGCCTACTTCAGGTTTGAACATTAAAGAGTCTATTTTGGTCAATACCGCATCGATACCATTTTGGTCCGTACCCAATATTTCAACAATACCTTCTTCGGTAACGGGATCTTCATTGATAACAATGGTAGTTCCGGTTTCTTTCTGAAGTTCTTGGATCACTTTTCCACCAGGTCCGATAAGTGCACCAATGAATTCGTTAGGAATTACACGGGTTACCATCTTCGGAGAGTGAGGTTTTACGTCTGGGTTCGGAGCGGCGATAGTATCGGTCAGTTTTTTAAGGATGTGTAAACGACCATCTTTGGCTTGCTTCAAGGCATTTACCAAAATTTCGTAAGAAAGGCCTTTTACCTTAATGTCCATTTGGCAAGCGGTAATACCATCGGCGGTACCGGTTACTTTAAAGTCCATATCACCTAAGTGATCTTCATCCCCTAAAATATCTGAAAGTACGGCATATTTACCACTTTCCGTATCTGTAATCAAGCCCATGGCGATACCTGATACCGGTTTTTTCAATTGAACACCGGCGTCCATCAATGCCATAGTACCCGAACATACCGTTGCCATAGAAGAAGAACCGTTAGATTCCAATACTTCAGAAACAACACGTACGGTATAAGGGCAGTCATCAGGAACCATTCCTTTCAAGGCACGTTGTGCCAAGTTACCATGTCCTACTTCCCTACGGGAGGTACCACGGATAGGTCTTGCTTCACCTGTTGAGAAAGGAGGGAAGTTATAATGTAGATAGAAACGCTCTTCGCCTTCGTGCGATGGCATGTCTATTTGGTTGGAATCCCTAGAAGTACCTAAGGTTACGGTTGCAAGGGCTTGGGTTTCACCTCGGGTGAAAATAGCGGAACCGTGTGTTGAAGGCAAGTAATCGACTTCACACCAGATAGGTCTGATTTCATCGGTCTTACGTCCGTCTAAACGTAAGCCCTCGTTCAAGGTAAGGTCGCGAACAGCGGCTTTCTCGGCCTTGTAGAAATATTTAGAGATCAAGGAACCGTATTCTTCTTGCTCTTCTTCAGAGAAAGTAGCTATTACTTCTTCTTTGATGGCATCGAATGCGGCAGTTCTCTCGTGTTTTGCTGAACCGGCTTTTGCCACGGCGTATACTTTGTCATAAGCAAGGTCGTGAACTTTTTTGGCCAATTCTTCGTCTTCTCTTTCCGGTTCGTACTCGCGAACTTCTTTCCTTCCGAAAGCTTCGGCAAGTCTTAATTGGGCGGCACATTGTTCTTTGATCGCTTCGTGTGCGAATTTGATGGCTTCTGTCATTTCCTCTTCGGAAATTTCATCCATCTCACCTTCTACCATCATAACGGAATCGGCAGAGGCACCGATCATCATATCGATGTCGGACTCTTCTAATTGCGCTCTGGTAGGGTTGATGATGAACTCACCGTTAACACGACCGACACGTGCTTCTGAAATAGCACATTCAAATGGGAAATCGGATAATTGAATGGCGGCAGATGCAGCCAAACCGGCCATTGCATCTGGCATTACATTTTCGTCATGCGACATGAGTTGGATCATCACCTGGGTTTCAGAGTGGTAATCTTTTGGGAAAAGTGGGCGTAGTACACGGTCCACCAAACGCATGGTCAATACTTCCCCATCACTTGGTCTGGCTTCTCTTTTGAAGAACCCCCCTGGGTAACGGCCCGCTGCTGCAAATTTTTCGCGGTAGTCTACCGTAAGTGGAAGAAAGTCAACATCACTTTGTTTGTAATTGGAAACAACGGTACACAACAGCATACATTTTCCTGATTGCACAACAACAGAACCATGGGCCTGTTTTGCCAATTTTCCGGTTTCGATAGAAATTTCCCTACCGTCCCCGAGGTCGATGACCTCTTTAAATACTTTTGGAATCATAAATTTTAATTAAATACGTCTTTCGACGAATCGTTAAACAATGGTCTTATCGACTTGTTGAAGGTCGAAGTTGTTGTGTTGTGTTGACCAATGAAAAACTGGGTGCAGCTTTTTGTAAAAAAAATATCCTAATACATAGGATTACTAAAATAGATAAAAAAAATAAGGGCCGAAAATTTCAGCCCTTATGATATACTTATTTTCTAATGCCTAGTTCCTTGATAAGCTCACGATATTTTACAATATCTTTCTTTTTCAAGTAATCTAGTAGACTTCTTCTCTTACCTACCAAACGTACTAACGAACGCTCAGTGTTGAAATCTTTGTGGTTTCTTTTTAAGTGGCCGGTCAAATGATTGATACGGTGTGTAAACAATGCGATTTGTCCTTCGGTAGAACCAGTGTTCTCCTCTTTTCCGCCGTGTTTCTTAAAGATTTCGGCTTTTACTTCTTTTGTTAGATACATGCCAATATTATTTTAAATGATTTTTATGTATATGGCCGATTTTCGGTCAAGCGGCAAAGATACAATTAAAATTGATATTTTAAAGGGAGCCCTCTTAATATGTGGACTAAAATTCGCATCCTGATGGAAGCGGGTCTGCTTTTTCCAGGTCATTGGCGAACTTGGCATCCAAGATCGTGGGTATAAAACCGCTTTCTACGGAACCTTTTTGCCCCTTGGTAGAATATCCGGTGGCGTTCATATGGGCACGAACGTATACTTGGGTATTCTTTTTTAATTGGATGTTTGTACCCGTACGTGAAAAAGGTTGTTCGTCAACATGGCTGTGGGTAAGGATCCTTCGATAGATAAGGTGTCCGTCAAGGTCGACGATTTCCCACCAATCGGCGTATTGCTCGCAACCGGTGTCCGCACTTTCAATGGTAACCTCAAAAGAATAGGCGTTCTCATTTCCGGTAGTTTTTACCGCGATTACCCTAGCCCCATCTTTTAAAAAGCTTGCCGCATCTTCAGCGGCAAGCTCTTTTTCTTTATCGGTAGAACAACAGGTCAACCCCAGTGAAATGAAAATAAGAAGAACTATAGGTTTCATGCTGAAATTTCCTCAGACCTAACCGGGTTGTTCTGGATCAAATCAATATAAAGATTGATTTTCTTTTTCAAATCCCTTCTGTGGGAGATAAAATCGAGAAAACCGTGTTCTTTTACAAATTCCGCCGTTTGGAAACCATCGGGAAGTTCTTTTCCCGTAGCTTCTTTTACCACCCTTGGCCCGGCAAAACCGATCAAGGCGCCAGGTTCGGAGATGTTAATATCGCCCAACATGGCATATGAAGCCGTTGTACCCCCTGTAGTTGGGTCGGTACAAAGCGATATGTACGGTAATTTAGCCTCTGCCAATTGTGCCAATTTGGCCGAGGTCTTGGCCAATTGCATCAATGAAAGGGCGGCTTCCATCATACGGGCCCCACCTGATTTTGAAATCATAACAAAAGGAACCTTCTTTTTCATGGCATAATCTATGGCCCGTGCGATTTTTTCGCCTACCACACTGCCCATTGAGCCGCCTATGAAATTAAAATCCATACAGGCTATGACGATGTCTTTGCCCATAGACTTTCCAAAGCCGGTTCTAACGGCGTCTTTGAGTCCTGTTTTCTTCTGGGCGGCCTTTAAGCGTTCTGAATATTTTTTGGTATCCTCGAATTTTAAAGGGTCTTTAGAAGTCAATTTGGCATCAAGTTCCCTGAATTTGTTGTCGTCAAAAAGTATTTCAAAATACTCTTTACTCCCGATGCGAACATGGTAGTCGTCTTCAGGGCTCACATAAAAGTTTTTGGCGAGTACCTCAGACTCAACGATCTTTCCCGTTGGAGATTTGTACCACAACCCTTTTGGGGTGTCTTTTTTCTCTTCCGTCGCCGTTTGTATTCCCTTTTCCTTTCTTCTGAACCAAGCCGTCATATCTTCCATAAATTAGTTTGGGGATGTATTTCTACTTTATAGGGTGTTAACGTTGTTTAGGTCTTCAAAGGCTTTCTTCAATCTTTCGATAAAAGATTTTTCTCCTTCACGTAGCCAAACTCTTGGGTCGTAATATTTCTTGTTAGGTTCGTCGGCACCTTTTGGGTTTCCTATTTGTGATTGTAGGTAGTCTTTGTTGTCTTGGACATAATCACGTACCCCAGCTAAAAATGCATACTGCAAATCGGTGTCGATATTCATTTTTATAACCCCGTAGCCAATAGCTTCCCTGATTTCTTCAACGGTAGAACCCGATCCTCCGTGAAAAACAAAATCGATATGGTTATGCTCTACACCGTATTTTTCGGAAATGTATTCTTGGGAGTTTTTAAGGATTTTTGGGGTCAACTTAACGTTACCTGGTTTGTATACACCGTGAACGTTACCAAAAGCGGCAGCAATAGTGAATTTCGGACTTACTTTAGAAAGCTCTTCGTAGGCGTAGGCAACTTCTTCGGGCTGGGTGTACAATTTAGAATCGTCAACATCTGAGTTGTCAACACCATCTTCCTCACCACCTGTAATGCCAAGTTCGATTTCTAGGGTCATGTTCATCTTGCTCATGCGCTCTAAGTAGCCCTTGCAGATTTCAATGTTCTCTTCAAGAGGCTCCTCTGAAAGGTCGATCATGTGCGAGCTGAAAAGGGATTTTCCGGTTTCGGCGAAATGCTTTTCACTGGCATCTAAAAGTCCGTCTATCCAAGGCAATAATTTTTTGGCACAGTGGTCGGTGTGAAGAATAACGGTAGCGCCATAGGCCTCTGCCAATTGATGAACGTGTTTTGCTCCGGCAACGGCACCAAGAATAGCTGCTTTTTGACCATCGTTGGATAGACCTTTGCCAGCGTTAAACTGAGCACCGCCATTAGAGAATTGAATGATTACAGGGGCGTTTAAACTTGCCGCTGTTTCTAGAACACCGTTAATCGTATCTGAGCCGATAACGTTCACTGCCGGAAGGGCAAATCCTTTCTCCTTGGCATAATTGAAAATCGCTTGTACTTCGTCACCTGTTGCGACACCTGGTTTTATACTGTGGGCCATAATATTTCTGGTCTATATAGTTATGTAAAAAATGAATAGGGCAAATGTAATAAAATAAATAGGTCTAAAAAGATGGGTGTTTATAAGTTTATACCCTATAAGGCCGAATATTGTGATAAAATTAGCCTTTTGCCGCCCTGTTTTATGAGTGTTTTAAAAGATGTGCCTGTTTCTGCACGGTGGGGTGAAAAAATAATTTACGGCCATTTTAGAAGGGGTAGTTGATTCCAATTTGGAGTACCGCGTTGGCGAAATTGTAGTCCCTGAACCATCGTTTTGACATTTCTTCCGCTGGATTATAGGTTTTGAAGCCCAAATCGGCCCGTAAGATAAAATAGGTGAAATCGTATCGGAGTCCGAAACCGGTCCCTAGGGCAACGTCTTCCAAGGATTTGAATCCTGTAAAGGTGGCCGCCGGGTCTTCTACGTTGTCGAAAACGTTCCAAATGTTTCCGGCATCGGCAAAAAGTGCCCCTTTCATATTTCCGATTACGGGGAAGCGATATTCAAGGTTGAGCTCAATTTTTAGGTTGGCCTCGTTAAAGTCATTAATGGCGTCGGTGCTTCCAGGCCCAAGGGAATAGGGAGACCAGGCCCTGATGTCGTTGGCCCCTCCCGCAAAATAGCTGCGAACGAAGGGAATGTTGTCGGAGTTTCCGTAAGGAATGGCTATGCCGAAAAAGCTACGAAAGGCCAATACGTTGGTACGCGATGTGGCCCAATATTTTACATAGTCGAATTCTGTTTTAAGGTATTGGCTGTAAGGAACGCTGAAGACCAATTGGTCTCCGCTGTCATTTTCATTGAAGGGGACAATGTTCGAGAGCAAGGATAAAACATTGCCCGCACTTTCGAACTTGAACCTGAATTGATAGAATTGGTTGTCGGTAAGCCCTTCGCGGTTGTTCAGGTTCAGGGTGTAATTGCTGGCAAAGATCAGGTTGTCTTCGGTAAGCCGTTGTCTTCGCTCTTCGATACGGCTTACGGTTTGAAATTCATCAGCGGTACTCGACACCGTTCCATTAAGAATGGCATTTGTGAAATCGGTGGTTCCTAAAGGAATGCGAAGGCTTGGGTCGTCCGAACTTTCCGAGGTTTCAAAATTACGTGTCAGTTCGGGGTAGTTTATAGCGTCGTTATAGCTGTCAAAATTATCGGCTACCGCATCTAACTGTTCGTAGGAGTTTTGATAGACATTAAAAAATCGGTCGGGGTTTACGTTCTTTACGAACTGTATGTTGAGCAGTTCAATGTTGTGTTTGATAAAGTCCGAAGGTGTCCAGTTATAGCCCAAGACCGTACTGAAGGCCTGTTTGTCTAGGCCTATGTTTTTCTGAAAGCTCGTTCCGACGGAAATCCGTGTTCTGGGCAGGGTATAGCTCGGTATGATTTTACTGGTGTTGATAAAGGGAAACCAGAACCTGGGTATGTCTAAGGTGAGGTCGGCCCCGAACTCTTGAATGTTAAAGAACCTACTGTCTATTATACTGGGGTCGTTCGATGAGCCAATGCTCAATCTGCCCGCCAAATTCAAGTTCTCGGCACCTCCGAACAAGTTTCTCGCCTGTAAGGAAGGACTTAGCGCCAAGCCTACCTGCTGAATGTTGGATCGGGTGACTTCAAATGAGGTTCCCAGCGAATACTTGGGTCGCGCCGCCAGATAAATGTTGGCGTCTAAAACCGCTGCGCTATCGTTGGGTGTTGATGTGATCGTAGGATATTTAAAAACGCCCAAGCTGGTAATTTGCCTATAGGTTCGGGTACGGTCTATATCTTTATAAATACTGTCTTTTTCGAAAAATACGGCATTGGCCAAGGTCTTGGGCTTGAACCTTAGTTTGTTGCGGTAAAAAATGGTGTAGTCTCCGTAACGGATGAACTTTTGTTCGCTATCGCGTTCGTCATATAAATAATCGGTGTAAATATTGATCTTGTCAAATTTGTACACTTTGTATTCGGCACTGGTTACGGCACTGTCGCCCCGTCTTTTAAAGTTGTCGATGTTCAGCTCAATGTTCATTTTTTGATCATTGGCCAATTTAGTGGTATCGGTAGCGATGTCGTAAGAAATTGAGCTTTCTTGAAAGTTATAGATGCCCGAATTTCTAAAAATAGTGCTGAGGCGCTCCCTTTCACTGGCAAATTTCGTAAGGTCGAATTGGTCTCCGCTCTTAACGAACGATTCCGCCTTGTGGAGGGTGTAAATGGAGTCTATGGCCCTTGATGCAATCTTTTTGGATACCGAATCGATCATAAAGGGATGGCCGAGATCGACTTTATAGGCAACCATGGCCCTTCTTTTTTTACTGAGCGTGTCTATCTCGTATGTAGTGTTATTGTTAAAGTAACCTTTGCTTCCGTAATAGGCGCGCAGCCTTTCCAAGGTGCGTCTGGTTTTTGTGGTGTCTAAAATGGCCGGGGCCTCGCCGACCTTTTTGAGCCATTCGCTCAGACCGCTTACCAGAAAAGATTTACCGAGTCGGTCTACCTGTTTTTTGGAAAGGAAATTGATCAGCCTCTGTTCTCGTTTGGCACTTTCGTGAAGCCAGACCTGATAAGATGAATCCGGATTTTTTTTAGCGAGGTTGTGTAGGTTCAGTCGTAACGGGTAGCCTAAAAGTGTGGTGTTCGGCTCTTGAACGATCAAACTTTTTATTTCTTCGCTCTTGACTTCAATGCTGTCGGCGTAAATGGTGTTTTTTTTGAGCAAAAGTTCATCGTCATCCACGCGCTTTAGCGTGTTGCACGAGTTGACCACGAGAGCTATAAGCAATAGGCTTATTCTAATAGTGGACTTAGTAAAGCGAAACGTTTTGCCCATAGAGGTCAAAAATACATTGATTTCATTTAAACTTTTTTATTTGGAGTCGAAAATATAGGGTTTTCTGTAGGGATACACTTTTTTGGGGGAAATTTATGACCTTAATTTTAGTGTTTGGGTATAAATTGTAGCTTCAAAATAGCATATTTGCAGTCTGGATATATTCATAGTAAGACGCACAGAACTCCATGGTTTCAAAAAATCAGATCAAACTCGTTAAAAGTCTACACCAAAAAAAGTACCGTAATCGTCACAACCTTTTTGTGGCCGAGGGTATAAAGGTCGTAAGTGAGTTGGTGGCCTCAGATTTCAAGGTAAATGCCGTTTATAGTACCGATGCCGAAATAGAGGTGGGTGCGGCTGGTTTGGTGGAGCTTGTTTCAGAGGTGGAGTTGAAAAAAATGAGTGCGCTTACCGCTCCGAACAAAGTGTTGGGGGTTTTTGAGATTCCTAAGGCCCGAAAGCCCGATTTGACGGGGTGGGTCCTTGTGCTCGATGATGTTCGTGATCCGGGTAACCTGGGTACGATCATTCGGTTGTGCGATTGGTTCGGTATTGAACATTTGGTCTGTTCCTTGAATACGGTAGATTGTTACAATCCTAAAACCTTACAGGCTACTATGGGGTCGATATCCCGTGTGAATATCGGTTATACCGATTTGCCTACTTTTTTGGAGGGAGTGCCCAGCGATATATATGGAGCCTTTATGGACGGTGTCAGTGTTTATACGAAGGCTATGCCCGAGTCGGGAATATTGGTAATGGGCAATGAGGCCAATGGGGTGTCGAAAGAAGTGGAAGCTTTGGTGTCGCGGAAAATAAGCATACCCCAGTTTGGGAAAAACACTACGGAAAGCCTTAACGTGGCAACTGCTACGGCTATATTGTTAAATGAAATTAGAAGGGGCTAGCGCTTTTTTATTCAAAGGTAAAGTTGATAAAGAGTCCGCGTGTTTTCATGGATTCGATATTTCCGGTCCATGGACTGTTGGGGTCCTTGTCGCGTACCAGTTCGTCCGTTAGGCCGAAGACACCGCGTATGGATGGGGTAAATTTAAAGTACTCGAGGTAGAAATCTATACCGAAGCCCAGTTCGTAGTTGTAAGTCCATTTTTTCATACGGAAGGTTCCGCTGCTGTTGTCGTCAAGACTTTTTTCGTTGCTTCCAAGGTTGAGTGAGGCCGATGGGCCGGCAACTAGAAAAGGTTTGAAATTGCCAAAACGACGTGTGCCGATCTTTAAAAGAACGGGAAAATTGATGTAAGTCGATTTTACTTCGGTAATGGCGTCGCTTTCTCCTTCGTCAGTTGCGGCAAATCCGGGAAAACCCAAGGTTCTTGCGTTATAGTATAGTCCGGGTTCTAGCCTTACATCCAAAAATTCATTAAGGCGCAGTTCGCCGATAAGGCCTACGTTAAATCCGGTAGACTCCAAGACTTGTATGTCGGTGCCTTGGTTGCCCCGATCTTGTTTGTATTCAAATTTGAATCCGTATTGGTTGAAACCCAAAAAATAGCCGTAGTTCAAGAATTTTTTATCCTTGTTCTCGATATTTAGAACCGGGTTGGAATTGAATTGGGCGTTCGCCGGTAAGGATAGGAATAAGATACCTCCCAGAACCAAAAAAAATCTTTTCATTCAAAAAAAATTATCCGTCCGCTTTTCGCTTTTAAAAAGGTCGAACCTCTGGTTTATTTGGTCATAACGACCGTGTCATTTTTTTGTGGCAACGTAAATCGATGCAACCCCAAATGTTTGGGGCCTGTTCTCTACCTCTATAAACCCGATTTTGCGTAAAATATTGTTGAAGGCATCACCATGTGGGAAAACAGATGCCGATTCGCTCAGGTAAGAATAGGCTGCTTTGTCTTTGGAAAAGAGTTTGCCAATGGCGGGCAACATATATTTGGTATACGTATTATATCCCTGTTTAAACGGGGTTTTGGTCGGTACCGAGGTTTCTAAGACCACAAAGGTGCCTTTCGGGGCCAATACCCTGTGTATTTCGGCGAGGCCTTTTTCCAAGGTTTCAAAATTCCGAACACCAAAGGCTACGGTTACGGCATCGAAACTATTGTCTTCAAAAGGCAGGTTTTCGCTGTCGCCGATGACCATGTCTATTTTTTGGTCCAGGTTTTTTTGGGCTATTTTCTTTTTGCCGACCTCTAACATTCCAGGAGATATGTCAAGGCCTACAATTTTTTCGGCGCCGGTTTCCACCAGGTTAATGGCGAGGTCTCCTGTGCCTGTGGCAATGTCCAATATATTATTAGGTTTCTTCGCGGTCAAAATGGCCACCACCCTTTTGCGCCATTTGATGTCTATACCGAAGGAAATGACACGGTTCAGGCCATCGTAATTTTCTGATATGTTATCGAACATTTGCGTAACTTGGTCTTTCTTTCCAAGCTCGGAATCTTTGTAAGGAGTAACCTTTTTGTCCATTTTCGGGCAATTTTTGGGGCAAAGATACAATATCGTGACAAGTAAACGTTTATGCAACATCACGAAAGCCTAGGAGGGTAAAGTGTATTTTATGGGCATTTTAAAAAGTCAACCGAAATATTATGTAATTTTGCCCAGCAAAATATAAGCTAGAAACTGGTTTTATATTCATAGAGGGGTGTGTGCTGCCGATCCCAACAAAGTTGCTGATACATGAAAATTATAATTGCAGGTGCTGGTGAAGTAGGTTTTCACTTGGCCAAACTGCTATCTTACGAATCACAGGATATTACGCTCATCGATACTAAAAAAGAGAGTTTGGCCTATGCCGATACTCATTTGGATATTCGTGTGCTGCGTGGTGATGCCACTTCGCTTTCCGTACTTAGGGATGCCGATGTGCAAAATTCAAGGTTGGTAATCGGGGTAACTTCCTCGGAGACCACCAATATCACCTTATGTATGCTGGCCAAGCAATTGGGATGTAAAAGAACCATCGCCAGAATATCGAACACGGAGTTTATCGAAGAACGTGAAAGCATCCGCTTTGCCGATCTTGGTATAGACGAACTGATTTCCCCCGAAGAGCTGGCAGCGACCGAGATACAATTGCTGTTGAACAAGTCGGCTTTTAACGATACCTACGAGTTCGAGGAAGGTAAACTTATCATGATCGGGGTTTCGCTATTGGCCAGTGCGCCCTTTGTCGGAAAGACGGTAAAAGAGGCGGCCCGTATTTTTCCAGAACTCAATTTTATGCCGATCGCCTTACAGCGAACCGGTACCCAATATACGGTTATACCTAGGGGGGACACCGTTTTTAAACACGGTGACCAAGTTTATTTTATCACGACGAAAGAAGGGGTAGACCAACTGTATAAGCTTACGGGTAAAAAAAAGGAGTCCATTCGAAACGTAATGATCTTGGGCGGTAGTAAAGTGGGCTTTAAGGCCGCACGAGACCTGTGTGCCAACAAGTTCAATGTAAAACTTATTGAAAAGGATAAGGAAAAGGCCTTTGACCTTGCGGACGATTTGCCAAATGCCTTGGTCATTAACGGAGACGGTAGAAATGTTGAACTGTTGGAAGAGGAAAGCCTAGAGTCTATGGATGCCTTTATTGCGGTGACCGGAAACTCCGAAACCAACATTATGTCTTGTCTTGTGGCCAAGTCGAAGCGTATCAAGAAAACCATTGCCTTGGTCGAGAATATGGACTACTTTCAACTATCGCATTCCATAGGTATAGATACCTTGATCAATAAAAAGCTATTGGCTGCCAATAACATATTTCGCCATATTAGAAAAGGTGAAGTGGTAGCTTTGATGCGTTTGAACAATTTAAACGCGGAAATACTCGAATTTGTGGTCAAACCCAACTCAAGGGTAACGGGAAGTGTTATCCGTGAACTTGATTTCCCGAGGGCCGCTACCATAGGTGGGGTCATCAGGGGAGAAGAAGGAATCATAGCCTTAGGGGGCTTTGAAATACAGGCAGGCGACCGGGTAGTGGTCTGTTGTCTACCGGAAGCCATTCCTAAAATTGAACGATTGTTTCTTTAATGCAGCTAAATTCAAAAATAATATTTCATATCATGGGGCTACTGTTGCTTTGCAACGGTGGCTTTATGCTCTTGGCGACCTTGGTAAGCGGGATCTATGATGATGGCGCTACCCTAAGTATAGCTTTGGCGGCCATAACGACAATGTTTATCGGAATTTTTGCCATGTTCTATACCAAGGGACATAAAAAGGAGGTAAAGCGTAAGGAAGGTTATATTATCGTGACCTTCGGGTGGCTGGTAATGTCTTTTTCGGGCATGTTGCCCTATCTTTTTTCAGGGGCTATTCCCTCGGTTACTAATGCTTTTTTCGAAACCGTATCGGGGTATACTACAACTGGGGCCTCCATTTTAGATGATATTGAGGTATTGCCCAAGGGCTTGCTTTTTTGGCGTAGCCTTACCCATTGGATCGGGGGTATGGGGATCATTGTTTTGGCCATTGCCATTTTACCGCTATTGGGTATCGGGGGTATGCAGTTGTTCGCGGCCGAAGCCCCTGGGCCGAGCGCCGATAAGTTGCACCCGAGGATTACCGATACCGCCAAACGCCTTTGGCTGATTTATGTCGGATATACCTTGGCGGAAACCCTGCTTTTAAAATTGGCGGGCATGAGTTTCTTCGATGCTATAAACCATTCCTTGGCTACCCTTTCTACCGGGGGCTTTTCTACCAAGAACCTAAGTGTGGCCTATTGGAACGATCAGCCGATGATCCAATACATTATTATTGTGTTCATGTTTCTTGCAGGAAGCAATTTCGTACTCAGTTACTTTGCTTTTAAAGGGAAGGTGCAACGGGTGTTAAGGGATGAGGAGTTTAGGTATTATGGCGGCTTTGTGGTCATTTTTACCTTGGTGTCGGCCCTTGTGGTCTATTTTCATGCGGAAGTGCCCCTTACCGAATACCATCCTATGGTTTTAGGCCAGGCGGAAAGCGCTTTTAGACATACCTTGTTTCAGGTTATATCGGTAATCACCACTACGGGATTTGTTTCTGCGGATTTTACCAGTTGGACGCCCTTTATGACCGTTTTCTTTTTCGGACTGATGTTCCTCGGTGGCTCGGCAGGTTCTACTTCAGGTGGGATCAAGGTCATGCGGCATATTTTGATTATTAAGAACGGACTGTTGGAGTTTAAGCGAACCTTGCACCCCAATGCCATTATCCCCGTGCGTTACAACAATAAGACCGTTAAAGAGAAGATCGTTTATAACATCATCGCGTTTTTTGTGCTGTACATGTTGTTGTTCATCATAGGGGCTTTGGTATTAGGGGCCATGGGAATCGACTTTGTTACCGCCATCGGTGGTTCGGCCTCGTCCCTAGGTAATGTGGGGCCGGCCTTTGGGGGACTCTATCCCTTGAGCAATTTTAACGGATTGCCCGACGCGGGTAAATGGTGGTGCGGTTTTCTTATGTTGGCCGGTAGGCTCGAGCTCTTTACGGTTCTTATTTTACTTACCCCTTATTTCTGGAAGAGGACCTAGAAATTATTTCTTCTCATCCTTATTGTTTCGATAACGACATTAGGGTAAAAAAGGCCTTGTGAAGTATGGTCTGCAGTTCACGTAGTTTCAAATTTTTAAGGCAATAAGACTATTGGAACCATTTGCCTTGTCAAGTTTATAATTTGTATGTTTATATTTTGATAAATGTATAAAAAATCTTACATTGTATTCCTTTTTTGATGTAACTATTACGGTAGGAGCTTTATCGATTTGATGTTTTTGGCTACCGTGCCGTCAACCTTCCCCTGAAATAAGCAATGCCTCGGGCATTTGGTTTTTAGTCTGTATTTACTAGTTCTAATCATAAAATACGTTTTATCATGGGAAAAAAAGTTTTAGATTCAAGTATTGGGGAAGTAGCGGAGTTGGAAAGGGAAATAACTCCGGAAGAAATTGGCCAACAGGCCCAACTGATACCGTTTTGGTATAGAAACAGTGGCTTGTACGTAAAAAAGAGTAGGTTCTTTCCTGTATTTCCGAAAATACCGATAAAGATGAAGCCGTCTGGGGTTCAGACTGCAATCGACCTAGACGTTCTGAACGAGGAAGAACGGGCCAGTCTACCCATATTACCGTTTCTTACGTACGAAGAACTGAGGCTTGATATTGACGGTCAATTTCCGTTAATGATGGCCAGTGGTTACCTGAGGTTTCCAGGGGTTCACTACGTAGCGAAGTTGAGCAAGTCGGGTAATGATTATTTGGGTAAGATCTGGTACAGGCATGGTAATGTAGCCTCGTTTACCTACAAGTATATCAAAATAGAGTTGACCAATTCAATCTTCCCAAAAAACAAGAAAGCCAAGGTTACTTTTTACGGAAACGGCGACACCAAAAAAGTTTCGACCTATAATTTTAGTAGCAGTCAGTTTAGAAAAGTCGATTTTGAATTCGATTACGAAGAAGGGGTAAAACCGGTTTTGTCGATAGATACCCATGCCCATCCGATAAGGCCTGCGAGTCTGGTCAAAGAAAAATTGACACTTGAAAAGGTGTATCAGCGGGCTGGTTTTACGGTTACCCGATCGGCCGGTGATGAGGTTCCTTCGGCTTTAAAAGGGGCCAATGGTACTTGGAGCAATATGGAAATGCATGATGCCATGCAGGCCTATTGGTCTAAATTCAGCGCAGCACCCAAGTGGGCGTTGTGGACCTTCTTTGCCAAACAACACGATATAGGCCCGAACCTTGGAGGGATTATGTTCGATGATATCGGCCCTAACCATAGACAGGGTACGGCCATATTCTATGATTCCTTTATTAATAATGCTCCGGTGGGTGATGCCAATCCGGCAGCCTTTGTCAAACGTTCAAAATTCTGGACGGCCGCCCATGAAATGGGGCATGCCTTTAATTTGGCCCATTCGTGGCAAAAAAACTATCCCGGTTTTGGCTTTTCGTGGATCCCATTGACCAACGATCCTGAAGACCGTAGTTTTATGAACTATCCCGGTAGGGTTAGTGGGGGAGAAAACGCTTTCTATTCCGATTTTGATTTTAGGTTTACCGATAACGAGTTGTTGTTTATGCGCCATGCCCCTAACGATTTTGTCGAAATGGGAAATAGCGACTGGTTCGAGAACCATGCTTTTGAGCAAGAAGCGTCTATTACCGATAATAGGTTGGCGTTGGAGATAAACGTATTGCAGGAAGGCCAAGTGGCCGAATATCTTGAACCGGTGTATTTGGAGCTGACCTTGAGGAATACTTCCGGTGCGCCCATAGCGGTGAGCAAGCGCTTGATTGACAACCTTAAGAATGTCATGGTGCTTATTCAAGGCCCTAACGGAAAGGTGTCTAAGGTGCGTAGTTTTGTCGAGTACCTTCTCGAGGATAAAGACGTGGTCTTGCTGCCCGATGAAATCATGACCCATAAGCATTTTATATCCGCAGGTCCCGATGGTTGGTATATAAAAGATAGTGGTAGCTATAAAATTTCGGCCATGGTAGAGAACAAGGAACAAGTTTATAGTTCCAATCAGGTGGAGTTGGAAGTACTCTTGCCTAAAACTACCGAAGCCCAATTATTGGCGAATCAATACTTTACCGAAGAGGTGGCGCGAGTCTTGTTTTTTAATGGTAGCCGCGTACTAACCACCGGAAACAAGGTGTTGCAAAAAGTAGTCGATAACCTACCTGAAAGTAATGTTTCGGTATATGCGGCCATGGCACTGGCTATGCCCTATATGAAAGATTACAAGATGATGAATTTTGAAGAAAGTGCGCCACAGGCCGCTGTAAAAAGTGCCTCGGAGGAAAAAGGAGGGTTCAAGACTATAAAGGCCGATGAGAAAAAGGCAAAGGCCTTGATCGATATAGCTACGGCCCGTACCGAGCAATTTGCTAAAACCTATGGTATTGCATCGAACAACGCGCATTTGAGCGAGCTTCTCGGTTTTATAAAAGAAAATGACAGTGCGACAAAGCTCAATAAAATTGAGAAGGATTTGAATAAGTATAGCCGAAATTGACACGTGGGGGAATATTGTCAATTAAAAAAGGGTAGACGTGATGAAACGTCTACCCTTTTTGTATGTGTTAAAACCTATACTTGATTTATTGTTTCAGCGCTTTCTCAATTCTGGAAATAGCTTCCCTGATTTCCTTTTCGGCCGCGGCATAAGAGATTCTGATGCAATTTCCATTGCCGAAGGCATCTCCTGTCACCGTTGCTACGTTCGCATGCTCCAAAAGGTACATGGCGAAATCGGAGGCGTTGTTTATGGTTACCCCGTTCAAGGTTTTTCCAAAATAAGCGGTTACGTCAGGGTAAACGTAGAAAGCACCTTCGGGTTCGTTACAACGAAAACCGTCGATAGCGTTCAAAAGTTCAAGAATGATTTTTCTACGTTCCTTAAACTCATCGACCATATATTGAATGCGGTCGGGAGATTCGGTTAGGGCGGTAATTACCGCTCTTTGGGCAATACAGTTGGCGCCACTGGTAACTTGGCCCTGTAGTTTGTTACAGGCACGAGCTATGTAAGTTGGGGCTCCAATGTATCCGATACGCCATCCGGTCATGGCAAAGGCCTTGGCCACTCCGTTTACGGTTACCGTACGATCGTACATATCTTCGAATGCGGCCATAGAGGCATGCTCGGTTACGCCGTAGTTGATATGTTCGTATATTTCATCACTTACCACTATAATTTGTGGGTATTTCTGTAAAACGTCCGCAAGGGCGCGTAATTCTTCCTTGCTATAAATAGAACCACTAGGGTTACATGGGGAACTGTACCAAAGCATTTTGGTTTTTGGCGTAATCGCGGCTTCCAGTTGTTCGGGAGTCATTTTAAAATCGCTCTCTATGCTGGTGGCCACTTCTACAGGTACGCCATCGGCCAATTTTACGATATCGCTATAGCTAACCCAATAAGGACATGGGAGAATAACCTCGTCACCTTTGTTCAATACCACTTGCGCTACATTGTACAAAGCTTGTTTGGCTCCGGTAGACACAACGATCTGCGGACGCTCATAGCTGATACCATTGTCTCTTTGAAACTTGGTGATGATCGCATCCTTCAATTCTACGTACCCATCAACAGGGGTGTATGAATTGTAGCCGTCGTTTACGGCTTGAATGGCCGCTTCCTTGATGTAGTCGGGCGTATTAAAGTCTGGTTCACCCAAGCTTAGTCCGATAATGTCTTTTCCTGCTGCGCGCAATTCTCGGGCCTTGGAGGCCATTTCTAGAGTGGCCGAGGGAGCTAGACTGTTGATGCGGTCAGACAGTTGGTTCGTTGTTGCAGTCGATGATGTCATAATAAAACTAATGTTTTACACGGTACGTATACACGTGTGCTAATAAAATTACGTTCAATGGGTCTATTGAAGGTTCAGGGTAGGTCGTTTACCGAGCTCCTTCAAATGTTTAAAGTGCGAAATTATAGCTTTTCGGGTAGTTTTGTACTCGTTGTAGGGCAAATTAAATTCCTTTGCCGTTTCTTTCACAATTTCTGCAATTTTTGTGTAGTGTACATGACTGATGTTAGGGAAAATATGATGTTCTACCTGGTGGTTCAAACCTCCCGTAAACCAATTGACCAATTTGTTTTTGGTGCCAAAGTTCACGGTCGTGAACAATTGGTGTATGGCCCATGTATTTTTCATAGTACCGGTTTCGTCGGGTAATGGCGTATCGGCCTCGTCAACGATGTGGGCCAATTGAAATACTACGCTCAAGATAACCCCGGCTACGTAGTGCATGATAAAGAAGCCCAACAATACCTTCCACCAAGCGATATCGACAAAAATCAGCGGCAGAACGATCCAGATGGTGATATAGAGCACCTTTGTAATAACCAAAGTACTCCAATTTACTACGGGGTTCGGTAATTTACCGTACGAAAGTTTGCGTTTCATATAACGGTACATCTGCTGAAAATCGGTGGTGATGGCCCAGTTGAACGTCAATAGCCCATAAAGGAATACCGAATAGAAATGTTGGAACTTATGGTGCTTGCGCCATTCGGCATGTTTGCTAAAGCGCAGGATGCGGCCCGCTTCCATATCTTCATCGTGCTCGTGGATGTTGGTATAGGTGTGGTGCAATACATTGTGCTGCACTTGCCAGTTGTAAACATTTCCCGCTAGGATATAAATACTGCTTCCCATGAGTTTGTTTACCCATTTTTTGTTCGAATAGGCCCCGTGGTTGCCATCGTGCATAACGTTCATACCAACGCCAGCCATACCGATTCCCATGATAATGGTAAGAATCAGGTTGGCCCAGGTCGGAAGGCCTAGGGTCAATATCAGGAAGTAAGGGGTCAGAAAAATGGCGAACATAATCACCGTTTTTAGGTGTAAGCGCCAGTTGCCCGTCTTTTTTAATTTGTTCTCTTTGAAATAATCGTTTACGCGCTTGTTCAAGGTTCTGAAGAACTGTGCGGAATCTTTTCTAGAGAAACGTACTGTTTTTTGGTCCATATAAATAGTATTTTTGATAAATATCGTAGAAACGCAAAGGTTTAAATGTCGATAAAATATTATTTCATCGATGAATATAGTAGTTTTGTAACTATACAAATATACGCATGACTGCCGAATTAGTTTTTAAATATTTTCCCAATTTATCAGAACTTCAACAAAAACGCTTCATTTTATTGGAAGAACTGTATAAAGATTGGAACCAAAAGATAAACGTAGTTTCTCGTAAAGATATAGATGAACTTTATTTGAGGCATGTGCTCCATTCAACCGGAATAGCTAAAGTTCAGCAGTTTAACGATGGGGCTTCCGTTCTTGATGTAGGTACCGGTGGGGGCTTCCCCGGTGTGCCCCTGGCTATACTTTTTCCTGAAGTACAGTTCACTTTGGTCGATTCTATCGGTAAAAAAATTAAAGTGGTAGAAGAGGTCGTTCAAGGTCTTGGTATAGACAACGTACGTACCATCAATGCCAGGGTAGAGGAAACCAAGGAACAACATGACTTTATTGTAAGTCGAGCGGTTGCCGCAATGCCTACTTTTGTGCACTGGGTCAAAGGGAGAATAAAAAAAGATTCGCTACACGAACGTAGAAACGGAATTCTTTACTTAAAAGGTGGGGACTTGTCGGAAGAACTGGAAGGTTATAAGTCCGTAGAGACCTATGATCTTACCGACTACTTTGAAGAGTCTTTTTTCGAAACCAAAAAAGTGGTTTACCTGCCCATGAAATACAAGGGCTAGTCTATAAGCTCAATAGGTGGTAATACGCCTTTCTATATTTCCTCGCGTAAATTTTTAAATAACTCCATACGTGTATACGTAAGCAATCTACAATCATTCGTGATTTACTGTATGTTTTCTGCATATCCATAATCCTCATTTTTTTTACAGTTACTACAAAGTACGTAATTATTACGATTAGTTTACAATTACTTAACGTTAAATTTACATTAAAAGTATGTATTCAATCGAATTTTAGTCTTTTTTCCTTAAAATCAAGGAGATAAAATTGAATTTATGGGCTTCGATATCCTCATTGGAGCAGATTTGCTGTTTGATAAGGTTTGTTTTTTAAAAACCTTATAATGAGTTTGTTATAAGATTGACATCGACTGAAATCACTTCGTTTTGGTGAAGTAATGTATGTGTTATGTTATTTTAATGTAAATATAACGTTAACTCGAAGGAGTAAATTGTGTTGGTTTGGAAAAAAGAGGGGTAGGGGTATAAAAAAAGCCTTTCAACACCCATGTGTCGAAAGGCTTTTGAAGGTTTTACGCTTTTCTTACTTGCTCCATGGGGGAGTGACACCATTAGATCGCGCATAGGCGATCAATTGGCCCTTGTGCTCTCCGTTGTGTTCCATTATGGCCAAAAGGCCGCCCAACTTGTTCATTTTGGCAAATCCAAAGTCCACTTCATCCGCAAATTGGTCGTTCTCTACTTGGGTTATTTTATCAAGAACGAATTCATTCGATTTTTTCAATGCGGCTATAATGTTTTCCTTGCCCGTAATTTTCGAGAGGTTCATCATATCTACCTCTTCTGGTGGGGCAAAACCCATTTTAGAGGCTAGGTAGTAGTTTCCCCCGGCAACGTGCAACAGGGCTTCTGCAACCGAGTTGACCCCTTCGGTAGGGCGCCAGGCGTATTGCTCTTCTGAAAAGGCTTCCGCTAAGGCAATTACCTGTTCTTGGTTTCCCTTTAAAACACCCTGAATGGTGTTCTGGGTCAATTTTTCTTGTGCATACGTTATGGTAGCTACCATAAGGAATGTCATTAATGCGAGTTTTTTCATTTTCTTTTCATTTTAGTGGTTAAATAAATTCCCCAATTGTCCGATTCTAAAACCGGGAATTGGGGAATTTAGCAAAAGTTACAATAAAATACTGATAATCAGTATTGTTTTGATGTCTTGTTTAGCCTAGGAAGGGGTACCTGTAATCCGTTGGGGTCACAAAAGTCTCCTTAATAAGGCGGGGAGAAACCCATCTTAACAAGTTTTGGGCCGAACCGGCCTTATCGTTGGTTCCGGAAGCCCTAGCGCCTCCAAAAGGCTGCTGGCCTACAACGGCTCCAGTCGGTTTGTCGTTGATGTAGAAGTTACCGGCACAGTTTTGTAGTGCTTTGGTAGCTTCGTCGATCGCATATCTGTCCGTAGACAAAACGGCTCCTGTCAAGGCGTATTCCGAGGTTTCGTCAACGAGCTTAAGGGTCTTGGACCAATCTTCGTCCTCATATACATATACCGTAACCACTGGGCCGAACAATTCGGTTTCCATGGTGGTGTATTTGGGGTCTGTAGTAAGAATGACCGTAGGCTCTATAAAATACCCTTTGGATTTGTCGTAGTTTCCACCGATGATCACTTCCGCATTGTCGTCGTTTTTGGCTTGATCGATGTATTTGGCCAATTTGTCGAATGAACCTTCGTGGATAACCGCCGTTACAAAGTTGCTCATATCTTCGGGGCTTCCGGGTTTGTTGAACGAAGCAACGTCTTTCTTGACAGATTCAAGAATTTCTTCCGATAACGATTTAGGAAGGTAGACGCGCGAGGCCGCACTACATTTCTGACCTTGGAATTCAAAACCGCCACGAACGATAGCGGTGGCCACTTGCTGTGGTTTTGCCGATGGGTGTGCGATGATGAAATCCTTTCCGCCGGTCTCCCCAACGATTCTTGGATAGGTTTTGTATTTATGGATGTTGGTTCCTATCTGCTTCCAAAGTTCTTTGAAGACATGGGTAGAACCTGTAAAATGGATACCTGCAAAATCAGGACTGTCCAATACGGTCTCGGTAATCATTACCGGATCTCCGTAAACTACGTTGATCACTCCGTCGGGAAGACCTGCTTCCTTGAAGATGTCGACGATTACCTTTGCCGAGAATACTTGGCTGTCGCTGGGTTTCCATACCACTACGTTACCCATCATGGCGGCACTTGCTGGAAGGTTTCCGGCAATGGCGGTAAAGTTGAATGGGGTAATGGCGTAAACAAAGCCTTCTAGGGGTCTGTATTCTACACGGTTCCAGATACCTTCGGCCGAATCGGGTTGCTCTTCGTAGATCTGTGACATGTACTCTACGTTAAAGCGAAGGAAATCGATCAACTCACAGGCTGCATCGATTTCGGCCTGATGTATGGTTTTCGATTGTGCGATCATGGTAGCGGCATTGATCTTTGCCCGGTAAGGCCCTGCGATCAATTCGGCAGCCTTTAAAAAAATGGCGGCACGCTGTTCCCAAGTAAGGTCGGCCCAAGCCGATCGAGATGCCAAGCCGTTTTCAATGGCCTGGGTCACATGCTTCTTTTCGGCTACATGATATTGGCCTACGATGTGTTTATGGTCGTGTGGAGGAGACATCGGCTTGGTATTGCCGGTCTTAATTTCTTCTTTACCTATATATAAGGGTACGTCTACATTCCCGTTAAAATAAGCACGGTACTGTTCTAAGACTTCTTCTCTTTCGGAAGAGCCTGGTGCATAACTTTTTATCGGTTCGTTGATAGCTGTCGGTACTTGAAAAAAACCTTTGCTCATAATACTTTAATTAAGTTTTAAAAAATAGAGCGTAAAGGTAGGATTCTTAGTGCGAATAAAAAATTGCTATGGGGGTAATAATGCCCGTAAAATATGCTAAAAAAAGCATAAAGCCATAGGGCGTGAACCCACTGTAAAACCAATGTGCTAACAGTTTTTTTTAAATCGGCGTAAAAATACTATGATATTGAAAGGGAATGGCTTAATTCAGTGCAAAAGGGGCGTGAAATTTAAACGTAGGAATATAGACCCTAAATTTTTCGGTGGAACTAAAATTTACCATATTGTAATGGCCTCTCATAGCGCCGATAGGCGAGGCTAAAAGGCAACCGGAAGTGTAAGTGTGCGATTCGCCGGGTTTGATGACCGGTTTCTTGCCGATTACACCTTCCCCGTCAAGGATCTCTAGCTCGTTAAGGGCGTCGTAGATTTTCCAGTGACGCGAGGTCAACTGTACCGAATCCTTGCTTTGGTTTTCTATGGTGATGGTGTAGCCAAAGGCAAAGTGCATTTTATAGTTCTTGAAGAATGTACCCTCAAAACTGGTGTTTACCGAAATTTTTATGCCCTTGGTTACCTGTGTGATCATAAGCGTTTCCTTCTAAAAGGTGATAATGTTTCCGGTAAAAAGAATTACCGTGGAAAATATAGCCAATATAAAAAAAATAGTGTTGAGAAAGAGATATTTAACAATAGTTTTGAATATGCTCTGCCCGTAAAAATTCCGCATAGCCGCAAAAAGGTATGTCGAAAAAATCATTAGAAAAATCCAATTGCTGTTTGTTTTGAAAACGGAGTCAATCAAATAACTAATAATGAGCAAGATAAACAATAAAGCGGTGTTGTGGAAACTAAAGATCAAATGATCGGTGTAACTGTATTTTTTTCTGATATATACCAGCCAGATAAATAGGGTGAAGACCGGTAAAAAGAAAAACACGACGAACGGTAATTTTGAGATCAAGGTGCTTAGGAAGCTGCCGGGCGATTTTTGGAGTTTTAAGAACCCGTTGGCGATGTTGAATGCCATTTTGTTCTCGAAAGTTTCGGCAAATCCGTATTTCTGCTCTATATCTTGGTAGTCGTAAATGGTGTCGTGCTTCAAAAGGGTGGTGAATAAAACGTGCTTGGCGCTGAAGCGGTCGCCTAAAAGACCTTGGTCTATTTTCTTTAAATGGGCGCCTGGGTCGAGTAAGAGCAATGAGTCGCGCTTGCGCTTTCGCTCTTTGTATGTGTCGTAGTTTACCGCTTTTTTAAGGGAATCGATTTTTTGTGATAATACGACTTCCTCTTCGTTTGCCGGGTCTATCGTCAATTCGGAAATCACGTCTTCAACGGCCGAGAAGTCCTGAACGGCGTATTTGTCCAGTTTTGAAAAATTTCCCGTAAAATTTATCATCAAAAAATAGATGATGGCAAGGCTTAGCAAAAACCGAAACGGGTTGGTAAAAGAAATGCGCTTGCCGTCGATATAGTTTCTTGTAATCTTTCCCGGTCTGATGAGTAGGGTAGAGAGTGTGCGGAACAATCGTGAGTCGTAGGCGATCAGGGTGCCGAAAAACTCGTCCACATAATCTTTGAGGGATATTTTTTTAGTGCTGTTGGCCTGCGAGCAATTGGGGCAATACCTGTCACTTAGGTCTAGGGGATGTCCGCAATTGAGGCATTCGGTACCTCGGTATTTGAGGTGGTACCTTCCTTTTCCTGATATTATGGGCTTGTCGTTCATTTGTCCTGAAAAAATACAAGGCCAAGGGGGGGCGGTTTAGTTACTGATATTCCTCGAGTTGGCCGAGCCAACGCCGATAATGCTGTCATATAGGTCACCGAAGTTTCTGTAATATACCAAAATAAGGTAGTTGTTTTCGGTGAAGTGGTAGTTGCCGCAAATGGTATTGAGTTCTATGCTGCCATCTTCGCGTTTTATAACGTATTTATAGTTGTAGAAGCCTTGCTTGAGTTTGATTTGGGCTTCCATCATCCCGTTATTTTCGTTATAGGTCATTTTGTTCCCCTCGTTCAGGGCGTAATTGTTGTGCTTCCCGAAAACATAGACCTCGTCTAGGGCCAGGCGTTCGTCGTAGGGTAGGGCAAAATGGACCATGGTGTACTCCGCTTCCCTGCTATTGTCGTCGCCTTGTAGGGTGCGAACGACAAAGTCGCCGTTGATGTCGGGGTAATAAGTATAGGGTTGGTCGGCACGATATTCGTCGGCAAACAAATAATGGTCGTAAAGTTCACCGATTTCTATTCTTGAAATTTGCGATGTCGGTGCCCTAAGGTCGCTGGTGTCGAAATTCAGGAATTCGTTACCGCCATAAAAACTGGTTTCTTGGTCGTATTTGTAGACCAGTTCGGATCCCAAGGTGTATTGCGGGGCTATATTATAAAGTGCCGTTTCCCATTGATGGTTCTGTAAGATGGCCACTTTTACTTCTTTTTTCGGGTTGACCAGCTGAAAGTTTCCGGCGTTGATGCTGAATTGTACCACTTGTTTTTCGTTCAGGAAGTTGAAATCACGCGAACGTTTGACCGTGCCTCCTACGGTGACGAGGTTTTTGTAGACGACAAATCGCCTTGAAAATTGAAGTTCGTAGCTATCGTTGTAGATTTCCAATATGAAATTGCCGCTAACCTTTAATCCTACGTTTTCGTTGGGTATGGTCAGTTTGTAGTTGGAATAGGACTGTAGGGTGGAGTAACTGTTCTCGTAATCGGTGATGCGTTGGTTGTCCACCCCATTGAGGTATTGCGACTTTAAAAGTTGCGACGGTTGCCAGTCGTAATCGCAATGGACGATCTTGTAATAATAGTCCCGTTCCTCCGCCGTAATGTCGTCAAACTCGAGCTTGATGCTCTCGCCGAGCTCTACTACGGGAAATTGGTCTTCCGTAGGTCCTCCAAAGATGACGGTCTTAATATGTTCCGGAGGATTCACTTCCACTTGAACCTGAGCCCATATTGAAGATGCTAAAACGAAGGAAAAAACCAGTGTAAGATTCAAGCGCATTACCAGCTATTTTTTGTTACAAAGGTAAACAAAAAGCTTGCCCAAAAAATTTAGATCGCTGTGTGGCCTAAATTTCTAGGCATTTATTATGAAAACAATCCTTTTAGTATTATTTTTGCTCGAAATTTTGTTAACCTAAGGTCTAGAACAATATGTCTAAAGACATCAGGATTAAAAAGGGCTTGAACATAAATCTTGTTGGAGCTGCAGATCAAACTACCTCAAAAGCCGTTTTAAGTAACGTTTATGCCATAAACCTAAACGATTTTCACGGAGTCACACCTAAAATGTTGGTAAAGCAAGGTGCTGAAGTCAAAGCGGGAGAACCAATTTTTTACAATAAGGACAAGGAAAACATGCTTTTCGTCTCGCCGGTAAGTGGTGAGCTTGTAGAGATTGTAAGGGGCGCAAGAAGGCGCATTCTCACGTTAAGGATTTTAGCCGATAAAGAGCAGGCCAACGTTTCCCACGATTTGTTAAATGTTGAAAACGCCTCTAAGGAAGAGGTCAAGGCATACTTGTTGAAGACAGGATGCTGGCCTTTTATCAAGCAACGGCCGTACGACGTTATAGCGAATCCGGATGTGAATCCGAAAGCGATTTTCGTTTCAGGATATGTTACGGCGCCACTTGCTGCGGATTTGAATTACGTTTTGCAAGGAAAGGAAAAAGAACTTCAGGCCGCATTGACCGCCTTGGGCAAATTGACACCCGGTAAGGTCCATGTTTCTGTCGGAAAATCCGATAACTCCCCATTGGCCGGTGTAAAAGGAGTGGAGCTGCATAAGGTTTCGGGTCCGCATCCCGCAGGCTTGGTCGGTACACAGATCAATAAAATCGATCCGATCAACAAAGGGGAGACCGTTTGGACGGTAACGCCACAAGACTTGGTGATCATCGGTGAGTTGTTGCTGACCGGTAAGTTTAACCCTGAGCGTATCGTGGCCTTGGCCGGATCGTCGGTTAAAGCGCCAAAGTACTACAAAACCAAAATTGGAACCGAAATCTCTACCTTTTTATATAGTAGCGGTGTTGAAGGTGATAATTTTAGGGTAATCAACGGTGATGTGCTTACGGGTTCAAAATCGGCACCTGATGGGTACTTGGGTTACTACAATAATACGGTAACGGTGATTCCTGAAGGGGATGATTACGAATTCTTTGGATGGAACAAACCTGTTTTCAATAAAATATCGGCTACAAGGGCATTGACGTTCTCATGGATGCAGCCCAATAAAAAATACGACCTGACTACAAATACCAACGGGGAGCACCGTGCTTTTGTGGTAACGGGTATGTATGAAAAAGTATTTCCGTTAGATATCTATCCTATGCAGTTGCTTAAGGCGTGTATGGTGAAAGATTTGGATGAGATGGAGCAACTGGGGCTTTATGAAGTGGCGCCGGAGGATTTCTCGTTGACCGAGTTTGTTTGTGTTTCAAAACAACCGCATCAACAGATCATTAGGGAAGGATTGGATCTATTGCATAAAGAAATAGGATAAAAGATGAGTGATAAAAGACTGACTTTCAAAAAAAGGCTGCACATTTTAAAGCACCATTACCGTGGCAAGAAAATGGCGCCGGCCTTCAATGCGTTGCATACATTTTTGTTTGCTCCTGACGAAACCACGCATTCGGGTTCGCACGTAAGGGCCGCAGATGATTTAAAACGTACCATGAACACGGTGATCATGGCCTTGGTGCCGGTATTGATTTTTTCAATGTTCAATGCGGGCTACCAACACTATTCGGCCATAAACGGATTTCCTCAAGATTTCTCGTTGATGAACGATTTCCTTACTTGGGACAACTTCTGGATCGGAATCATAAAAGTGCTTCCTTTATTAGTGGTGTCTTATGGAGTGGGACTTCTAGTTGAATTTATATTTGCCGTAATCAAAGGGCATGAAGTGGAAGAAGGCTACTTGGTAACGGGTATGTTGGTTCCCTTGATCGTTCCTATCGATACGCCACTTTGGATGTTGGCCGTGGCCGTAGTTTTCGGTGTGGTCATCGGTAAAGAGGTCTTTGGCGGTACCGGGATGAATATCTTGAACCCCGCGCTTACCATAAGGGCGTTCTTGTTCTTTGCTTATCCAACATGGATGAGTGGTGACAAGGTTTGGGTATATCAGGCGGTTGAACGCGCCGGTGGCCCCGATGCTATTTCTGGTGAGACTATTTTAGGGTATTTGGCACAGAATAAAGCGGCCGAGATGTCGTATTCGGTATCGGATATGTTCTTCGGTTTTATACCGGGTTCTGTCGGTGAGACTCCTACATTCTTGATTCTTTTGGGAGGCTTGTTCTTGATCTTTAGTAAGATCGCTAGCTGGCGTATTATGCTAAGTGCCGTTATCGGTTCCTTGGTCATGGGCTTGGTCTTCAACGGAGTTGTCGATGCGGGCTGGATCGGTGAGACCAGCAAGTTTTACGGTCTTATGAGTTTTGAATTTTGGAAACATTTGATCGTTGGTGGTTTGGCCTTTGGTATTGTCTATATGGCTACGGACCCGGTTACGGGCGCACAGACCAATAGGGGGAAATGGTTCTACGGATTCTTTATCGGTTTCCTTTCGGTAATGATACGGGTATTCAACCCCGCCTATCCTGAAGGGGTCTTCTTGGCCATTCTTTTAATGAACGTTTTTGCGCCGACAATTGACCATTATGTGGTTCGTGGCAACGTAAAACGTAGAATGAAACGACTCAAAAATGCAACCATCTTGCCTAAGGATTCGGAAGGCAAGGCAAACGAACTTCACGCAGAAACCGTATAGTTATGGCAATCAATACAGATAAAAATTCATATACCGTTATTTTCGCTGCCGTTATGGTAGTGATAGTAGGTTCTATTCTCGCTTTTGCGGCCTCCGGTCTTAAAGATAGGATAGCCGAGAACGAACGGTTTGAAAAGCAACAGAACATTCTTTATGCCATGGGCGTAAACGAAAATGTTGACGAGGGTAGTGTAAACTTCGTTTCTACCGATAAGGTAGAGGGCGAGTTTAAAAAGTATATCAAAGAGCAATTGGTTATCGAAGGTGGTGAAATTACCAAAGACGACCATGCGTATTTGATCGATATGAAAAAGCAAATGGCTATCGCCGCCAAAGGTGAAACGCCCAAGCTTCCGTTGTTGATCGGGGAAAAAGACGGGGAGACCTTCTATATCATCCCGATGTACGGAAAAGGTCTTTGGGATGCCATCTGGGGTTTTATCGCAGTTGACAAGACCATGACCGTTAAAGGGGTCTATTTCGACCACAAAGGTGAAACACCAGGTCTAGGGGCAAACATCAAGCAGCGTTATTTTATGGATGATTTCACTGGTGAAAGCATCCTTAAGGGTACGGCCTTTGAAGGTATTACCGTAGCCAAGGGAAATAACGACCCCTTGAACAATACAAAAGATGACAACGAAGTCGATGCGCTCGCAGGGGCAACAATTACCGGAAACGGGGTGTCGGCTATGATTAAAGAGAGTGTACATCTCTATGAGGACTATTTAAAAACCGTTAGCGCAAAATAATATGGCACTATTAACAAAAAAAGATGCAAGTCTAATAACAGACCCGTTAGCCGATAACAACCCTATTACCATTCAGGTATTGGGTATATGTTCTGCGCTGGCGATTACGGCAGAGTTGAAAGCTTCCGTAGTAATGGCGGTCTCGGTACTTTTCGTTTTGGCTTTGGGTAACGTGGTGATTTCCTTGATGCGAAACATCATTCCTTCCAAAATTAGGATTATCGTTCAGTTGATCGTGGTAGCTACTTTGGTAATTATCGTGGATCAGGTCTTGAAGGCCTTTGCCTATGAGTTGAGTAAAACGCTTTCGGTATTTGTTGGTCTGATCATTACCAACTGTATTATTATGGGACGCTTCGAGGCTTTTGCCTTGGGTAACGGTCCGTGGAGGTCGTTCTTGGATGGTATCGGTAATGCCTTGGGTTATGGCGTTATCTTGGTCATCGTAGGCTTCTTTAGGGAGCTTTTGGGATCAGGAACTTTATTCGGTTATCCTGTCTTAGGAAATCCGATCGAAAAGACGGGCTTGTATTCCATAGGTTACGAGAACAACGGATTTATGATTATTCCACCGGCGGCTTTGATCGTTGTAGGTATTATCATTTGGGTACAGCGTTCAAGAAATCCGGCCTTGGTCGAAGATCATTAATTAAGGTAAAAAGATAGAATTATGTTAGAGCATATTGAATTATTTTTTAAGTCCATCTTTATAGATAATATGGTGTTCGCCGTATTCTTGGGGATGTGTTCTTACTTGGCAGTATCTAAAAAAGTAGCTACCGCCGTAGGTTTGGGAGCTGCCGTAATTTTTGTACTGGCCGTTACCGTTCCCTTGAACTGGTTGTTGGATCAGTATCTTTTAAGGGATGGTGCGTTGGTGTGGTTAGGACCTGAATACGCCGATTACAACTTGAGCTTCCTTTCCTTCATCCTATTCATTGCCACCATTGCTACTATGGTACAATTGGTAGAGATCGTAGTGGAGAAATTTTCACCTTCACTTTATAACTCCTTGGGTATTTTCTTGCCTTTGATCGCAGTAAACTGTGCGATATTGGGGGGCTCGCTTTTTATGCAGTCAAGGGATATCCAAACCTTGGGCTTGGCTTTCAATTACGGTGTTAGCTCTGGTATCGGATGGTTCTTGGCCATCTTGGCCATTGCCGCTATTCGCGAAAAGATCAGATACTCCAATGTACCGGCCCCGTTAAGAGGTCTGGGTATAACCTTTATTATAACAGGTTTGATGGGTATCGGTTTCCAAAGTTTTGGAGGTATGTTGACAGGTGGTGACGACGCTGCCCCTGTTAAGGAAGAACAACAAGTGGTTAACGACAAGGTATCGGAAATCGAGAAGAAAGAGCTTGAAAAGAAAGATATCGAGGAAAAGGAAATTTCTTATAACGACGCAATAAATAATTAGATATGCTATTAGCAGCAAGTACCGGCGGAACTATTCTTATTACAGTAGTCGCATTTTTGATACTCTTAATGATTTTGGTGGCCCTCTTATTGTTCACCAAGGAAAAACTATCGCCTTCGGGTCCCGTTACCATTACGATCAACGGGGAGAAGAAGATAGAGGTGGGCTCGGGAAGTTCATTGCTTTCTACACTCGGTAACCAGAAAATTTTCTTGCCGTCGGCTTGTGGTGGCGGTGGAACCTGTATTCAGTGCGAGTGCCATGTGCTTTCCGGTGGAGGTGAGGCCTTGCCTACAGAAACACCCCACTTTTCTAAAAGGGAATTGAATGCGGGAGCTCGTTTGGCCTGTCAGGTGAAAGTAAAACAAGACATGGAGATTACCATACCCGAAGAGGTGTTCGGTATCAAAAAATGGCCTGCCAAAGTGGTTCGTAACTATAACGTAGCCTCCTTTATCAAGGAATTCGTTGTTGAGATCCCCGAAGATATGGGATACAAGGCTGGGGGATATATCCAAATCGAGATTCCGGAATGTGAGATCAAGTATTCCGATATCGATATTACCGCCCACCCGGAAGAACATGAAACACCCGATAAGTTTCAAGCGGAGTGGGACAAGTTCAACCTTTGGCCTTTGGTAATGAAAAACCCTGAAACCGTAGAGCGAGCCTACTCGATGGCTTCTTACCCTGCGGAAGGAAGAGAGATCATGTTGAACGTTCGTATTGCGACTCCACCATGGGATCGTGCCAAGAACGGGTGGATGGATGTTAACCCAGGGGTGGCTTCATCTTATATATTCTCCTTGAAACCTGGTGACGATGTAGTTATCTCAGGACCTTACGGTGAATTCTTTATCAACGAGTCCGATGCTGAGATGTTATATGTTGGTGGTGGGGCAGGTATGGCGCCAATGCGTTCGCATTTGTACCATTTGTTCAAAACCCTTAAGACCAACAGAAAAGTAACGTATTGGTACGGTGGTCGTTCTAAAAGGGAACTTTTCTACATTGACCACTTTAAGAAATTAGAGCAAGAGTTTCCAAATTTCAAATTCTATATGGCACTTTCTGAGCCTATGGAGGAAGATAACTGGAAGGTTAAGGAAAATATTGATGCACCGGGTGACGGCTTCGTAGGCTTTATCCACAACTGTGTGATCGAGCACTATTTGAACCATCACGAATCACCTGAAGATATAGAACTTTATTTCTGTGGACCTCCATTGATGAACAAGGCGGTACAGAAAATGGGTGAAGACTTTGGTATTCCCGATGAGCATATCCGCTTTGATGATTTTGGTGGATAATCATATACGTACCAACAAAGGAGTTTTAGTATGTTATATCGTACAAGCTTTTTAAATTGAATAAAAACCGATGTACTAACATCGGTTTTTTTTGATCTAATTTTTTTAGTGTTATGGGGAAACCGTTAACGGACCGAGAACTGCATAACCTGGCCATGAACATTGTGGGGCGGGAGCTTGAGGCTGAAGGCTACGATTTTATGGGCGTGAACAGCGAACCTAAAAAGAATCCCCAATTTGTTTGCCTAAAGGATAAGGTATTGCATTTTATCGTGGTACGCTATGTACCGCACCCGAAAGACCCTACGGTTTATGACGAGGCCTTAATGGCTAAAATGAAGGATCATGCCAATAAGCATGAAGCGCGAACCTATTATGCGGGGGTGGGACTGTCAAATGCCGAGAACCAAGATTTACCGGTATATTTGAACGAGGCCTATATTGTTGATTATAGAGGTTTAATTGAGATTGAAGATGAATAGATTGATAGTGTTTCTTGTCGGATTGCAGTTGATTTCATGTGGTGGTCCGGGTGGTATGGTCCGAAACGAAGCATCGGGTGCGGCCTTGGGTACCTCGTATAACCTTATATATCTGTCGCCTGAAAAGCTCGACTTGCAAAAGCAAATCGATTCGGTCTTTGATGCGATCAACCATTCCTTGTCGACCTATATTCCGACCTCCGATATTTCGAGGATCAATAAGGGCGATTCTACCTTGGTAGTGGATCATATGTTCAGGGAGGTTTTTAATTTGTCACAAGAAGTGTACACCCATACGAAAGGCCATTTTGATCCCACTGTGGGGATTTTGGTAAACGCTTGGGGCTTTGGCCCGGGAAAACAAATGGAGATGGATAGCGCCCGCGTAGATAGCCTTCTGCGTTATGTGGGTTTCAATAAAGTAAAGCTTACCGAGCGCTTTACCGTTCAAAAGACCGAACCCGATATCTATTTCGATTTTAATGCCATTGCCAAAGGGTATTCCATTGATCGCTTGGCGAAGCTGATGGAGATGCACGATGTTGAAAACTACTTGTTGGAAGTAGGTGGGGAGCTCGTGGCCAAAGGTCAAAACCAGATCAAAGGGAAGCCTTGGGTCGTGGGAATAGAAGATCCTACCATTGAAGACGATCGAAAATTGAAGGCTACCATCCAACTTCAGGATAAGGCCTTGGCCTCATCGGGAAACTACCGGCATTTTAGGGAAGACCCGGTCAGCGGGGTAAAATATGTGCATACGATCGACCCCGTTACGGGGTTTACCAAAAACTCCAATACCTTGGCCGCTACCGTACTTGCCGATAATTGCGCAAAAGCCGATGCCTATGCTACTTCCTTTATGGCAATGGACTTAGATGAGGTGTTGAAGCTTTTGACGGTTAGGCGCGAGCTGGAGGCCTATATTATCTTTTTTGATGAGAAGGGGGAAACCCACGAGTTTATGACCCCGGGTTTTGAGGCCTTGCTGACGAAATCTTAGGCCGGTTTTTTTACCAGGGGAATGATTTCACCCTTGGCCAATCGGTACCTGTCTATGTCTTCGGGCGAAAGGGTGGCGGTATAGTCTACTTCCTCGACGATAAAACCTATGCTTCTTAACTTGTCGAAATAATCGCGACCGTAAATGCGAACGTGGTCGTACTGCCCGAATATCTTGGTGCGTTCCTTTTTGTCGGTGATGCTATCATCTTCAAAGGTGGTCTCGCGTTCCAAGTCTTGCGGAATCTGTAAGATGCCCCAACCTCCCTTTTTCAAGACGCGATAGAGCTCCTGCATGGCCTTGGTGTCGTCCGGTATATGTTCGAGCACATGGTTGCACAAAATCACATCAAAGCTGTTGTCTTCAAAAGGTAGGTTACAGATATCGGCCTTTACATCGGCTAGGGGCGAAAAAAGGTCGGTAGTAGTGTAATCTAGGTTTTTCAGTTTTCTAAAGCGCTTGTAAAACGCCTGTTCCGGGGCAAAATGGAGCACCTTTAGGTTTTCGGTAAAGAAGTTCGATCGATGTTTTAGGTAAAGCCATAACAAACGGTGCCTTTCCAAAGACAAGGTGTAAGGGGCAAGCACATTTTCCCTGGGGCTTTCGTAACCGTAGGGTAAAAAGCGCTTGAACCTTTTGCCGTCAATAGGGTCTTCATAGCGATTGCCGCGCATCCAAAGACCTAAAAGCGGTCGCACTAGGTAGCTTAACTTGATAAGCAGCGGCCTAGGAACGGCATTTAGAATGAACTTGAAAATTTTGGACACGTATGGAACGGGTTTGTTCGGGTTACCTATATCCGCTCTTGCTTAAAGAACCAATTTTTTCTGATGGAACTGATCTTCTTCGTCGCTTTCGATACCTAGGGCTTCATAAATATACTGATAGGTAGAGAGAAGCTCGGGTTTGCCGTTAACGATGGCCACATTGTGTTCAAAGTGGGCACTGGGCTGACCGTCGGCCGTTAAGATCGTCCAACCGTCCTTGAGTTGCTTGATGCGCCGTGTTCCCATGTTGATCATAGGCTCTATGGCAACAACAAGACCTTCCTTGAACTGTTTTCCACGACCGCGTTTACCGTAGTTCGGCATTTCGGGGCCTTCGTGTAATTTCTTGCCCAGACCATGGCCTACCAATTCGCGAACTACGCCATAACCGTGACTCTCGCAATAGTTCTGAATGGCATAGGCCACATCGCCAACGCGGTTTCCCGCCTTGAATTGGGCAATGCCCAAATACAATGATTCTTTGGTGACCTTGAGTAGTTTTTTGGTCTCTTCCGCTATTTCACCAACGGGAAAGGTATAGGCGTGATCGCCGTAGTAACCGTTTTTAAGGGCACCACAATCTACCGAAATAATATCGCCTTCTTTCAAAGGTTCTGCGTTGGGTATGCCGTGCACCACTTGGGCGTTCGGACTCATGTTCAACGTATTCGGAAAATCGTACATGCCCAAGAAACCTGGTTCAGCGCCCTGCTCCCTGATAAAATCTTCTGCTAATTTATCAAGATATAGGGCGGTGACACCTGGTTTTATCTCCGATGCCAGCATGCCCAAAGTTCTTGATACCACCAAGGCGCTTTCACGCATTAGTTCTATTTCCTCGGGTGTTTTTAATTTGATCATAGTGGCAAAGGTAAAAATATTTGATGTTATTGACTAAACAAGAGCCTTTCTTGTCATTAATTCGGGTTGGGGAACGCCCATCAGTTTTAAAATGGTAGGGGCGATATCACCCAGAACACCGTCTTTGATCTCTTTGATTTCCTTGTCGACCAAGATCAATGGTACGGGGTTGGTGGTATGTGCGGTATTCGGACTACCGTCAGGATTTACCATGGTGTCACAGTTACCGTGGTCGGCAATGACTATGGAAGTATAGCCGTTTTCCAGTCCTGCGGTCACTACGTCCTTGGCACATTCATCGACCACTTCACACGCTTTGATAGCAGCAGACATAACCCCCGTATGGCCTACCATATCAGGGTTGGCAAAGTTTAGGCAGACAAAATCGACCTCTCCTTTTTTCAATTCGGGAATGATGGCGTCCCTAATGTCATAGGCGCTCATTTCCGGCTGTAAGTCGTAGGTGGCTACCTTTGGGGAAGGACATAGCAAACGTTGCTCGCCATTGAAGGGCTTTTCACGGCCACCATTGAAGAAAAAGGTAACGTGCGGATACTTTTCGGTCTCGGCAATACGAATTTGCTTTTTATTCGCCTTTTCCAAGACTTCGCCCAAGGTGTCCTTGATATTGTCTTTGTCGTAAACCACGTGAACCCCGGTGTACGAATCGTCGTAATTGGTAAGGGTTACGTAATACAGGTTGAGTTTGTGCATGTTCTGCTCATGCATATCGTTCTGGCTCAAGACTTCGGTAAGCTCGCGTCCACGGTCGGTCCTGAAATTGAAGAAGATGACCACATCGTCATTTGAGATTTTGGCAACGGGGCTTCCCTTACTGTCGGTCATTACAATGGGTTCGATAAACTCATCGGTTACGCCCTTGTCATAGTTCTCCTGCATTTTTGCGGCAATGTCGGCGGTTTTATCACCTTCGGCATTTACCATAAGGTCATAGGCTTTCTTTACGCGCTCCCATCGTTTGTCCCGGTCCATGGCAAAATACCTTCCGATTACGGAAGCCAGTTTGGTGTTTTTATCGCTACAGAAATCGCTCAGGTCCGTCAAGAAACCTTTTCCGCTTTTGGGGTCTACGTCCCTACCATCGGTAAAGGCGTGAACGAACATATTTTTTACGCCACTGGCGTTACCGGCCTCAATAAGTCCTTTGATGTGGTTGATGTGGCTGTGTACCCCGCCATTACTCAACAAGCCTAAAAAGTGTACGGGTTTGTCGTTCGCCTTGGCATAGGTAAAGGCATCTTGTAAGACCTTTTCGTCTTTCAAGGTGTTCTCTTTTACGGCCAAGTTGATCTTTGCCAAATCTTGGTATACGATACGTCCGGCACCAAGGTTCATATGGCCCACTTCGCTGTTTCCCATTTGACCCTCGGGCAAACCTACGTTCATACCATCGGTAAGAAGGTTGGCGTTCGGGTAGTTTTTGTAAAGGGAGTCGACTAAGGGAGTATTGGCATTGTCTATTGCGGAGACCTTGGGGTCGGGCGATTTGCCCCAACCGTCAAGAATCATAAGTATTACTTTCTTGTTCATGGGTTCTGAAAATTAGATTTTCAAAAGTACTGTGATCTATGAGGAAATACCAATTATGACGGGGCTTTTTTACGGTGATTTCAACATTGTTAGAGATACCACATTTTACTGTTCGAAATAGTATTTTTTAAATTTCTGGGGAAGGACGGCATTACAGCGCTACCAAAGGCGAGACACTTGAAAAATGGATGTAAAGGGCCGATGGCCCGCGCTTCAGATAAGAGGTTGTAGGAAGCCCAATTGTTAAAATTCTGTTATTATGCCCCAAATCTTGTAACAAGATGGCGAAAATCAAGTCTATCTAGTACAATCAATAAAAATTCATCAATTAAAATCACTCATCATGAAAAAAACAGTATTCACTTTCGCTATGGCCTGTTTGGTCGGATCTACAGCCTTAATGGCCAATGACAACACTACTACGAACAATGCACCGGCATTTGAAATGTACCGGACTTTAGAAGTAAATTCTTTCTGCAAGGCAATTATGCAGGGCGATTTTGACACCGTAAAAAAATTGATAGAACTGGGCGAAGACGTCAACCAAAAGTCTTTGGGAATGACACCGGCCATTTTTGCCGCACGCTATAACAGGGCGGAAATCCTAGAATTGTTGATCGCAAATGGGGCAAGCCTAAAGATCAAGAGCGATAAGGGGTATTCCATAAAAAAATACGCAGAGCTATCCAATGCGGTCGATGTCCTAAGGGTCATTGATTCGGCCATGGGAAGCTAAAAGCTTGAATTGGCCCGATTGCTATGAAAACTAAAACCCGACCATATTGCTATGGCCGGGTTTCTTTTCATATAGTGACTCGTAAAAGAGCGGTAAAACGATACGGATCAGAATTCAAATCCGTGTAAGGCCCTATGCATAAACGCGTAAACGGCCATAAACAACATTAATCCACAAAACACCGAATAGGCCTTTAAAAGAAATACAACGATTTCAGGCTTGCAATTTTCGAATGCTTGGACGTACAAATTTTTAAAGTGCAATAGTGTTCCCATATAGTTTCTCTTTTAATGCCTTGTCTAGGGGCATTGGTTATTGTAAAGCTATAAGGGTTAAATCAGTGCTCTGGCAATGGTAGTCTTTGGGAGGTGTAAAGATAGCCAATTAAACGGCGGTGACTTTGCAGTTCATCGAATTTAACAACTCTTCACGGAATTTATAAAATAAATCGTAACCTCTTGGGGAACAATGGATAGGATTTTGTGGGGAAGCCGTATGAAGTGGGTCGGGCCTTACTGATTTCGGTATTTTTCTATGGATTCCTGTATTTTCTCGATCCGGTTTTCAGGGTCGGGATGGGTGCTTTGGAATTCAGGGGTCCGGTTCGGGCCGGCCGCCGCTTTTAAGATTTCCATTACCTTGATCATTTCTTCGGGGCGATAGCCCGATTTTATCATAAAGAGAACGCCCAGGTCATCACTTTCAAGTTCATCGCCACGACCGTTTTTAAGCAAGGTGTTTTGGCCGATTCCACCGACCAATCCGCCCATATCGCCACCGACGGAAGCTCCAGTCGATAGGGTTTGCCAAAATTCGCCCTCGGCAATGCGTTCTGCCGAATGTCGGCCGATCACATGGCCTATCTCGTGGCCTAAAACCCCGGCGAGCTGGGCCTCGTTCAGTTGTTTGAACAGGGCATAGGTGATAAAGACCGGACCGCCGGGCAATGCAAAGGCATTGATCGTTTGGTCGTCGGCCAATAAGTGAAAGTCGTATTTATAAGGAGTTTCCCGGGCAATGCTGTTCTGTACGAGTTTATGCCCTATTTGGTCTACGTAAGATTGTAGCTTCTCATCGGGGTATAGCCCTCCGTATTGTTGGGCAATTTCAGGGGCACTGTTCAGGCCGATGGCAATCTCTTGCTCGGTACTCATGTTAATGGTCTGTACCCTTCCGGTATAGGGGTTTTCCTCTTTGCTGCTCCAACGCTTGATAAAGGCAAACGCCACAATGGCCAAGCCGATGAATATCCTAATTTTCCAACTTCCTCTTCGCATGGTTTAGTGTTCTTTTGTACCTCAATATACAAAAGACCTAAAGAAGTTCGGTATTGATATCCAGGATATTATCTTGTATGTAGTTGGTCAAGAAGCCTTCGGTAAAATGTTCGGTACCGTAGAAATCTTCGTTTTTTAGCAATTGCATGATGTTCTTTCTTCTGAACTCGGTCAACATAGGAACCGATAATGGGGCATAGCTATAGTGCCATGGCTCGTATTTAAAGCCTCTACGGCCGGGGGTGTCGGTATAGACCAAGTGAAAATCGAAGTCCTTGGCATTTTCATCCATCCATTTCTTGAAATCGGCATAGGGTTCGCCTTCCCCGAATTTCGAAGGTACCAGCATATCGCCCTCTACCTTGCGATTACCGTCAACAATGTCGATGTCGGTACCCCAATGGTGTCGGCTTGTGCCGGGTATGGTGGAGTATTCTATGATCTTGTCAATGGCCTTTAGCGGGGCCATGTTGCCGTCGTCGGTGTATTTTAGGAATTTGCGTTCCCAGATAGAACGTTGACGTTCAAAACTGCGGTAGCTGGAGACAACTTTTAAATCTATGCCATCGCCGTAAGCGGCTTTTTTCATTTCAACAAAGGCGTCATGTGCCTCTTTTCTTAAATTGATGCCCTTACCGTAGAGTTTGATATCGGTCTTGCCCATCAGTTCTAAAATGCTGTACTCAAAATCTTTTGAGAATGCCAAATTGGGCAGTGCGGCCAATGCCAGGCCTGCAACCCCACTCTTTTTTATGAATGCTCGTCGTTCCATACTACCATTTTGTTTTAATCGTGTTCGCAATCTAGACAAAGATACCCAAATTTGATGCCAAGAATAGATCGCGACCGAATTCATAACGTTTGAACTAGCAATTATCGTGTAAAATGACGGTGGTAAATAAGAAAAAAACCTAAGGCTTCCCGCTATCGGAATGATTCCTATGGCTTTAAGGCCGATTTGTGCCGCTCGTTGGGGCATGGAAACAGTAGTAGGGCAAAAGTGAAATAGGGGAGGTAGGTTCAACATCCTACAAAAAAAGAAAAGGCACGTTCCAGGGGTATCACTATGTCCGGGCTTTATGTGGTGCGGCAAAATAGGGTGCATAAAAAAGGGGCCTTTAAGCCCCTTTTTTTATCAGTCGTTCGCCAAATACAAAAATCCTTGAAATTCAAGATCTAGATCGTCTAGGGTAACGATGTAAAAGTATACGCCCGAGGGAAGTCCCTTATCGCGCGATACCACAAAGTTGTTCTGTGTAGAGTGTCCGTTGAATTCATTGGTGTAATTTCTTTTTTCAAAAACCTTGAGTCCTTCCCGGTTAAAGATCTGCATAAAGTTGTTGGGCGATAACGCCAATTCGGGAATCTCGAGAAAATCGTTGATTCCGTCACCATTGGGGGAGACGAAGTAATTTTCGAGGTCGAGATAGTCACGGGGCTCGCCTGCGGCCGCAAAGGTAAGTACCGCGTAGTCATCGGGGACAATCGTGCCCGTAGCGGCAATACCTTGGCTAAGGGATCCTGAAGAGACGGGCCCTCCGAGGCTTACCCATCGGTTTTCCGACTTGCTATAGCCGACAATGACCACTTCGTTAACGTCATTGGTCAAAAGGCTGATGTTGCTCCTTTCGTTCCAAAGCAGTTGTACGGTAGAAGGCACCGAGCCTTCTAAATGCCAGAATTCCACGGTGCTGATCCGGCCGATCTCGGCAGCCTTGTTATCGGTATTGAACGAACCCGGTATAATGCTCGGGCTGTTCGGGTCTTCTAAATAATAGGCGCATCGGGCCAGGGTATTCGGACTTTCGGAAATTAAGCGCAAGGGGCGAAACTGTTGGGTGTCGCCTACGGGGAACATAAAATCGGACTGACCACTTACGCTGGCATAGCCATCTACCTTACTGATATCGCTTTGGCCGTTAGGAAAGGCATTGTTCAAAAAGTTAAGGGAATTGAAGGTCTGTGCCCGATCGGTGATGACATCCCCGCTTACGAAGTTGGCATTGTTCAATACGTTCAAGCCGGTCTGTAATATGGCACCCGAACCGGTTACGAACTCAACATCGTAAAGGGTGGCGGGCAGGCTGCCGCTAATGGTGCGGAGGTTATCGCCATAAAAACCGACCAGGCCGAGGTTTTCGTCAAAACTACCGTCGTTGATCAGGTCGGTATGAAAGCCTATTCGCCCTCCGTCGTGAACACGCAGGTTGCCGGCATTGTACAGGGCCGATTGGGCCTGTACGCCCGATGCCAAAATGAGTGCCGCTATGTATAGGTATTTCTTCATGTGCTGCTGATGGTACTCCGTTGATTACTTCTTTAAAAGGGCCTTGATCTCTTCCAGGTCGTTTTTAATGGATTTCAATTCTTGGGCCATGGCCTCTTTTTCGGCCTTTAGCTTGTGGATCTCTTTTTCTTGCTCGATGGTATGAAGAAAAAGTTCCTCTATTTTTTCGAGGTTCTGCAAGTTCGATTCGCTCAAGTTCCAATGCCCTTCTTCTTGGGCTTTTACGGCCGAGGTAACACCGGGCAGGTGATGGTTCTTTTTTATAAACGCTTCTATTTCCTTTAAATTATTGAAGTGGTAGTCTTCTTTTAAGTCTGAACTTCCTAAAAAGTATTTTTGGAAAACGTAGTCGGGGACAACAGTGTTGCCGTTCAATAGTATGTCGCCACCCGAGCTTATGTCAGCAGTTGTGCTTACAGTACCATCTACTTGAACATTTCCGGCTACATGAAGCTTTTCGACAGGAGTAGCTGTTCCGATACCTACGTTTTGACTGGCATCGACTCGTAAGGCTTCTGTACCTGCTGTAGACAAACCTAAGTTGTCTTCTGAAGCCCTAAACATGCCCGTGTTGCTATCGCCGTTTGTAAAAAAACCATAACCTGGGTTGTTGTCAGTACCACCAGTAGCTTCGAAACCACCTCTGGACCTTATTGCGCCATTAACATCCAATTGCACTTGCGGAGCTCCGGGTAAGTCGCCGATACCGACATTGCCGCCGTCAGTGTCGAAAAGGAAATCGTTGCCATCCATTTCGATTGTTCTGTCTTCGGTCAAGGTGATATCAGTGGCACTTAGATTGTCGGGTGTGGCCCAAACGGTTTCTCCTGAAGCGTTGGTCGTCAATACCTGCTCATTGCTACCAGCACCATTTCGGGCGATAAGGTTACCGTTACTGATTTCTACGTTTCCGTTGATATGTAGTTTTTCACTAGGGGAGTTAGTTCCGATGCCTAGGCGTTTGTCGGCTGTACTCCAATATAATTCTGAATTTTCATCCGTGGCAGAACCATCCGTGTCGGCAAAAAATATAGAGCCTGTAGTGCCTTTAACGGTTAGGTCGTTCAATTTGTTGATCGCCGCTTCTACATCTTCCTCTGGTGTTGTATCCCCATCAATATCTATAGGGGTAGCCAATTTTACTTTTGTAGCGGTATTGTTGCTCCATGTGGCATCTGTACCGTCGTAAACCAATAATTGGTCGGCTGCGCCGCCTGTAGGCAGGGCTACATCTGAAACATCTTTCCATGTTACGGCACCAGTGCCGGTTGAGGTTAATACTTGACCATCATCACCCCGATCTCCCGCTATTTCTATACCGTTGTATAGAACAATGTCCTTGTTATTTTTAATGGTAAAGGCCTTGTCGGCAAGGGTGGGGTTTACTTCGGTACCCGGACCGAAGGTATCGTTTTGAAGAAAATGAAAGTCTCCTCGAGCCCATGATTCTTGTCTTTCATAGACCAAAGCCCCCTTTCCAAATGTGCCAACAGTTTCAGTAGAAAACAATATACCCGTTGTTTTTCCGGGAGTATTGGCATTTTGGTTTTGTAATTGCAAGGCATAAGCAACACCGGCGAAATTATCAGCAATGTGTACTTTTGCCTCGGTAGATTGTGGGCCTCCATCTAAACCTATGTATAGAGCACCATAGCCTGATCCGCTAACTTTTCTCCCTTCCGGGTCGTAATAAAACCCTCCATCATCTCTGGTGTTATCATTGTCATCAGCAGTGGTCGGGGTGCCATCGTCATCGGCATAAAATATAGCCTTTGCCGTACCATTGTGCCCACCCGAGTTATCGGCAATAGTCCAACCGCCCGCACCTGAATTGGCAGAAGTGTCCCATTGTATGATTTCCCCATTAGAGGTCGCCCCCATATCGCTTAGGTCGTCGAGGGTAATGGTGCCGTCCTTGATCTTGGCCGAGGTCACCGAGTCGTTTTGTATGGTAAGCACCCCGGTATTGTCGATGGTGGCGTCGCCGCTCAGTGCTACCGCTTGTTTTACGCCTGCAGCATCGCCCACGAATATTTGGGCATCGGGCAGGGCATTGTTATCGTCCACGTATTTTTTGGTGGCGGCGTCTTGGGCTGCCGTTGGGTCGCCCAGATTTGTGATTTGCAGGTTTCCGGCGCTATTGCCCCCGGCCGTAGCCAATACTTCGGCGAGGGTAGGCGTGGTGGTTCCGGTAGGGATATCGGCCCATTCCACTTGGTTGCTTGTGCTGTTGGTGATCAACATTTTATCGGAGGTGATTGGGGCCGTGGCGGGTATAATATCGATATCAATTTCATTGTTGGCGGCATCGTCCGTTACCGAAATAATTCCGGCATCACCTGCATTTATGCTCTTAAAAGGTAGGTCTGTACCGCTTTTGGTCAAGGTTATTCCTACCCCGCCGATACCTGCGTTAGAGGCCGTATTCGCTTCACCTCCTGCACTAAGGCCATCAACCTCGGTCTGGATTTCTACAATGGCATCCTGAACGTTCGTACTGGTGGTGTTGCCTGTGGCGGTGAAGGGTACTTCGGCAGCCGTTTGGTCGTCGTCTCCACCTCCGGCCAAGGGACTTAAATCGACCGTGGTAAGGTTGCCCGGTTCCGTAATCACCAATTCATTGGCGGCATTCAGAACGGCACTTGTGATAAGTTCATTGGTAATGCTTCCGTCAACTTCGTTGGCTACGTTGATCCTGTATTCGTCCCCTACCACCCCAGTACCGCTAACGGTGGTGTTGGTCCCGTCTATGATCTTGGTGTCCGAACCGCTGGAGGTCGGTAGGGTGACCGAGCCTCCTCCCCGTGATAAGGAGAGTTCGTTGGTGGTTGTGTTTAGATTTAGTATTTGTATTTCGTTCGTAGCGTTCGTATCGCCATCAGCCGCAATGGCCGTTGTGTTGGCGGCAATATTGTTTTCCAAGGTAGAGGCGTCGAAAAAGGCCGCCCCATTGGCATCGGGCGTAATGCTGTTGCCTGCATTGGCGCTGACGATATCGGCACTTGTGATAAAACCTTGGTCGTTGGTAAAATCGCTGAGGTTGATGTTGTCGTTATCGAGGGCAAAGGCCCCTACGGAGTTTTCCGCTAGTTTGTTCTGAGTAACCGAATTGTCCTGAAGCTTGCCCTGGCCGATCGAACCGTCTTGAATATCTATTCCATTAATGCCCCCATCACGGATCTGTTCGCTGTTGATGCTGTTCGGAGCGATCTCTATCGTGTTCCCGTTTGGCGTAGGCGTAATGGCTATAGTACTTTCGGCGTTCAGTTCCGGGTCGGTAATTAGGCCGCCCGCGGCTTCGCACATGCTGATCCAGGCGGTGCCGTCGTAATAATAAATACAATCGGCCGTGGTGTTGTAGACCATGGCTCCGCGATTGGGTACAATGCTGGCCATTTGCGACTCGTCTACCCGAGTTATGACCAGAACCTTGTTCGAACTTTCTAGCTCTAAAATAGAGGATGGGTCTATGGTTTGCGGGTTATCGCCAATTTTTACCTGGGCTTGGGCAAAACCTATGATAAAGAAACCAATTAAGAATAAGGGTATTGAAATGCGCTTTTGCATACAATTACGATTTAAGGTGTTAAGCATATTAGGGTCAACAAAAATAAACTTATCTAATAATTTATCTAATTTAACAAGACAAACTACTTGTTCGTCAGGCTAAAAGGATTACAATGGGTAGTAAAAGGTCATCGATAACATGGTTTTGGCTGCGATTACGAATTAACAAAAGTTTAGAGGGCATGGTTTTTTTAAGACCGAAACATGTATTTTCTTTATAAACTCGTTTAAAAAGGAATCGACACGGAACTTGTTCTTAACTATTGTACGAAAGTACTATGAATAAAGTTGCCCCGAATCTATTTTTAAACCGACCAATACTTTGACCCAATTATAGAACGCTTACAATTAAAACAACCAAATGAAAAATATCCCTACCCTGGTTTTCATACTTTTTACCTTTTTAAACATATCGGCCCAAGACGATGATCGATCCTTGTTGCGAGGTACGGTGCTTTACCGAAGTATTAGTGTCCCTAATGAGAATGTTATCAATATTACGGCCGAGAATGCCGTCATTTCAGATGAAAAAGGGCAGTTTGCCATTATGGCCAAGGCTGGGGACGAGTTGGCCTTTACCGCTATCAACTATCAGATGGAAGTGATTAAGGTCACCGAAGAGATCATAAAGAAAGGACGCCTTGTAGTGGAAGTGACCGAAAAGGTGACCGAACTCGACGAAGTGGTGGTAAGTCCCGAAAACCAAGAAAAATTCATACAGCTGCAGAACGAAGAGTTTAAAAAAGTGGAGTACGATATCGACCGCTCTACCGAAGTTGAAAATATAGCCTTGAGCCAGGCGGATAGGGGAATGAAAAATGGCCTCAATTTTGTCAACATCTTTAAGGCATTGGCCAAATCGGGGAAAGGCGACAACGCCGAGAGTCGGCCCCGTATGAAGATGAGCGAAGTGCTAAGACAGGTGTATGACGACGAGTTTTTTGTGGCCGACCTTAAATTACCACAGGCGGCTATTGACGATTTTTTACAATATATAGATACTCACGAACCCGAATATGCCCTGCTCTTGAAAAAGAACGAATTTGAATTGATCGATTTTCTGGTCAATAAGAGTAAGGCCTATCGAGAACAAATAAATGAAGAGAAATAGTTTTCTTTTTGCTATTTTTTTTACGGTCTTGGCACGCCTTGCTGCCCAAGACCTTATTTCCGTTGAACTTGAGGGTCGCGTTTACAGTAAAGACGGCGACGTGGCCGCTACCCATGTTCTCAATACCACCACGAAAAAGGCCACCATTACCGATATTGACGGTTTTTTTGATATAGCCGTTAAATTGAACGATACCTTGGTGTTTTCCGCCGTACAGTACAAGCGTAAGGAAATTGTGGTTTCCATGAGCATTTTGGAAAGCAAGTTCCTGATGATTCCCCTAGAAGAGGCCCTGACCGAATTGGATGAGGTAATCGTAACGCCCTACAGCCTGTCGGGACATATGGCGAGCGACCTTCAGACCTTGGAAATCGAACCCGTGGTAACGGCTTCTACCTTGGGCCTGCCCAATGCCTTTGTGGTGCCGATGGATAAGGCCGAACGCGAGCTTCGGGCGGCCACGGCAAATCCCTATATGAGTTTAGATCCCTTGATCAATACCATTACCGGGCGCAAGAAGATGTTGAAGGCCCGCGTTAAACGCAATGAGAAATACGAACGGACCCAGCGTGTACGCGAGTTTTATGTAGATTCGCTCTATACCGTAGAACTAAAGATTGCCCAAGATAAAATCGATGATTTTCTGTATTTCTGTGAGGTCGATTCGGCCTTCCAACAAATTGTGGATACCCATGACCGATTGCGAATATGGGACTTTATGAAGCGGAAAAGTGTAATATACCGCAGGAACCATAGGGAAGAAGAGTAAAATGGCTTGGCTGGTAAAAAGTCATGCTTCAATAGTGTGGGGCTAAAACCTTTCGGATATGAAACCTTTAAAAGGACTTCTTTTTACAAGTGTAATGCTAGTGGTTTCTACCGTGGGAAAGGCCCAGAGTTCCGAAACTTTAGAGGGGCGTGTGTACAGCGATAACAACGATGTGTCGGGAACCCATGTGTTGAATACGACGACCAATAGGGCTACGATAACCGATGCCAACGGCTTTTTTGATATTGTGGTAAGGCTTAATGATACCTTGGTGTTTTCCGCCGTACAGTACAAACGCAAGGAAATCGTGGTTTCTGAAAGTGTTCTTGAAAGCAAGTTGTTATTGGTTCCCCTGGAAGAGGCCCTGAACGAATTGGAAGAGGTAGTCGTAACGCCATACAGTTTATCGGGCCATATGGCGAGCGACCTGAAAAACCTGGAAATTGATCCGGTGGTGACGGCTTCTACCTTGGGGCTGCCCAACGCCAATGCCAAAAGATGGACCCAAAGTGAGCGTTTGCTCCGGGAGGCTTCGGCCATGTCGGTGACCGGAACCACATCGGGCCTGGGTGCGGGCGGGGCGGTTTCCTTGAATCCTATTATAAACGGAATTACCGGCCGTACCAAAATGCTCAAGAAACGTGTAAAACGCGATCGAGCCTATTCGAGAACCGAAAGGGTAAGGGCGTTTTATGTAGATTCGCTCTATAGCACCGAATTAAAGATCCCCCAAGATAAAATAGATGATTTTCTGTACTTCTGTGAGGTCGATGCCGATTTTCAGCAAGTAGTGGATGGTCACGACCGATTGAAAATTTGGGCTTTTATGAAGCGGAAAAGTGTGGTCTATCGTAAAAATTATGAAGCGTACGAAGAAGGGGAAGATTGACACTAGGGTTGAGGTGGTTTTTTCTTTTGGGGAATAGATTAAAAAAGAACATATGAAGCCATGGCTGAAATTAGCTTTTATGTGTGCCATAAGCTTGGTGGCTCATGCTTCATATGCCCAAGAACCGATTTCCTTGGAAGGCCGTGTGTACAGCGAGAACATGGATGTTTCCGCCACCCACGTATTGAACACCACAAGCAAAAAGGCGACTATAACAACGGTCGATGGTTTTTTTGATATCGTAGTTCACCTGAATGATACCCTGGTCTTCTCGGCCGTGCAATTTAAAAGGAAGGAAGTAGTGGTTACCCAATCGGTTATGGAAAGTAAATTGCTCATAGTGCCCCTGCAGGAAGTCTTGACCCAGTTGGAAGAGGTAGTGGTAACCCCGTATAACTTGACCGGCGACATGGGGAGGGACCTAGATCGGGTGCCGGTCACTTCGGTAATTACATCGCACTCCTTGGGACTGCTGAACAAAAAGGTAAGGCTTAAGCCTAAGGGCGTGGGGGAAACCCTGCGATTGAACAAATACCTCAACCTGGTTACGGGATATGATACCCTTACCTTAACGCCCGATATTCGTCTCGATTTAAAGATCGTTAGGCTGGCCGACGATATATCGGGGCGGACCAAGGATTTGGAAAAGTATAAAACCCTTGAGAACGAGCTTAACCAAATTGAGGCGATACGATTGTTCTTTACCGACTTCGTTTTTGTAAGCACCTTAAAAATTCCCGAAGCCCATATAAACGATTTTTTGAACTACTGTATGGTCGATAAAGGGTTTAAGGAAGGTGCGAAGGCCGACGACATGGCTTCTGTATATGGGCTGATGGAAGCAAAGGCCCCAGGGTATAGAAAAAATAACGGCTTGGAATAATGCGGTTTTTGGCATAACATTTGCCTATTTTTGCGATAGAAAATGAGATTATGAAGTCTTTGAAAAAGTTGCTCGTATTATTACTGCTTCCTTTAATGGCCTTTACGGCTGCCCACAAGTTTTACGTAAGCGTAACCAACGTAAACTATTCCGAAAAGGATAAGGCCTTACAGATTACCTCCCGTATTTTTATCGATGACCTAGACAAATTGCTGCTTGAACGCTACGATTTAAAGGCGCAATTGGCAACCGGGGAAGAATCGCCATTGGCCGACGCCTATCTAGAAAAATACCTAAGGGCCAAATTTGTAATAGAGGTCAACGGCAACAATGTCGATTATACCTATATCGGTAAGAAGTACGACGCCGATGTGGTGATTTTCTATATCGAGGTTCCTAACGTCGATAAGGCTACCTTGAAATCGGTGCAAATAGAGAACGAAATCTTGACCGACCTCTTTGACGAGCAACAAAATGTAGTTCATTTTAAGATAGGTGACCAGAAAAAAAGCTTTGTTTTGGTCAAATCTCGTACTAAAGGAATGTTAAACTTGTAACATATAGGGAACTATTCCTTAAAATATTTTATTTTTCACGGATTAAAACCACACAGACATATGAACAAATTGAAGTATTGTCTTGCATCGTTATTTTTTGTGTTCGCCAGCGTTCTGATGGCACAAGAGGGCGTTAATGCAGACAAGGAACCAGGGCATTACAATCAGAGTAAATTCAAACAGTTGTACGAAGAGTTCGCTACTCCGAACAATTATCGTTCCGCCTCGGGAGCACCCGGACCCGATTATTACCAACAACAGGCCGATTACAAAATGGATATCGAGCTTGATGATAAAAATGCGAAAATTTTTGGTGCGGAAACCATTACCTATACCAACAATTCGCCCGATGACCTTGAATACCTTTGGCTTCAGTTGGATCAAAACGTAAGGGCCAAGACTTCAAAATCGCCTTTGCGTGACGGGGGAGGCGTACCCATGGCCGAACAAGTGGGGTCATTCGCACAAAAATACATGACCGAGCCTTTTGACGGGGGCTTCAATATAGAGTACGTGAAAGATGCCAGCGGAAAACCGTTGAAGTATACCATCAATCAGACCATGATGCGTATCGATATTCCAAAACCTTTAAAAAGTAAAGAGAAGATTTCCTTTTCCATCAAGTGGGACTACAATATTCCAGACCACACCGTAAACAGGGCACGTTCGGGTTATGAATATTTCCCTAAAGATGGTAACAGGGCCTATGTTATTGCGCAGTTCTTTCCAAGAATGGCCGTATATAGCGATGTAGAAGGTTGGCAGAACCACCAGTTCTGGGGTAGTGGCGAGTTTGCCCTTACCTTTGGTGACTACGACGTAAACATTACCGTACCTGCCGATCACGTTCTTGATGCTACGGGAACCTTGCAGAACCGAAAAGATGTATTTACAAAGGAGATGATGGCGCGCTACGAAAAGGCGAAGAAGTCGTATGACAAGCCGGTAGTGATCGTTACCCAAGAGGAAGCCGAAAAGGCGGAAAAAGGGTTTTCCAAAAAGAAAAAAACATGGAAGTTCAAGGCAGAGAACGTAAGGGATTACGCCTTCGCTACATCAAGAAAATTCATTTGGGACATGCAGGCCGTTAAAGTGGGCAGCAAAGACGTTATGGCCGTTTCGCTTTATCCAAAAGAAGGAAACCCGCTATGGGAGGAATATTCTACCAAAGCCGTGGCACATACGCTTAAATCGTATTCATCGCATACCTTCGATTATCCTTACCCTAAAGCCATTTCGGTACATGCCAAGCAACAGGGAATGGAGTATCCGATGATTTGTTGGAACTACGGTCGCCCTAACGAAGACGGTACGTATTCAGACCGTGTAAAATTCGGTATGATCAGTGTGATCATTCACGAGGTAGGCCACAACTTTTTCCCGATGATCGTAAATTCAGACGAGCGTCAGTGGGGATGGATGGATGAAGGTCTTGATACCTTTATGCAATATATGGCGGAGCAAGAATTCGGGGAAAAATATCCTGAAGCCATTGCCCCTAATAGCAAATACCCATCGAGAAGGGGAGAGCCTTCCAAAATCGTACCCTATATGGCAGGGGATCAAAGCAGCATTGCACCGATCATGTCGAACCCTGAAAACGTATACCAGTTAGGCCCGAATGCCTATGGTAAACCGGCAACGGCCTTGAATATTCTTCGTGAGACCGTAATGGGCCGCGAACTTTTCGACCATGCCTTTAAAACATATGCACAACGCTGGATGTTTAAGCACCCGACACCTGAAGATTTCTTTAGGACTATGGAAGATGCCTCTGCGGTCGATTTAGACTGGTATTGGAGAGGATGGTTCTATACTACCGATTTTGTGGATATAGGTGTCAAAGGCATCAAAAAATACTACGTTACCGACAAGCCTAGCAAGAAAATGCAAGAGTATATGGCGGTGCGCGGCATCACCGAGGCCGACTTACCTCCTTTGGTGTATTTGGCGGAAGAAGGTAGTGACGACCTCGATCCGAACCTAAAAGGCAAGACGCCTTCCGAAAGTTCGCAGTCTTTGAAAGAATTTATGATGGACAATATGACGGCCGAAGAACGTGCCGCCGTAAAAGAGCCTAAGTATATCTATCAGGTCACTTACGATAAGCCAGGGGGTATACCCATGCCGTTGATCGTTGAATATACCTATGCCGACGGTTCTACCAAAAATGTTACCTACCCACCTGAAATTTGGCGTAAGAACGATAAAGAGGTAAGTGTAGTGATATCATCACAGAGCGAACTTACCGGAATCGTTGTCGACCCAAAGGCGGAAACGGCCGATATAGACACGTCTAACAATGCATGGCCCAAGAAAGAGGAAAAGTCCGATTTCGAGAAGATGAAGGAAAATGCTGTCAAGGGCAAATAAATTTTGTTAATATCACAAAAAGACCTGTCAGGTTTTCTATACCTGACAGGTCTTTCTATGTAAACTTCATTATATTTGTGGTATGTATTCACTGCACTTCTTATTTATTAGCGGGGGCGAAATCTTCTTTATCATGTTTATCGTGGTGATGGTTTTCGGCGCCGATAAGATACCCGGCATAGCCAAGGGGCTGGGCAAGGGTATGCGCCAATTGAAAGACGCCACGGAAGATATCAAGCAAGAAATTCAGAAGAGCGCCGAAAAACAAGGCGTTGATACGAGTTTTATAACCGATATCAAAAAAGACATCGATGATGTCAAGAACAATATTACCTCAGGGATCGGTACCGACATCAAAAAAGAAATGGACGGGGTCAAAAAGACCGTCGATGATGTTACGGGAACCATCAAAAGAAGCTAGTTTTGCTCGAAAAGATCTTAGAATGGGATAGGGAAACCTTTATCTACCTGAACAATCTGGGCATTGAAGACTACGACCAATTTTGGATTATCGTTACGCACTTCTCCACTTGGATTCCCCTTTTTGCCCTATTCTTTATTCTTATTTTTATAAAATATCCCAAGAGAGAGGCCATTTTTGTGGTGCTTACCATAATCTTGATGCTGTTTTTCGTCGTCACCCTTACCGATTTGACCAAAGAGGTCGTGGCCCGTTTGCGGCCCAATAACGATGAAACGATGAATACACTTATACGGATTCTTAAGCCTTCCTCATCCTATAGTTTTTTTTCCGGCCACTCGTCAAGTTCGTTTTCGGCGACCACTATTGTGGTACTCTTTTTAAGAAGGCGTTTTAAATGGTGCTGGCTATTCTATATATGGCCCCTATTGTTCGTAAGCAGCCGTATTTTTGTAGGGGTACATTTTCCTACCGATATTATTGTTGGTTCTTTGGTCGGTGTTTTGTCGGCCTGGCTTTTTTATATGCTCTACCTCAGGCTTATAGTACCCTACTTAGGGTTAAGCCGTCCCTGATCGGTAGCAATACCGTTTCTACCCGTGGGTCTTCCTTTAGTTTTTTGTTGAACTCCAAAAGAATGGGGGTTACCTTGTCTTTTTTCTCCACGGGTTCCACTACTTTTCCTGACCATAGTACGTTGTCAGATAAAATAACGCTGCCCGGACGGGTCTTCTGTATGGCAAGTTCAAAATAATCGGGGTAGTCCCTTTTTTCGGCATCGATAAAGACGAGGTCAAAAGTAGATTCAAGTTGGGGGATGATGGTTTTGGCATCTCCAATATGCTGTACGATTTGGTCTTTGTAGGCACTGCGTGAAAAATAGCGTTCTTGAATGTCTTGCAGCTCTTCGTTGATGTCTATGGTATGTAGCTGGCCGTCCTTTTGCATGCCTTCCGCCAAACATAGGGCGGAATAGCCCGTATAGGTACCGATTTCAAGGATGTTCTTGGGGTAGATGATCTTTGAAAGCACGCTTAAGACCCTTCCCTGAAAATGCCCGGTGAGCATACGGGGGCGGACTACTTTTAAGTGCGTTTCCCGGGTAAGTTCTTGAAGTAGTTGGGGTTCGTCCTCTGAATGGTTTTGGATATAATCCTCTAAATCCGAAGATAGGAAATGCATGAGCTGTAATTTCTGCAAATATATAGTATTTTAGAACTCCAGAAGTTCAAATTGGAAGAGATCAAGCTATGGATACATTTAAAATTCGAACGGCAATTCTAAGCGATTTGGAAACCTTGTTGGAATTTGAGCAGGGTATTATCGCGGCCGAAAGACCTTATGACCCTACCCTTAGGGCCGGTCGTATCAGTTATTACGATTTGGGGGAATTGATCAATAGTGATGATGCCGAGGTGGTAGTGGTCGAGCACGAAGGAAGTATTGTGGCTTCGGGCTATGCCAAAATCAAAAAGGCCCAGGCGTTTCTAGACCATGGGATGTATTCATATCTAGGCTTTATGTATACCCATATCGATTATAGGGGAAAAGGATTGAACAAAATGGTTATCGATGCCCTAAAAAAATGGTCCGATTCAAGGGGTATTTCCGAGGTACGCCTTTCCGTCTATAGCGATAATACTGGGGCCATCAAGGCCTACGAAAAAGCAGGATTTAAAAAACATATTATCGAGATGCGAATGGTTGGGCCAAAGTAGGGGCCAATATCGTTTGTGAAATTGTATTTTTATAAAAAAAAACGCCGATATGAAGTTCGAGAATACTTTGGGTTTTGCCCAAAAACTAGATGGTCAAGATCCATTGCGAAACTATCGTAATCAATTTTATTTCCCCAAGGTAGACGGAAAAGAGGTCATCTATTTTACAGGAAACTCCCTCGGATTGCAGCCTAAGCGTGCCCAAAAGTTTGTTGATGAGGTAATGACCGATTGGAAAGAACTGGCCGTAGAAGGCCATTTTCATTCCGATAAGCCTTGGTGGGATTACCATGAGCGATTGGCCGCCCCCTTGGCCAAAGTGGTCGGGGCCAAGACCGAAGAGGTGTCGGTGATGAATACCCTTACGGTAAACCTGCACCTTTTGATGGTTACCTTTTACAGACCCACTGCCAAACGTTATAAAATTATTTGTGAGGAAAAGGCTTTTCCTTCGGATCAGTATATGCTGCAAAGTCAGGTACGCAATCACGGACTTGATCCTGACGATGCATTGGTAGAGGTGAAAAAAAGGGAAGGTGAAAATTTTTGGCGGACCGAAGACGTACTTCAAAAAATCAATGAAGTAGGTGATGAATTGGCCCTGGTGCTGATCGGTGGGGTCAATTATTACAATGGGCAGGTGTTCGATATGGAAACCATAACCCAGGCCGGAAAGGCCGTAGGTGCTAACGTTGGTTGGGATTTGGCCCATGGCGCCGGTAATATAGAGCTCAAATTGCACGATTGGGATGCCGATTTTGCGGCATGGTGCAGTTATAAATATATGAACAGTGGCCCGGGCAATGCTTCGGGCGTGTTTATACACGAACGCCACCTGAATAAAAAGGATATACCTCGTTTAGAAGGATGGTGGGGTACCAAAAAGGAAACACGGTTTTTGATGAAACCCGAGTTTGAACCTATGGCCAATGCCGACGCGTGGCAATTGAGCAACCCACCGGTGCTGTCGTTAGCACCTTATCTGGCCTCCTTGGAAATGTTCGAGGAAGTAGGTATGGAGGCCTTGATCGAGAAAAGAGATCGTATAGTGGGCTATTTGGAATTTGTACTTCATGAAATAGACAAGGAAACCGACAAGGCTACCTTTGAAATCATTACACCCAAGGATAGGGGGACCCAGCTTTCCGTTTTTCTTCACGGCCAGGGGAAATCCCTTTTTGATTACTTGATGAAAAACGGGGTTATTACCGATTGGAGGGAACCCAATGTCATCCGTCTTGCTCCTGCACCGTTTTACTGTTCCTACGAAGATATGTACCGCTTCGGTCAAATCTTAAAAAAAGGAATACAAACCGTATAATTTTATTTTTTCTTCACAACCATCGCCTTGCCCCGACCTATCGGGGCTAAGACTGGTTTTTATTGCCCTTTCCGTTTTTTTTAAGAGTGTAGTTCATCGAATTTATAGGGGTCTTGTCGGCTAATTGAGTGGTTGTTTCCGTACATTAAATGTAAGTTTTAACCCCAAATATTAAAATGAACATGAAAACTAAAAATGAAAAAATGAACAATAAAACGTTCCCTACGCGATTTATGCTTTTTATGGCGACCTGTGCATTGGTTTTAGGATCCTGTACTGAAGATGCCGTGGAACCTGAGGCCGAAACTTCCGTCCGTCCCAAAGCGGAAGTTGAGGCTCAACAGGAATCTCAATTCGTTACTAAATATTTCTTGGGTGATGCCGTAAAGGTGGAACTGGAAGAAGATGGTACGTACAGCTTGGCGGGTACGGATATCCGATTGTTCGAAGACCAGCTTTCCGATTCTCCTGATGCTTATGATCCCAACCCTGTCCCCGGGGAAGAGCTTTCAGGTTTAGCCCAGCACGGTAGTATCAGAAAGTGGCCCGATAACACCGTGTATTATGTAATAAACGGATTGAGTTCAAGTGTTCGGTCAGAATTGCAAAAGTCCTTTGACGAATGGACGAGCAAGACCAATGTCCGTTTTAAGGAGCGTACCAACCAATCTAATTACGTAACTATATCATCTTCAGGTTCTAATAGTAATTCAGGTGTTGCTACCTTAGGTATGTACGGTTCCAGTGGTTATATCAAACTGGGTACCCGTGCGACTGCCGTGGTGATTATTCATGAGTTAGGTCACACTTTGGGTTATATTCATGAGCAAAACCGTGCCGATAGGGACGATCATATCATCATCAATATAGAGAATATACAACCTGATGCCGTTGATCAATTCTACAAGAATACTTCGGCTATTTATCTTACCAGTGATTTCGATATCAACTCTACCATGATGTACGGTAGCTATACGTTCAGTAAAAACGGTCAACCTACGATTACCGATTTGAACGGAAATATTTTGCCTCAAAGACAGGCCAGTCTTTCTCCTTTGGATATTGAAGGAACCAATGTGGCCTACCCATCTACCGATGGTGGAGGTAGTCCTGAACCGGGAGCGGATCTGTGCGATACTGCCGAAGAGTTTTCATCGAATAAAGCTTACAGTGTTGGTGACTACGTAACCTATTATGGCAGATTGTACCAAAGGGATTATACCCGTTGGAATTATATCAAGACTTGTAATTAATTCTAACCGGGGTTAAAGCAAAGACAGGTTTACTGTCCGTTATACATATTAAGTGATCAAAGGCCATCTGCATAAGATGGCCTTTTTTTCATTTCCCGAAAAAGCTTTTTGAATTACCTTCGCGGTCAAATATCTTGTATGAAGTCTTTACGCCTAATACTTACCAATTCACGCTATTTTGGGGCTGCCTGGGTCTTTGCTAGTATAAATATCTTATTTGGTACCTGGGCAATTTATATCCCGGCGGTAAAGGAGCAACTTCAAATCGATAAGTCGCAATTGGGCTTGGCCATATTTTTTCTATCGCTAGGGGTGTTTACGGTATTCCCCATGGCATCGTCGATTATCAATAGAATCGGTGTGGGAAGGGCTACGTGGTACGGGGTCGTTATGAGCTGTGTAGCGGCGCTTATGCCCTTGTTGGCTCCCAACTACTATACACTTATGGCCGCATTGTTTCTGTTCGGGGCTTCCAATGGTATTACCGATATCGCCATGAATACCTTGGTAACGGAACTTGAAAAGGAAGATAAGAAGAGTTTTATGAGTGCGTCCCACGGATTTTTTAGCCTAGGCGGTGTTTTGGCAGGATTGGGTAGCTTTTTGATCGGTCCGCTCGATAATCCGCCTTTACACATGGGGCTTGCGGTACTTCTTGTCTTTACGGTCAATTTTGTATTTCATGGAAAGTATAAAAACGTGGTTGCCGTCTCTGAAGGAAAGGAAGCCTTTAGTCTAAAGCTTTTTAAACCGATGTTGTTTTTGGGGCTCATTTCATTCGTTTCCATGGGAAGCGAGGGGGCCATAGTCGATTGGAGCGGACTCTATTTGAAAGAGGTGAGTCTGGCTCCGGAAGTACTCTGGGGCGCCGGATTCTTAGGGTTTCAGATTACCATGACCTTAGGAAGGTTTCTAGGCGATGCCCTCAGTGAAAACATCGGTTCGGTAAAAATGGTAACCTTGGCTACCCTGGTCGTGTTAACGGGTTACCTTATGGTACTGACCGCAGATACCTTTTGGGCCATTTCCGGTTTTGCGCTAAGCGGACTCGGTTTTTCGGTAATGGTGCCCGAACTCTTTCGTATCGGAGGAAAGGTCAAAGGGGTCGATTCTTCCCAAGGGGTTTCGTTTATTGCGGGTACGGGCTACGCCGGCTTTTTAACGGCCCCGCCCATTTTAGGATATATTGCCGATAGTTCTTCCTTAAAGACTTGTTTTCTAGTGTTGTTCGCCTGTGCGCTTTTAGTCCTTGCCGCCACGTTTAAGCTCAACCGTAAGCGGTAAGAAAGGGCTCGGTCAATTTGTTTTTACCTCTAGGCCGGTGAAGTAGAGCTTAAAGCTGCCGTCTTCGTTTTGGTGCATTTTTGCAATTTTTAGTCCGCCAACCTCACTGTAATCTTCCCAAGTGGTGGTCATTGAAGGTTCTGCCTGGTTGCCTTTTCTGAATACCCATTCTTTGATCAAGTAGTCGTCGCCAAAATAAAAGTCATAGGCGTCACCAGGGGTGTAACCGCCTTCTTGTTTGTAAACGACGGTCAATTTCTGCATACTTTCCTTGCTGATCGGGGCTTCGGCTTTAAGACTAAGCTCGTTGGTGCTTCCGTTTTTGTCCCATAAAATATTAATGGGGGCTATCAACCAGTATTTGTCGTTTATGAATCCGCCGTTGGTTTTATAGGCCGTACTGTCCATATCCTTTCGGTTATAGGTCAAGGTGTCGTTTGCCGATATGGCGGTTACTTGGTTGGTTTTGGGTTTCCATATCCAACTGCGCTCAAAGTGGGCGGTATCCCTGTCGACGTTAAAAGTGAATTTTAGCTCTTCGACTTTGTTCCAATTTTTATAGCCGTTGGCATAGGCTATTTTTTCAAGAACGGTCAGCTCTTTTTCGGGTGGGGAGGGCTCTGCCTTTTTGTTTTCTTTACAGCCGATAAAAAGGAAGGTAAATAAGATATATGCGGAAAGGTACTTTGCCATGACTCTGTTTTTGGTCAAAGATAATGGCTTTTGTACTAAGGGGGCGGCCATACATGAAAAATCATAGGAAGCCTCTTTTAAAGAAGGGCAGGGTTAGAAGTGGGGGCCATCGTTAAATAGGGAGGTGGATGGTAATTTCCGCGATAATGTCCATACACTATTTTAGTACGGATAAATTGTTTAATTTTGAGTGGTATAAACAATCACAAATGAGTTCTAAAAAAGGAAAAGTTCAAGAAGCGATAGACGAGAAATTACTAGAAGAACGCAAAGTCTTCTTGTGGGGCATGGTAGATGATGATTCTGCCAAGCATGTCATAGACCGTTTATTGTATTTAGATATGCAGAATAATAAGGAGATACAATTGTTCATCAATAGTCCGGGCGGGTATGTTACCTCTGGCTTTGCCATGTACGATACCATAAAGTCGTTAAAGAGTCCCGTTTCAACTATTTGTACCGGTCTTGCGGCCTCTATGGGGTCTATTTTACTTTCTGTAGGAAAGAAAGGCCGTAGGTTTATTCAGCCTCACGCACAGGTAATGATACATCAGCCTAGTGGTGGAGCAAGAGGTCAGGCTTCCAATATAGAGATCCAGGCCAAGGAAATTATCAAAACTAAAGAACTAAGCGCCCGTATTCTTGCCGACAATTGCGGCCAAGACTATGAAAAGGTGTTGAAAGATTTTGATAGGGATTACTGGATGAACGCTGAAGAATCGGTAGCATACGGTATCGTAGACGGCATTTTAGAATAATCCTTCTTGAGTATCGAAAAGAAAAAAGTCCTTCGTAATTAAAAATTATGAAGGACTTTTTTTTGGATATATATAGACGCTTGCGCGGAATTTTCATAAGTATTTACGAAAGAAAGGCAAATCAAGGATTTTTTATTTACGTTAAAAAAATATTAAACTCAAATCTGGGGCCAGATGGTTTTGAATTCTGTTTAAATCGGTCGATACCGAAGGGCGCAAATGGCCAAGCGTAACAAAGTAGGAGTTTTCTGTGGACTAAGGTCCTGTATTTAGAGACTCTTATAGAATTTAGTACATTTACCACTTTCTCATTATCTGAAATTTATATGAAACAAAGTTCTAGGAACATTGCCATAATAGGCTCCGGTCTTGTTGGTTCGCTGTTGTCCATCTACCTCAAAAAAATGGGGCATACGATTACCGTTTTCGATAGGAGGCCCGATATACGTAATGTTGAATTTTCAGGACGATCCATTAATCTGGCGATGAGCAATCGGGGATGGCAGTCGTTACGGGAAGTTGGAATTGAAGATGAGATAAAGAAAATAGCCATACCCTTAGACAAACGGGCCATGCACGTTATCGGGAAGCCGATGTATTTTCAGAAGTACGGGAAGGACGGCGAGGCCATATGGTCTATTTCGCGAGGGGTGCTGAACCGAAAGATGATCGACTTGGCCGAAGAGGCAGGAGTGGAATTTCGTTTTAATGAGAAGGTCTGGAACGTAGACTTGCCCGAGGCTACCTTGTATACGGGAGAGTCGGAAAAAGGGGAGTGGAAAGCGTATAATTACGACATTATCTTCGGTTGTGATGGGGCATTCTCAAGGGTGCGCCACAAAATGCAACGCCGTAGCCGATTTGATTATTCGCAAGACTTTATTGATGTAGGTTATAAAGAGCTTTCGATTCCGGCCAATGAAGACGGAAGCCATAAACTGGACAAAAATTCATTTCATATTTGGCCTAGGGGCACTTTTATGCTGATCGCTATGCCGAATATTGACGGGAGCTTTACCTGTACCCTGTTTATGCCCTTTGAAGGGGAGGTGTCTTTTGAAAGCATTAAGACCAAGGAACAGGCCACGTCCTTTTTTAAGACCTATTTCCCGAATGTTCGAAAAGAGATAGAGAACTTGACCGGGGATTTCTTTAAAAACCCTACAAGCGCCATGGTAACGATCAAATGTTATCCTTGGACCTATTGGGACAAGGTAGCCTTGGTAGGTGATTCAGCGCACGCTATAGTGCCCTTTTATGGTCAAGGTATGAACGCCGGCTTTGAAGATATTTTTGCCTTGAAGCAGATTATCGAAAAACACGGTGATGACTGGGGAACTATTTTTGAAACCTACCAAAAGGAGCGTAAGCCCAATGCCGATGCCATAGCGGAACTGAGTTATCGCAATTTTATGGAAATGAGCAGCAAAACGGCCGATGCCAAATTTTTGTTGCAGAAAAAAATAGAGAAACGTTTTGCCGAATTGCATCCTGATAAATGGATACCGGCCTATTCGCGGGTTACTTTTTCAAATAAGCCCTACGCCGAGGCTTTGGCCATGGGCGATGCCCAAGAGGAAATTATGAAAGAGGTAATGCAAATGCCCGATATTGAAAGCCTGTGGGACAGTGACGAGGTCGAGCAAAAGATTTTGAGTCTGTTGTAGTTCCCTTGAACACAAAAAAAAAGCCATCATAAAAATGATGGCTTTTTTTGTATCGGTATAGTTCGACTATAATTTGGCGAACATTTTTTGCATTTTTTCAGCTTCTTCTTCGGCTAGAACAGGGTCTACCAAGATTCTTCCACTGTGTTCATCGGTAATGATTTTCTTGCGTGAGGCAATTTCTACCTGTACCTGTGGAGGTATGGTAAAGAAAGATCCCCCTGAGGCACCTCTTTCGATCGGCACAACGGCCAAACCGTTCTTAACATTATGGCGAATACGTTTGTACGCCTTCACCAATCGCTCTTCTATTTCGTTTTGGAATTTTTCGGAATGCTCGATAAGTGCCTTTTCTTCTTTTTCGGTCTCTGCCAAAATAGCGTCAAGCTCACTTTTCTTGTGCTTCAAATGCGATTCACGCTCGGCCAAACGTTCCTTGGTTTCGGAAATAACTTCTTTCTTCTGCTCTATCTGTGCCTTGAACTCTTTAATGTTCTTTTCGGCAAGTTGAATTTCGAGTTCTTGAAACTCTAATTCTTTACTGATAGAGTTGAATTCCCTACTGTTACGAACGTTCTTTTGTTGTTCCGCGTATTTCTTTATAAGCGCTTTTGCCTCTTCTATGAGGTTCTTTTTGGCACCAATCTCAAAATTGATGGTCTCAACATCTGTCTTTAACTTGTCCAATCTCGTTTTTAGACCAAGAACGTCATCTTCCAAATCTTCTACTTCTAAAGGAAGTTCGCCACGTACGTTGCGTATTTCATCGACTCTTGAATCAATCAATTGCAAGTCGTACAATGCCCTTAACTTTTCCTCTACCGTTGCTTCTGATTTTTTTGCCATATACTTTATAAATACTTGATGGGATTGGTTTTACTTTCCGATAAACGGATTGCAAAATTAGGGATTTTTTTTGTAAGATAGTCAACTAAAAGGTTTTTTGTAAACTGCTCGCTTTCATAGTGTCCGATATCCGCGATCACTATTTTGTCTTCCGCTTTGTAAAACTCGTGGTATTTAATGTCTGCGGTGATCAAAATATCGGCGCCGGCAGCTTTGGCGGCATCGATGGCAAAGGCCCCACTGCCCCCCAGAACCGCAACGCGCCGAATTTCCCTTCCTAATAGTTTGGAATGCCGAATGCCTCCGGCCGACATCGTTTGCTTTACTTGTTTTAAAAAATCCAATTCCCCCATGGGCGAATCGAGTGTCCCTATCATGCCCATACCCAGATTTTGGTCATTGTTCTCGAGCGTGCTTATCTCATAGGCCACTTCTTCATAGGGGTGGGTGGCAAACAAGGCTTTCATTATTTTAGATTGGTGTGCCTTTGAAAAGGTCACGTTCAGTTGGGTTTCTTCTTCATAATGGGTCTTGCCTATTTCTCCCAAGGTGGGCTTGGCATTTTCCCTGGCTTTATAGCTACCCAGTCCGTTGACATTAAAACTACAGTTGCTGTAATTCCCGATATTTCCTGCTCCGGCATTGAATATGGCTTCCCTAACGGCATCCGCATCTTTTAGGGGGACATAAGTCGTCAGTTTTTTAATGCTCCCCTTTTGGGGAATCAAGGCTTTGGTGTTTTTGATGCCCAAAACGTCACATATTTTTGCGTTGACCCCGTTCGGTACATTGTCCAAAGCAGTGTGCATGCTGTAAATGGCGATATCGTTTTTAATGGCCTTGATGACTACGCGTTCAACGTACGATTTGCCCGTAATCTTTTTTAATCCCCCAAAAATGATAGGGTGGAAGCTGACGATAAGGTTGCACTTCTTTTCGATGGCCTCGTCGATTACGTTTTCCATAGTGTCCAAGGTTACGAGAATACCCCTAACTTCGGAGGTGGAATCGCCTACCAAAAGGCCTACATTGTCAAAGCCTTCGGCATAGGGTAGAGGAGCTAGATCCTCGAGTATTTCGGTGACTTCTTTTACGGTCATGTCTATTTTTTATTAGGTCTAAAGATAAAATATTATATTTTCGCCTTTGTGCAACTACTTAGAAAAATATTGTTTCCCGTATCCTTGGTGTATGCCTTGGTGGTCTACCTCCGTAATTTTTTATATGATCAAGGGATTTTTAGTTCCAAGCGCTTTGAAACACCTATCATTTGCGTTGGAAACCTGAGTGCCGGCGGTACTGGAAAAACACCTATGGTCGAGCTGTTGGTCGCCCTATTGAAAGATCGATATAAAGTGGCGGTGTTGAGCAGGGGCTATCGTAGAAAATCAAAAGGCTTTGTTCTGGCCGATGCCCAGGCCACGGTAGAAACACTAGGGGATGAGCCTTATCAGATATTTTCAAAGTATACCGATCTGGCCTTGGCCGTAGATGCCGACCGACGCAACGGCATCACTATTTTGGAAGAGAAAATACGCCCCGATGTTATTCTCTTGGACGATGCCTATCAACACCGTAAGGTAAAGTGTGGGTTTTCGATACTCCTTACCTCTTTCGATAGCCTTTATGTAGATGATTGGTATTTGCCTACGGGGAATTTGAGGGATAGTAAAAAGGAAGCGGGGCGGGCCCAAGTTATCGTAGTGACCAAATGTCCCCAAGATTTAAGTCTTGCGGCACAACAGGAGTTACAAAACAAGCTTCGCCCGAAAGCCCGCCAACGACTTGTATTCTCTTATCTGGCCTACGGAAACCGGCTCATAGGAAACGAGGGCAGTATAGGTTTCGAAGATTTGCGTGGGCAAAACGTTACATTGGTGACAGGTATTGCGAATCCGAAACCCTTACTGGTCTATTTGGAAAAAATGGGGGTGAAGTTCGAACACCTGAAGTTCAAGGATCATCATAGTTTTTCTGGAACCGAACTGGAAATGCTGAGACAAAAACAGTGTATCCTTACTACCGAAAAAGATTTTGTTCGCTTAAAGGATAAGGTCGACCAGCTTTATTTTATACCCGTACGGCATAAGTTCCTTGCGGATGGCGAGGCTGTGCTAAAGCAAAGTCTAGAAGAATTTATGTAATCGAATTCTTGAGTTCTTTTCGGTTGAAAATGTTCTCGCCGATTTTTTGGTAGAAGACCTCGGGTTTGAACGGTTTGGTAATTACGTCGTTACAGCCGGCCGCATAAAAACTCTCTAAACTATCGTCTAAAGAAATAGCCGTCAAGGCAATAATAGGCGTAACGATATCGAACTTGCGTATTTCAACGGTCGCTTCTTCACCGCCGATTCCGGGCATGTGGATATCCATTAAAATGGCGTCGTAATAATTTTCACGGGCCAAATCGATCGCTTCGGCACCATTGTTGGCAATGTCGCTCGTAATCTCTTTTTTGCTCAACATTTTTTTGGTGATGACCTGGTTGATCTTATTGTCTTCAACAATTAAAATGTTCAAGCCCTTAAAGTCGTATTCCTGCTCGGTGATGGCAAATGGAATATCGTCAACCAAGCTTTCCTTGCTTTTCGCTTCCAGTTCAAAGAAGAAGGAGCTTCCCACACCGAGTTCACTTTGTAGTTGGATTTTACTTCCGAATAGGCCCAATAGGCTTTTTACGATGGTAAGGCCCAAACCGGTACCGCCGTATTCCCTGTTGATCTGTATGGATCCCTGTTCAAAGCCGTCAAAAATATTTTCCTGCTGCTCTTTGGCTATACCTATTCCCGTATCCTTAACCTCAAAGTAGAGGGTAATGTCTTCGTCGTTTTTCTTCAATAACTTGGCAATGACCCGTACCTCTCCGTTTTTTGTAAACTTAAGGGCGTTGCCTACGAGGTTCAAGAAAACCTGCGAAAGCTTCAAGGGGTCGCTTAGTATGTGGTAAGGTATCTCGGGATCGTAGTCGAGAATTAATTCGGTTTTGTTGTTCTGTGCGCTCTGTTTGAGCGAATCGATAACTTCTTGAAGTACCTTTTTTAGATTGAACTGTACGTTCAGGGGTTCCAGCTTATCGGCATCGATCTTGTTGATCTGAAGAATGTCGTTAATGAAATTCAACAAATAATCACCTGAAAACTTTAAGGCTTTTAGGTGTTCTTTTTGGTTCTTGCTCGGGTTTTCCTCCAAGAGTAAATGGGTAAGGCCCGTTACGGCATAGAGCGGTGTTCTTAGTTCATGGCTTACGGTAGACAAGAAATTGGTCTTGGCTTCCATGGCCGTTACGGCGGCATCCCTTGCGGCCTTAAGTTCATTGTTCTTGGTCTGTAAGAGCTCGTTGGTCTTCAGTTTGATCTGGTTGTTCCTAAAAAGGGAAACGGCCAAAAGGGTAATGATCGTCAATAGGGCGGAGGTGAGTATGGCCGTAATGTCCGATTTGTTCTTTGATTCGTTCAGTTCTTCTATTTTGGCTTCTTGACGTTTTATCTCGTCGCTCATAAAATCGAACTGGATCTTTTCGGCAGTCTTAGCCTCGGTTTTCATTTTGGCAATATTGAAAAGCGAGTCGCGTATATGTAGTAAATTTTTGTTGTGCTCTAAAGATTTAGGGTATTGGGCCAGTTGCTCGTAAGTGTTGGTGAGCATTTCATTGGCTTCCCAAATTTCCTTGAAAAAATTATTTTTCTTGGCAAGCTTGAGGGCGTTCTCGGCATTTATGGCAGCTTCGTTAAACTTTTCCGTTTGAAAATGTAATTGTGCGAGGCCCAAATGTGCCCTGGTCGCCAGATAGTCACTTTCGTATATGTCCGTATTGACAATAAGTGAATTGAAATTCTTTGCCGCGCTATCGAATTTTTCCAGTTTTAGGTAGATATTACCTTCAGCGAGCAATATGTTATTGAAGAAGTTTCGGTCGTTGTTCAGTTGCTTGGCCTCATTGAGCATAAAAATGGCCTGAAAATTCTTGTCGTCGTGAAAGAGTAATATGGCTTCGATGTACTTTTGCATGGCATGGCCATAGGGGTATTCTATGTCTTTTAGCAGGGCTTTGGCCCTGTCCCAGTAAAAATACGTGGTCTCTTCCTTCTTTAGTTTGAGGTATACCAAGGCGAATTTATGGTAGCAGTCTACCAAGGCCTTTACGTCGGCATTGGCTTCTGCGACCTCTGCGGCCTTTTCAAGGGCTTCCAATGCCAGGTCGGTCTCGTCCCTGTTGCGATGGGCCCGGGCGGCTTCAAAATAAATGCGGACATCCTTGTTTTTTAAGTGAAGGGTGTCCTGTGAATGTCCGGTTTGGGCAGTCAGGATAAGGATGAATACCAGTAGTATTCGCGTGAGTTTTATATGTTGTAGGTTGAACCTCAAATGTATTTTTTTTGAACCAGTAATTGCATTAGGTCGACGAGCCTGCTACTATAGCCGGTTTCGTTATCGTACCAACCGATGATTTTAACCATTTTTCCAATCACCGAGGTCATCATAGAGTCAAACGTACAAGAGTGGTAACTATTGTTTATATCGATGGATACAATGGGGTCTTCGGTGTATAATAGTATGTTTTTGAGTTCTTTATGGGCTTTTTCCTTGAAAATAGAGTTTATTTCATCTATAGATGTTTCATTCTTAACATTAAAGGTGATATCGGTTAAAGAACCGTTGGGTACGGGTACCCGAATTCCGCATCCGCCGATAACCTCTGCCAAATGTGGAAAAATCTTGGTCAGGGCCTTTGCGGCACCTGTTGTTGTGGGAACGATCGATTGAGCGGCCGCCCTGGCCCTTCTCAGGTCGTGATGGGGCTGGTCGTGCAGGCTCTGGTCGGAGGTATACGAATGTATGGTGGTAATGTAGGCTTGCTCTATACCGCATAGCTCATCGATAATCTTGATCATCGGAGCGGCATTGTTGGTCGTGCAAGAGGCGTTCGAAATAATGGTATCCTCTTTGTTCAAGATGTCTTCGTTGATTCCCAATACCACCATCTTGATATCCTCGTCCGCCGGGGGAGCCGATAAAATTACTTTTTTTGCGCCATTGGCCAGATGGGGTGCTAGACTTTCCTTGGTCTTAAACTTGCCCGTACACTCTACAACAAGATCAACCTCATAATCTGACCACTGGATTTCGGCCGGACTTGTATGGTTGGTCAGGTTTATACCGTTTCCGTTGACAAGGATTTGATTTTTTTCGTAGCCGACTTCGGCTCCAAAAACCCCGTGGATACTATCGTATTTCAATAAATGGGACAGTGTTCGCGCATCGGCCAAATCGTTAATGGCAACTACGTTTAAGTTGGGGTGGCCATCTAGCAGTCTAAATAGCGTACGGCCAATACGGCCAAATCCGTTTATGCCAATCTTGGTTTTTTTCATCTTAAAGGGACGGGCTTATCAATAATATGATCTACTTAACTCTGTGTTTTTTCTTTGGTATGCTTAGAACGGTAGCCGATTATCCCACAAAAACCTAGTTAATGTGTTTGTGTGCCTTGTACGAAGATCGTACCAGCGCCCCGCTTTCAACATGTCTGAATCCCATTTCCAAACCGATTTCTTCATACTTCTTGAACTGTTCCGGAAGAATAAATTCTTTAACGGGCAAATGTTTTTTCGAGGGTTGTAGGTATTGTCCAATGGTTACTACATCAACATTTGCATTTCTTAGGTCTTTCATGGTCTCTATGACCTCTTCTTCAAGTTCGCCCAAACCGAGCATTATTCCAGACTTTGTACGGTTTACGCCCTTGTCGTGTAAATACCGTAATACTTCTAAACTACGCTCGTACTTGGCTTGGATACGTACCTCACGTGTAAGTCGTTTTACGGTTTCCATATTATGCGATACCACTTCCGGACCTACGGCTACGATCCGATCTAGGTGTCTTTCTATTCCCTGAAAATCGGGAATTAGGGTCTCTAAAGTGGTTTCAGGGTTCATTCTGCGAATGGCCTTTACCGTTTCCGCCCAGATAATGGAGCCCATATCTTTGAGGTCATCCCTGTCTACGGAGGTGATTACGGCGTGTTTAATGCCCATAATCTTGATTGAACGGGCCACTTTTTCGGGTTCGGCCCAATCAACGGTGTCGGGTCGTCCCGTCTTTACACCACAAAAACCGCACGATCGGGTACAGACATTCCCTAATATCATAAAGGTAGCGGTGCCTTCTCCCCAACATTCGCCCATATTCGGACAACTGCCCGAAGTACAGATGGTATGTAGGTCGTACTTGTCGACCAGTCCCCTTAGCTGGGTGTATTTTTTGCCGGTCGGCAATTTCACTCTTAACCATTTGGGTTTTCCCTTGGGCGGATGTACATTGGTTATGGTTTCCGTACTCATAGCTTGTGCAATTTTATACAAATATACGATTTAGGCGTGCAGTAACATGCGGTCGCCAATGGTTTTTGATGGCATGCCATTATGGGGGCACCTAAGGTGCGATAGATCTTTAGGGGGAACGCTATTTTTTTTGAATGACCTCTGCCAATAGTTTTTTTGCGCGCAATAGCTTCACTTTTACGTTGTTTATGGGCTCATTGAGCTCTTTCGCAATGTCGGCATAGCTTAACTCTTTAAAATACCTTAGGTTGATGACCTCTTGATAGTGGGGCTTTAGTTTTTTGATGTGCAGTAAAAGACTGGCCAGGTTCTGTTCGCGGATCAATTGGTCTTCCGCCGATGGGGCGTCGTCAAGTACTTTCTTTACCACGTCTTGGTGGCCACCGGTCTCAAGGTTTTTTTTGCGCTTACGGATGAGGTCTACATGAATGTTCTTGGAAATGGCAATGAGCCATGTCTTGAATTCATAATCGGCATTGTAGGTGTTCAGTTTATCGAAGGCTTTTGAGAAGGTTTGAACGGTGATATCTTCGGCATCGTTCTCGTTCTCGGTACGCTTCAGTTGAAAACCGTAGACTTCGTTCCAAAAGGTATCTAAAAGCGTGCTATAGGCTATTTGGCTACCCGCAAGAGCTTTTTTAATGGTAGTTTGGATATGGTCGCCGGCTCTTGCCAAAAGAATATAAGTTTGAGATAAAAGTTTATATGGAAGACTGAAGGTTTACATTGTCGTCTTTTCTACAATCTTGTTCGCTAGGAAGTTTTCCGCACATACCGCAGGCCTCCCCGTCTTTATTCAGGAAAGGACTCTGACTGGCACAAGTTCCGGCAAACTTGCCATCTTTTTTAGACCATATTTTGATGGCTATTCCTGCAAATGCCAAAGCCAATAACCCAATGGTCAATAATACAAGTTTCATATTAAGTTATTTTGGGGCAAAGATATAAAATTAAGCCCCGAAACGGAAGTTTCGGGGCTTAATGATATCTTAAATGTGATACGGTTTAATATGCGATGTTCGCAACAATGTTTTCAACCGTTGGACTTTGGTTACCTCCCTTTGGTTCTATGGTGATATAGCTAATGGCATCATCCGCATAGGGTAGGGCCAATAATTTCTCTTGGCTATTGGCTTCCTTGATAATGCCCAAGTTTACCATTTCCCCGTTTACCTCTGCCCACATCTGGTAACATTGGTTTTCAGGTAGGTGTGGCAATTTGCTTACGTTTATATAAGAAAGACGTTTTACGGGGTTGATATAGGCCACCGCTTTGAGTTCTTTTGCCTTTTTGTTCCCTTTGACCGTGTATTTTTTGGTCTCGGGGTTCTGAAGTACGATAAACTGGTTTCTTACGTCTTCAAGTTGGGCACGCATGGTCTCCTCTAAATCGTCGATCTTATTGTTGACGATGGTGTTTTCTTCTTGAAGGCTCTGGTTTTGGTCCCAGAAGAAATATGAGGCGCCCACCGATAGCAACACGGTGAAACTGGCCGCAATGGCCATTCGGTAAAAATTCCTTTTCATTCCCGTTTCCTTGCGAATACTTTTAAGGATACGGTCTTTCAATTGCTCAGGGGCCTTGACGGCATGCATCTTGGCATAGGTCTCTAAATTGTCCTGTAGTTCTTCATAGGTCTCCCTTACTTCGGGATACATTGAGATATAGCGTTCTACACGCAATGTTTCCTCTGTAGTGGTTGTGCCTAAAAGATAGCTCTCGAGTAAATCGGAGTCTAAAAATAATTTTATCTTTTCTTTCATGGTTTTAAGGTATCAAGTTAATCGATAACACCAACAGTAGGGTAGGGCCGTAAATTTTCTTGAGTTCCCTCAGACCGATCTTTAATCTCGATTTTATAGTTCCCAGCGGAATGTCAAGCTCATCACTTGCTTCCTGTTGTGTCATTCCTTGAAAAAACAAGGCGTCTAACACAATTTGGTATTTGGTCTCTATCTTTTCGAGATTCTCACGGACGTCCATAAACTCGGGTCGTGTACTGTTGACGCCTAAATTATATACGTCAGAAACATCGATTTGGATTTCTTTGTCGCTTTTTGTATTGACACTCCTTAATTTATCTATTGCAGTATTTCGTGTAATCCGGAATAACCATGTAAAAAGTTTCGCTTTTGAAGCGTCGTATGAGTCCGATTTTTTCCAGATTTTCACAAAACTTTCCTGTAAGACATCTTGGGCCAGTTCCTCGTCACGTACCACTTTATTGGCAACTCCCAATAGGGTGTCGCCATAATGTTCGTACAAGAGGGAAATCGCTTTATCGTTTCGTTCTCGCAGTAGTTCTACAATGTGCTTTTCAAGTAAAGTACTCATTTTTCTGTATGGGGCGAAAAAAAAATCGACCTTATGGCATCCAATCCGATAGATTGTACCGTATATGGTTTGACGCTAATTTATAAAATAGATTTTTTATATCGCCGCGTTAATATTAATAATGTAAATGTGCACTTGGTAACTGCACATTTAATTTTTGGTTAGTTTGGTTTGGTATAGCCCCCGGAATTCTTTTTCGGGGGTTATTTTATGATATTGACTTCGGGTGAAATCCGTATTCCGAATCTATGGTCTACTTCTTCTATAATTTTATATGCCAAGTTTAAAATTTCGTCTCCGCTTGCATTTCCGTAGTTGACAAGAACCAATGCCTGGTTTTTATGGACACCGGCATCACCGAATTTTTTCCCCTTAAACCCACATTGCTCAATAAGCCATCCGGCAGGTATTTTATAGGCTTCTTCCGAAACCTTGTACGATGGGGCATCGGGGTGCTGCTGTGAAAATTTCCGATATGCTTCGGCACTGATTACCGGGTTTTTAAAAAAGCTGCCACTATTGCCCAAAACCTTTGGGTCTGGCAGTTTGCTTTGCCGTATGGCAATAACCGCATTTGAAATATCCTTTATCGTGGGGTCCGTAATCCCCTTTTTTTCAAGTTCGGCCTCGATTGCGCCATAAGATGTATTTTTTTTATGGTTGCGCTTTGTGAGCTCAAAGGTAACCGAAACAATAACGTACCGACCTTTGCCTTCATTTTTAAAAAAAGAATCGCGATAACCGAAGCGACACTCTTCTTTGGAAAAGGTTTTCAAGGTCTGTGTCTCAATATGCATGGCCTCGCACGAAACAAAAGTATCTTTCAGTTCTACACCGTAGGCCCCTATATTTTGAATGGGGGCGGTGCCTGTATTGCCCGGAATGAGCGACATGTTTTCGAGCCCCCCGTAATTCCGCTCAAGGGTGTACAGCACCATTTGGTGCCAGTTTTCACCGGCCAAGACCTTTAACCTAACGGTATCGTCGTTTTCCGAAACAACCTCCTTTCCTTTGAGGTTGATGTGCAATACCAGGGCGTTCAGGTCGTTGGTGATAAGCATATTGCTTCCGCCGCTGAGGATGAATTTTTCAGGGTAGCCTTTTAGCTGAAGTGCCGATTTTAAATCGTTTAAACTATTGACTTCAACAAAAAACTTTGCCTTGGCATCAATGCCAAAGGTGTTATAGGTTTTAAGGGATATATCTTTATTGACTTCCATTAACCTATATAACTGGCTAGTCCTTCCTTTAGTATATGAACAGCTTTCTTTAAGTTTTCTTTGTCGAGAACGTAGGCAATTCTTATCTGGTTCTTTCCGTGGCCTTCAGACGCATAGAAGCCTGCAGCAGGGGCTACCATTACGGTTTCGTTGTCTAGTCGGAATTCCTCTAACAGCCATTGGGCAAAAGCATCGGAGTCGTCTATGGGCAATTCAACGATACAATAAAACGCCCCCTGGGGCACCCCTATTTTTACACCTTCTATTTTTTTCAATTCTTGGATCAGAAGGTCACGCCGGCCGACATATTCTTCCTTGACTTGGTCGAAGTAGCTCTGTGGCGTTTCCAAGGCCGCTTCACTGGCAATTTGGGCATAGGTCGGAGGCGATAGCCGGGCCTGGGCGAATTTCAGGGCGGTTTTTGTTAGGGTCTCGTTTTTTGATACCAAACAACCGATGCGGGCGCCGCACATGCTATATCTTTTACTGACCGAGTCAACGACAATGGCGTGGTTTTCGAGGCCTTCTTCCTGTAAAATGGAATAGTGTTCCTTGCCGTCATAGGTAAACTCCCTATAGACTTCATCGGCAATGAGGAAAAGGTCGTGTTTTTTGACGATTTCTGCCAATTTCTTAATTTCTTCCCTAGTGTACAGGTAGCCCGTAGGGTTGCCCGGATTGCATATCAGGATGGCCTTTGTGCGTGGGGTAATCAGTTTTTCGAACTCTTCGATAGGGGGAAGGGCGAAATTGGAGTCGATATGTGATATAACAGGAACTACCTTGACCCCAACGGCCGTTGCAAAGCCATTGTAATTGGCGTAAAATGGTTCGGGAATGATAATTTCATCATCGTTGTCGGCAACGGTACTCATGGTAAAGGCCAAGGCCTCTGAACCGCCGGTGGTGACTATGATGTCTTTTGCGCTCACGTGGATGTCGTTTTTGGCGTAGTAGGCCGCAAGTTTTTCGCGATAGGTCTCCGAGCCTTCGGTACGGCTGTAGGCCAGTACTTCCAAAGTGTTGTTCTTTACTGCATCAAGGGCTACCTGTGGTGTTTTGATATCAGGTTGGCCGATGTTCAAGTGAATGACCTTGACCCCTTTTTTCTTTGCTTCTTCGGCATAGGGGACCAATTTTCTTATAGGGGACTCGGGCATCAATTGCCCTTTTTGTGATATTGAAGGCATGTTAATTACAATTTTGGCACAAAAATGAGGAAACCAAACGACAAAACCATGATTCATAGCGAATTCGTTTGTTTGTCTTTTGTTAAAAAAGAGGGGGTGCATCTATAAAAATCGTAAATTAAAGAGGTAAATATGAAAAAAGTTGAATGGCGTCCGAACTCATATCGTCCTCTTTTTGTTGCTGTTGTCCGCATTGGTGTCGACGGCCCAGGGCTTTAGTTTGCCCGAGGGAAAAAAGTTTGAAAAGCTAAAATTTCAACTGATCAACAATCTGATCATAGTGCCTATCGAGGTGAACGGTACCGAACTCTCGTTTTTGCTGGATTCCGGGGTGGGAACGCCTATATTGTTCAATATCTCGGAGCGTGATTCGGTGCAGATCAACAATGTTTCCGAAATTACCATAAAGGGGTTTGGCGATGACGTGCCCATAAAGGCCTTGGTCTCCCGGGAAAACGCCTTTCGTATAAAGTCTATTGTAAACCCCCGGCAAAGATTGTTCGTGGTCATGGACAAGAGCGTCAATTTTTCTACCTCCTTGGGTATTCCCGTACACGGTATAATCGGTTATGACCTGTTTCGTGATTTTGTTGTGGATATCAATTATACGAGCCAGACCATCCGTTTATATGATCCTGGGAAATACGTATACCGCAAAGGCAGAAAGTATGAGGCCTTGCCTTTGTATATCAACGCAAAAAAAGCTTATGTCAATAGTGGTCTATCGTTGAAGAACGGAGAGGAGTTTCCTGTCCGCTTGTTGCTCGATACCGGTAGTAGCGACGCGCTATGGTTGTTCGAGAGCGACACCATTAATGTGCCCGATAAGCATTATGACGATTTCTTGGGAAGGGGCCTTAACGGGAATATTTACGGGAAACGAACTAAGGTCGATGCTTTGACCATCGGTCGTTTTACCCTAAGTGATGCCAAGGCTGCTTTTCCCGATAAGGAATCCTTCCGCGAATTAAAAAACCTGACCGACCGCAACGGAAGCATCGGTGGGGCCGTACTCAAACGCTTTAACGTAATCTTCGACTATAGTAAAAACCGGATTACACTTAGAAAAAATTCCAATTTCGGCAAGCCCTTTCAGTATAACCTAAGTGGTCTAGACCTGCAGCACGATGGTATTCGGTACATAGCCGAGAGCATTTCCGATTCCCGAGGGGTGGTGCATGATGCTAAAAAGGAATTTGGTAACGTGCAGATACTGTTTGAGGAGCAGACCCGATTGAGCGTAGTTCCTGAAATTGTGGTATCGGCTATCAGGGCGGGTAGTCCTGCCCATGAAGCGGGATTGAAAGAGGGGGATGTAATTTTGGCGGTAAACGGAAAAAAGGTCCACCGTTATAAACTACAGGATATTTTGGAAATGGTCAATGAACGCGAAGGGAAGCGTGTAAAACTGCTTATAGAACGTTACAATTCCGATTTGATCTTCTCCTTTGTGCTGAAAAATATGCTCAAATAAAAAAACCTGCCTTTTAGAGCAGGGTTTTTAGCAATATTATTTTCGAGGTTTGTTTGCCTTCCTAGGCTTTAACTTCACCTTTTATCTTAAGAACCTTTGTAGGTGTATCGGCATTCGATATTACGGTAATGGCCTTTCTGATCGGGCCGACACGATTGGTGTCATATTTTACCTGGATCTCACCGGTCTTACCTGGTAAAATCGGGTCTTCAGGTTTCTTTGGGATAGTACATCCGCAACTAGAGCTAACTTTGCTTATGATAAGCGGTGCCTCGCCCGTGTTCGTAAATTCAAATACGCGAACGCCGTCGGCGCCTTTTTGTATTTCACCGTAATCTACGGTCTCTGATTTGAATTCGATTTTTGCTGATTTGTCTTGTGCCGTAAGGGTAAAACCCATTAGCCCAACAAATAATACAAGTACTAGTTTTTTCATTTTGTTAAATTTAGGGAATCTCAAAAATAAATCTTTTCAGATGAACCTCCAAAATTCTTTTGTTATCTCTTAACGTTACTTATTTTTGTTTCGTATTTAAAACGCGGCAAAATTGCCATAATTTATTAACAATGTAACTTCATGTTTCGGTCTTTATTGTGATGACCGACATACTCTAGTCAAAAACCGTTCCAAAAATATGGATATCCCTTCTAAATATGACCCCCAAAAAGCTGAAAACCATTGGTATGATTACTGGATGCAGCATGATTTCTTTTCTTCCACTCCAGATAAAAGGGAGCCTTACACCATTGTAATTCCTCCGCCAAACGTAACCGGAGTACTTCATATGGGGCATATGTTGAACAATACCATTCAAGATGTATTGATCAGACGGGCCCGTTTAATGGGGAAAAATGCATGTTGGGTGCCGGGAATGGACCACGCCTCCATTGCTACGGAGGCTAAAGTTGTTGCAAAATTGAAGTCCGAAGGCATCGATAAGGCCGATTTAAGCCGCGAAGAATTCCTAAAGCACGCTTGGGATTGGACGGACGAATACGGTGGGGTTATTTTAGACCAGCTGAAAAAATTAGGGGCATCCTGCGATTGGAAACGTACCAAGTTTACCATGGATGACGATATGTATAAATCGGTCATCAAGGTTTTTGTCGATTTGTTCAACAAAGGATTGATATATAGGGGCTACCGTATGGTCAACTGGGATCCCGAGGCCCAGACCACACTCTCCGATGAAGAGGTGATCTATGAAGAAAAGCAAGGCCTTCTTTACTATCTTTCATATCCCATAGAAGGATCTGACGAGCGGGTAACCATTGCTACTACGCGACCTGAGACTATTTTGGGTGATACGGCCATTTGTATCAATCCCAATGATGAGCGCTACCGACATTTGAAAGGGAAGAAAGCCATAGTGCCCATTTCGGGTAGGGTAATCCCCATTATAGAAGACGAATACGTAGATATCGAGTTCGGTACCGGCTGTTTAAAGATTACCCCGGCACACGATGTGAACGATAAGGCCTTGGGTGAAAAACACCACCTTGAAACCATCGATATCTTCAACGCCGATGCTACATTGAATTCTTTTGGACTTCATTATGAAGGAAAGGATCGCTTTGTGGTCCGTAAGGAAATAACCAAAGAGCTTGAAGAAAAGGGCTTTTTGGTCAAAAAGGAGAACTACGTCAATAAAGTAGGGACGTCGGAACGGACCAAGGCGGTTATAGAGCCAAGGTTGAGCGATCAGTGGTTCTTGAAAATGGAAGATTTGGTCAAACCTGCAATTAAGGCGGTACTTGAAACCGAGGAGGTGAAATTCTTCCCTAAAAAATTCGAGAATACCTATCGCCATTGGATGGAAAACATCCGCGACTGGAATATTTCACGCCAGTTATGGTGGGGGCAACAGATACCCGCCTATTATTTCGGTGATGGTCAAGAAGATTTTGTCGTGGCCGAAACGGTTGAAGATGCCTTGAAATTGGCCAAGGAAAAGTCAGGTAACGCCAATTTGACAGTAGGCGACCTTAAACAAGACGAAGATGCCCTAGATACTTGGTTTTCATCTTGGTTGTGGCCTATTAGTGTCTTTAACGGTATTTTGGAGCCCGAAAACGAGGAGGTGAACTACTACTATCCTACCAACGACCTGGTCACGGGGCCGGATATTATTTTCTTTTGGGTGGCCCGAATGATTATTTCCGGGTATGAGTACCGTGATGAACGTCCTTTCCAAAATGTGTATTTCACAGGTTTGGTACGCGATAAGCAACGTAGAAAAATGTCTAAGTCGCTAGGGAATTCGCCCGATGCGCTTAAGTTGATAGAAGATTACGGGGCAGATGGTGTTCGTGTCGGACTTTTATTGAGTTCTGCCGCGGGGAACGATTTGATGTTCGATGAAGATCTATGCCAACAAGGAAAGAACTTTGCCAATAAGATATGGAACGGTTTCCGATTGTTGAAAGGTTGGGAAATAGCCGATCTGCCACAACCGGAAGCGTCAAGATTGGGTATTGAATGGTACAAGGCCAAATTCAATAAAACCTTGCTTGAGATTGAAGATCATTTTAGCAAGTATCGTATCTCAGATGCCCTAATGGCAATTTATAAATTGGTTTGGGATGACTATAGTTCGTGGTTGTTGGAAATTATAAAACCCGATTACCAGAAGCCTATTGATAGAGTCACCTATGAGGCGGTCATCGATTTGTTTGAACAGAACCTTAAATTGTTACATCCATTTATGCCTTTCTTGACCGAAGAGGTTTGGCAACACATTACGGAACGTAAGCCTGAAGAGGCCTTAGTGGTGGCACAATGGCCGAAGATGGAGAAAGTGGATGAAGCTCTTATTGAAAGCTTTGAAACTGCTGCGGAAGTGGTCTCTGGGGTTCGAAATATCCGTAAGGAAAAGAATATTCCAATGAAAGAGCACTTGGAGCTTTTGGTGCTCAACGAGGGCGGTTTGGCCAAAACATGGGATGTGGTCGTAGAGAAATTGACCAATGTTTCGGAAGTCTCTTATGTCGATGCTACCGTAGACGGCGCGTTGTCGTTCCGTGTAAAGAACAATGAGTACTTTGTGCCGATGAGCGGCGCTATCGATGTTGAGGCCGAAATCAAAAAGATTGAAGAAGAGTTGAAATACACCAAGGGCTTCTTGTTGTCGGTTCAAAAGAAACTTTCAAATGAGCGTTTTGTAAACAATGCACCCGAGAAAGTCATTGCTATAGAACGCCAAAAGCAGGCCGATGCCGAGGCTAAGATAGAAACCTTGGAAAAAAGTCTGGCCAGTTTAGGCTAGTCCTTTTTATAATATAAGTGCGGTCGGATATCCTTATTTGAAGGATGTCCGGCCGTTTTGTTTTTCGGTTGTCTTGGGTGTTGCAATAACCGTTGGTTATTCAGGGCGCAGGGTGATTTTGGTTTCTTTTGGGGCATTGTACCTGTACTCAGTGAATTATGAATGTTATTTTATTATGGTTAATAAATGGGAAATGAATTTAGATTCACTTTAATTGCTATATTAGTAATGTGAGAGTAAGGGACGATACCAAGATCAATACCATTTTTGAGGCAACGACCGCATTGACCTCAGAAGTGGGGCTGAACCGGCTCACGATGTCATCTATTGCCCAAAGGGCCAAAATGGCCTGCGGAACCCTTTATATTTACTTCGATAGTAAAGAGCGGTTGCTGAACGAGCTGTATATGCACCTATTTGTCGGTAGCACCCTTTCCATACTTCCTTCTATTGGGCATTTGCCTTTAAAAAAGCAACTTTCCATCATCTGGGCAAAGGTGCTGTGGTTTCGTGTAACCAATAGTTCAGAGGTGATATTCATGCACCAGTTTCGGTATTCTGTCTATGCTTCCGAAGAAACCCATAAGCTTGACGACCAATTTGTGGGCTTTATCAAAAACTTATTGGGGCAGGGAAAGGAGGAGTTGATCATTAAGAACATTGACAGTGACTTGATCATTCCCTTGTTTTACGGTTATGCCAATAATCTGGCCAGGCAAATGGCTATGGATGAGGTAGAAATTACGGATGCGATTATCGACCAAACCTTCCACTTGTGTTGGGATGCCATAAAATCATGATATTTTAACATTCATAAATGAATTTGTATTCATTTATAACCGTATATTGTATCGTCTTAACAGTTGATTGGCATCGAAAATTAGTTTGTAATAGCTCCATATTCTTACTGGAATACATTTATTTGAGATTCGTCTGATCTGCTTAAGTCATTGGAGGCCCCATTTGTCATAAGTTCTGTGTTCCCCCACTTTATGGCTTTAGGGGTCCTTCTTTTACGACTTCCTTCCCAATTTTTGTCCCTTATCCATTAAAAATTCATTTTTCGTGTCTATATTTAGGTAAAACCTTGATATTATGAAAAATACCTTATTGCTAGTAGCTTTGTTCTCAGTGTGCTTTGCCAAGTCGCAAGATAAAAGTAGTGAAGTTCTTCCTTCTGAAATACAGATCAAAACGGCGACTTTGCCCGCTCCCGAAGCGGATAAGGATGGGGCCATGGTGTATGGGTATGATAGTTCGGGAAATCTGACGGTATTGAGGGAAGGTACCAATAATTTGGTTTGCATAGGAGACGACCCTGCGAAAGAGGGGATAAGCGTAGCTTGTTATTCAAAGGCCTTGGAACCTTTTATGAAACGCGGTAGGGAGCTTACCGCCGAAGGGAAGAACACTAAGGAGAAAAGAGAGATTCAAGGTGCCGAGGTTGCGGCGGGGAAATGGCAGATGCCCCTTGTGCCCAGTATGCTCTATATTTATTACGGGAGCGACGAAGCCTACGATAAGAAAACCGGAGAATTGGCAGACGGACAGTTTCGTTATGTAATTTATACCCCTTTTGCTACAGTAGAATCTACAGGTTTGCCTTCAAAACCCCATGCGAAGGGTATGCCTTGGCTTATGGATCCCGGTACTTTTCGGGCGCATATAATGGTAGGCCCTTTTAATTGAACCGCGTTCTGTTGATTTGTAAATTGTTTTAAATGTAATACTACGGCAAGTGGAAACCTATGCTCAGGCACTTTTGTATGCTATCCCCGTTTTTATGGTGCTCTTGGCCATTGAAATAGGGTATGGGTATTTTGTAAAGGACCAAAAGCATAAGGTGATGGATTCCGTATCGAGTATAAGTTCGGGCTTTACCAATATTATTAAAGACACCTTGGGCCTAGGGGTGGCCTTGGTAACCTATCCTTTTTTATTGGAGCATTTGGCCGTGTTTCAAATGGAGGCTACGTGGTCGGTATGGTTGATTGCCTTTGTCGTAGTCGACTTTGCGGGATATTGGAACCATCGTTTGAGTCATAAAATAAATTTTTTCTGGAACCAGCATGTGGTCCATCACAGTAGTGAAGAGTTTAATTTGGCCTGTGCATTGCGTCAGCCTATCTCTAATTTGATCGGCTATTTTCCGTTATTGTTGATTCCTGCAGCGGTTCTTGGCGTGCCTAATGAGGTAATGGCTATTCTTTTGCCCGTTCATCTCTTCGCGCAATTTTGGTACCATACACAGCACATAGGTAAAATGGGCTGGGCCGAATATATTATTGTAACCCCTTCGCAACATCGCGTGCACCACGCTATTAATCCCGAGTATATCGATAAGAACCTCGGACAGATTTTTTGTGTTTGGGATCGTTGCTTCGGTACCTTTCAAGAAGAACTTGATGATGTACCCCCTCAGTTTGGGGTGTTGAAACCCGCTTCGACATGGAATCCGATCCCGATTAATTTTCAACACTTATGGCGTTTGATCCGTGATGCATGGTATACTAAAAACTATTGGGACAAGTTTCGAATTTGGTTTATGCCTACTGGCTGGCGGCCCGATGATGTCAAAGAAAAATACCCCATAGCCATTATTGAGGATGTCTACGGTTTTACCCGTTACGAAACCCCTGCATCGACCGCTTTAAAAGTATATGCGGTTTTTCAAATGTTGGTCACTACGGGCTTTATATGGTTTATGTTCTATAATTTTTCGGCAATCGGGCCGAAGGGGCTGCTTCTGTTCGGCTTTGTGGTTTTCACCGGTGTTTATGGTTATACCACTTTGATGGACCGCAAGGAGTATGCCGTGTATATAGAACTGTTTAGGGGTGTTTTAGGCTTGGCCTTGATCTCGTTTACAGGCGATTGGTTCGGTCTTGACAGTTATGTGCCCTTCGGAAGTTGGCTCGTGGCTCTTTACTTTTTGATAAGTCTGTTTTCAGGAATATATTTTACCTATTTTGAAGCCTCGGCCCCAAAAAGGAATACATGGGCTTAAATGTTTTTAATTTAGGTATTTTAAACAAGAATTATATATGATAAGACCTTACATTTTAGCCGAAACGAATTGGGAGGCTTTAAAGGAGGAAAGTTTTGAGTTGGTGATATTGCCATGGGGAGCTACCGAGGCGCATAACTATCATTTGCCTTATGCTACCGATAATATCCAAGCCGATCATTTGACGGCGGAAGCGGCGCGTATAGCTTGGGAAAAGGGAGGGAAGCCGATCGTGTTGCCGACCTTGCCTTTCGGGGTCAATACGGGGCAATCCGATATTTATCTCGATATCAACCTGAACCCAAGTACACAGTTGGCCATTTTGACCGATATCGTAGAAGTGCTCAATAGGCAGGGACTTTATAAGTTAGTGCTGTTTAACGGGCATGGGGGCAATAATTTTAAGCCTTTGGTGCGTGAACTGGGGTATAAGTTTCCCAAGATGTTCATTAGCTTTTGCAGCTTTCCGCAAGCCTTGGATAAAGGTTTGTATTTTGAGGAGGAAGGCGATCATGCCGATGAAATGGAGACCAGTCTTATGCTTCATTTGAGACCGGATTTGGTTCTTTCTAGGGAAAAATGGGGTATGGGTGCTTCCAAAAAGTTTAAGATCAAATCCTTTTCGGAAGGTTGGGCCTGGGCCGAACGAAAATGGTCTGAGATCAGTGAAGATACCGGTGTGGGTAATCCGCATAAGGCCAGCAAGGAAAAAGGGGAACGCTTCTTTAATGATGTTACCCAAAAGATGGGACATTTCTTTTACGAGCTGTGCAAGGCCGATACAAAGGATCTTTATGAGTAGACTTGTGAAAGGGGAGTGGGGCTCCGTAAGGCTCAGTGCTTGTTTTGCACTTCGCTCTTTACGAGTTTGATGTAAGCCTTCATTGCCTCGTCTTTTTTGATGTTCTTCGCTTGTATAAGGGCATTGGCCTTAAAGGCGTTGATAAGGGGGGTACTGCTTCCTGGGTTGCTATAGTTTTTATTGGCTATTTTGTAATAGGCATACAACTTGAGCAATAAGTCGGCTGGCAGAGGGTCGGTATAGTTGTTCATGAACTCTACCGCCTTGTCGAAATCAATATGTAATTTCTCCTTCTTCATTCCTTTTGACTACTGCGGCGATACAGGTTTCTGCACCGATTACTTTTTGGTTTAACTTAACGGTAATGGCGCAATCCAAAGGCAAGAATAAATCGACCCTGGAACCGAATTTGATAAAACCGGCATCTTCGCCCTGTTGAACGTTATCGCCTTCTTCGGCATAGTTCACTATACGTCGTGCCAATGCACCTGCAATTTGTCTGTATAGGATGTCCCCGAACTTTGGGGTGCGTATGACTACGGTCGTACGTTCGTTTTCGGTACTTGATTTAGGATGCCAGGCCACAAGGTATTTTCCTGGGTGGTACTTTGAATATTTTACACTTCCACTGGCAGGATATCGGGTAACGTGCACATTGGTAGGAGACATGAAAATGGATACCTGTTTGCGTTTGTCCTTAAAGAATTCAGTTTCCTCTACTTCTTCTATTACTACAACCTTGCCATCTACGGGCGCCAATATTTCGTCAAAGTTTTTGTTGGCTCTTCGGGTCGGGTTTCTGAAAAATTGAAGAATCAATATCAAGATTACTACCGCGATCAATTGAATGCCAAGACGTAACCAAGGAATCTCAATGGCATACTGCGAACCAAGGATAAGGGCGGAAACGATAAAAAAGGTAATAAGAATAATTTTTTGACCCTCTTTATGAAACATGGGCGAAAATATTTAAGGTTAAATACGCAAACGGTGCTGCAAATATTAAACTATCGAGGCGGTCTAACATCCCGCCATGGCCAGGTAAAATAGCACCACTATCTTTTACACCGGCAGCTCTTTTAAATTTTGACTCTATTAAATCGCCCAAGTTGCCCGTAACTACAATGATTACCGCTAGGGTAACCCATTGTGCGGGGCTAACGATAGGCTCATATTTAGCTAGGAAATAGGCTGTTGCCACGGCAAAAACCAATCCTCCCAAAGCGCCTTCAACCGTTTTCTTTGGGGATACCGCCGGAAACAGTTTGGTTCGCCCAAAGGTACGACCAACGATGTAAGCGAACGAATCGTTTACCCAAATTAAGATAAAAATACCTATAATTAGAAACTTGGCAAAGTCATTGTCGGTATAAGGGATCATGGTAAGAAAAATACATCCCCCGCCCACATAAAAAAGACCGATTATAAATTTTTGGACCGTGTTGAAAAGCTTTTCCTTTTTTGAAAAAAGATAAAAAAGAAGGGCAAAGTTAACGGTAATGGTGCAGAACAATAGTATGTAGACCACGCTCATGTCGTTAACGAAATAGATAAAGGCCCACCAAAGCGCCAAATAGGCGGCGTAGATGTGCAGTCCTTTGAGGTCGACGAGCTTTTTATATTCGTTGAGACAGGCCAGCCCGAAAATCATGAAAAGAAAATCGAAGGCATCCGAGCTTAAAAAGACGGCAGATAGTAATAAAAAGATGTAAACAGCCCCGGTAAGCGAACGCCTTAAAACTTCTTTCATGTTATAGGTCTTCCAAAAGTAAAAGATATAGATTTTTTGAACTACTTCCGTAAGTTAAAAAATCGTCTGAATTACCCTCGTTAGGTTGAAAGTGTTTTAATGTAGTGATGTTTGCGGGAATGTTATGGCCGTATTTCTTTTTGATTGTCTTTAGGCCTTCGCCGATAGACTCCACCAATTGGCTGGTCGTGGCAAAAACGATGACGTTGTACGGTAGTTCGTTCAGTTTTTTGTCCATCAACTGGTTTGAACATACCAATATAGAGCCGTTTTGGGCGATAAGATGCTCACAAGTGGTGAAAAATACTTCGCTCTCTCGTGTCTTGTCGGTAAAACTGATTTTTTCCTTAGAAAATTTTTCCTTGAGTTTGGGGTCGATGATGTAAAAGGGGTAATCTTGCCAGCTATTTTCGTTGACAATGTTTCTGACCGCCTGAGAGATTTCGCCAAACGAATCGCAGTAGAGGAATTTACCACCGTTTTTCTTGAAATGAATGGTAAATTTCTCGTCTACAGGTATGTTCAGATCGGGCATGTGGGCCCCTCTGGTTTCCGCTGTTTCTTTGGAAACCTTCTTCTGCTTGCCACCACCGAATAATTTGTCAAATAGCCCCATTTGCTCTTGTAAAACTCAATATACATTCTCTTCTGGTTAAAGAAAACGTTAAATGTTCTTATTTATTTTCTTCGCCTTCTTCTTTAGCTAGTGCGCTATTGTCAGGCGCAGTCGTATCATCGGATATTTTTTCCTGTCCTTTTTGATCGAATTCCTTGTCAAAAGGTCTCTTGCCGAAAATCTTTTCTAAATCTTCTTTAAAGATAACTTCTTTTTCTAACAACCTTTCGGCTAGAATCGTAAGCTTGTCCTTGTTCTCGGTCAATACCTGAATGGCCCTCTGGTATTGGGCTTCTATGATTTTAGAAATTTCCTTGTCGATCTTACGGGCCGTATCCTCACTGTAAGGTTTGGAGAAGCCATATGAATCTTGCCCTGATGAATCGTAATAGGTAATGTTACCTATCTCTTCGTTCAGACCGTAGATCGTTACCATGGCCCTTGCTTGCTTGGTTACTTTTTCCAAGTCGCTCAATGCTCCGGTAGATATCTTGTTGAAGATAACCTTTTCAGCGGCTCTACCACCCATAGTGGCACACATTTCGTCTAACATCTGCTCAGGGCGCACAATTAGGCGTTCTTCGGGCAAGTACCATGCGGCACCTAAGGATTGTCCCCTTGGGACTATAGTTACCTTGACCAGTGGAGCGGCATGCTCAAGCATCCAACTTGTGGTGGCATGACCTGCTTCGTGATAGGCAATTGTTTCTTTTTCACCTGGGGTGATGATTTTGTTCTTTTTCTCCAATCCGCCGACTATTCTGTCGACTGCGTCCAAGAAATCTTGTTTGGAAACTGCCTTTTTCTCTTTTCTGGCGGCAATAAGTGCAGCCTCGTTACAAACGTTGGCAATATCGGCACCGGAGAAACCGGGTGTTTGTCTCGCTAAAAATTCTAAGTCTAAGGCCTCGGAGGTCTTGATAGGTCTTAAGTGGACCTCAAATATTTCCTTACGTTCCCTAATGTCTGGTAAATCTACGTATATCTGTCTGTCGAAACGACCCGCACGCATTAGGGCCTTGTCCAAAACATCGGCACGGTTGGTAGCGGCCAATACGATAACATTGGTATTGGTTCCAAAACCGTCCATTTCGGTCAACAACTGGTTGAGCGTGTTTTCACGTTCGTCGTTAGAACCGGTAAAGTTGTTCTTTCCACGGGCACGGCCAATAGCATCTATCTCATCGATAAATATAATGGCGGGTGATTTATCCTTGGCTTGTTTAAAAAGGTCACGTACCCTTGAAGCACCTACACCGACGAACATTTCTACGAAGTCGGAACCGGATAGAGAGAAGAAAGGCACTTTGGCCTCTCCTGCCACGGCTTTCGCCAAAAGGGTCTTACCTGTTCCCGGAGGACCTACAAGAAGGGCTCCTTTAGGAATCTTTCCACCTAGGGAAGTATACTTGTCAGGGTTTCTAAGGAACTCTACAATTTCTTCTACTTCTTCTTTGGCGCCTTCAAGACCGGCTACATCTTTAAACGAGGTTCTCGTATCGGTCTTTTCGTCAAAAAGTTTGGCCTTTGATTTGCCGATGTTAAATATCTGGCCGCCGGCACCACCGCCGCCGCCGCCTGACATTCTGCGCATTAGGTAAATCCAGATGCCGATAATCAAGACAAAGGGCAGTATGCCCAAAAGAAGGTCCATAAGATAGTTGTTGTCGGTATCATAATCGACAATGGTATCTAGGTTGTTTTCTTTTTTGATGTTCTTGATCTCGTTCTCGAAATTCTGCAAATCACCATAATCGAGCACGTACTGTGGTACGGCACCGGTAGAGGGTAAAAATGGCTTTTCGGCTACATCTTTATGGACGTCTTTGGCCATAGCTTCTTCTGTAAGGAAGACTTTGGCCTGACGTGTATTGGTGATGATCATGATTTCCTTGACATCACCGTTTCTTAGGTATTCTTGTAACTCTGAGGTTGTTGTTTTTCTGGTGCTGGCCAAGTTGCCACTACCTATAAATTGAAAACCTATTAAAAGAATTGCGATCAATCCGTAGACCCACCACGAACTGAACTTAGGTTTTTTTGTATTCGAATTGTTATCTTTCGCCATTATTATTTTTTACTGGTTCAAACTGCTGCTACTTTCTATCGTGGTCAATTTGGCGTCACCCCAAAGACCTTCGATATCATAATATTCTCGAATGTGTTTCTGAAATACATGTACTACAACATTAACGTAATCCATCAAGACCCATTCGGCATTATCCTCACCCTCTACGTGCCAAGGTTTGTCTTGAATCGATTTGCTAACGATTTTACGAATTGAACCTACTATTGCGTTTACATGCGTGTTCGAAGTACCATTACAAATTATAAAGTAGTCACAAACAGTATTCTCTATATCTCGTAGGTCAAGCAGATTTATATCTTGGCCCTTAACTTCTTCTATTCCCTGTAAGATCAATGCAATTAGTTCATCTGCATTGGCTTTGCTTTTTTGCATTCAAAATTTTATTTCTACAAAGTTATTATTTTTTTGTTCTTTTAGGCCTAAGTTTTTTATAATAGATACAATATCTACGATTTAAGCCTGCGATGCAATTAATCAAACTTAATGCCACGGACTCTACAAACGCATATTTAAAACGTTTGTTGCCCGATAGTTCCTTAACTGATTTTACGGTGGTTATGGCCGAAGAACAGTTGAAGGGTAAGGGGCAAATGGGGGCTGTTTGGGAGTCTGAGGCCGGTAAAAACCTCACGATCAGTGTTTTGAAAAATGAATTGCATTTGGTTGCCGATGATTTTTTTGCGTTGAACATCTGTGTTTCACTTGCCGTTTATGACGTGCTGAAGGCGTATCAAGTGCCGAACCTTAGCATAAAATGGCCCAACGACATTCTGTCAGGTACTTCGAAAATTTGTGGGATTCTTATTGAGAATTTGCTTTCTGGGGGGCAAATAAATACGGCCGTGATAGGTATTGGCCTAAATGTGAACCAAACATTTTTCGGTAATGTTGAAAATGCCTCTTCCTTAAAACTGATTTTGGGTAAAAATTTTAATCTCGATGAGCTGTTGCATGCTATAGTTGAAAGTTTAAAACAGAATTTTTTGAAAATAAAGGTAGGGCCCATGGTGAAATTGTGGCAGGCCTATGAGGAAGTGCTTTTTCGAAAAGACAAGCCCTCAACCTTTGAAAATCGAAATGGAGAACTCTTTATGGGGTTCATTCGTGGTATTTCTCCCAAAGGAAAACTGGTTATAGCCCTTGAAGACAATATCATGCAAGAATTCGATATCAAAGAGGTGAAACTGCTCTACTGATCAGATTTTCGATAGGTTTTCTGAAAGTGTTCCCATGAAATTGGTGATCGGATGTTTGATCATCATGGCCATCATAGCGTTGAACTTGCCTTCAAAACTTAGGGTAACCCCACTTTCGGTGTCATTTATCGATGTGATGTCGGCTGTTAGGGTAAAAGGCAATTTATCACTGGCGGCACCCAATACAATTTGGCTATAAGGGGTTTGACCCTGACGTTGTAAAACAATCTGTGGCATGCCACTTAGGGCAAAAAGAAACCGATCTTCATTAATGACCTCGAATTTTTCGATGTTATCGGGCATCAATTTTTCAAAATTCTTCAGGTCGGTCAAGAACTCAAAGACTTCTTTGTTTCCTTTGGCTATATTTTTTTGAGGTGTTTCTATATGCATATCAATATTATTGCTGCCACTTCGATGGATTTTTTCTCCATTCCAATAGGGCGTTTAACTGGTCTTCTTTAATAAAGTGGGTGTCCGAAGCCTGTTCGATCAGGTGTTCGTAATCACTCAAGGTATTTAAAGAAACATTTTTTGCTTCAAAATTGCTTTGTGCCACATCGAAACCATAGGTGAAAATGGCTAACATGCCTTTGACTTTGGCCCCGGCCTCGGTTAAGGCGTCAACTGCGTTCAGGCTACTTTTTCCCGTGCTGATCAAATCTTCGATTACCACCACCGTTTGATTGGGCTCTAGTTGGCCTTCAATCTGGTTTTTTCGTCCGTGGGACTTGGGCTCGGGCCTAACATAAATGAACGGAAGCCCCAGAAAATCGGCTACTAAGGCACCTATTCCGATGGCGCCCGTGGCTACTCCGGCAATAATATCCGGCTTGCCGTAAAGTGACTCTACTTGCTTGGCCATTTCTTCCCTGACGAAGTTTCTTATGGCGGGATAAGAGAGTATTATACGGTTGTCACAATAGATTGGTGATTTCCATCCGGAAGCCCATGAGAAAGGATTTTCCGGTTTCAACTTAATTGCATTAATTTGCAATAGGAGTTCGGCCGTTTTCTTGGCTGTATTCTTGTCTAAAACCATGACGCAAATGTATAAAGTTTTTGTGAACGAATTGCCCTTGATCTTGACAAATAAACTTTCGGAAACGGGAGGTGGTGAATATTTTTTGTTAAACGAAGATTCTATACAGGCGGCGATCAAGGCGTTACGGAAGAAAAAAATGACCGAGGCCTATATTTATCACCCCAATCATGAGGAGATCCTAAAGAAGTTTACACGAAAAATTCCTTTGGTCGTAGCGGCAGGTGGCGTGGTAACCAACAACCTTGGCGAGGTATTGTTCATTTATAGGAACGATAAATGGGATTTGCCAAAAGGGAAATTGGACAAAGGCGAGTCGATTGAGACTTGCGCCATACGCGAAGTTATGGAAGAGACCGGTGTCAAGGACCTGCGCATAGAGAATTTTCTTAGGAAGACATATCACGTGTTCAGTAACAACGGCGTCTATACTCTAAAAGAGGTGCATTGGTACGCTATGAGAACAGACTATGATGGCAAACTTAAGCCTGAAAAGAAAGAAGGGATAGAAAAAGTGAAGTGGAAAGGGCCAAAAAAAATTCAGGAAGCCCTTCAGAACTCCTATAATAACATCAAGATACTTTTTGGCGATTAAGGTCTTTACTTTTTTATTATACGGTATACCGGATACTGTAAATGGGCCTCTTCATAGTGCTTCGATCGCTTGAATAGCCAATCCAATTGGGCGTACCAATTGGCATTGAACTCAGGGTCGTTGGCTTTTTTAGAGAGAAAACTATCTTTTAATACTTGGTTTTGTTTTAGTAATTCGGCAGCTTCATCTTCAAAAACGTAGGGAGAGAAACCTTCCTTTTGTTGTAAAATACTATCGAAAAAATTCCAGTTAAAGAACGAATCCGTGGCTTCGGGTTCCAAGGTTTCAATAATATACCTGATGCCTTCTTGGTCGGTAGGTATAAGAATATCGCCTTGTTGAAACTTTATGTTTTTAACGCTGACCTTTACTTTGGTGTCGTAGTGGGGGTAATGCCCTTCATAAGGGTAGTCTAAGGTCTTGTAATGGTCTATTTTGTATGATTCTACGGCAATCACCGTATCTTTCTGTATGGTGTTGTAGTTGATCTTGTTGAGGTCAAGCAGGGTAAGTACTTTGTGCCATCCCTTTTTTAAAACGTAGGCTTCGGGAATTTCGACCGAGTCTGTCGAGATATAATGGTTTTGATAATTGACTTTCTTGACAAAGGGCTTGTTTCGGTCATATTTCAAACGGGTGAGTCCGGTAACCTCGCTGGTAAGCGTATCGGCTTCATATCCCTTAAAATCCAAAACGGTTGTTTTGGTGGTGTCTATTTGCCATTTGGTGGGGTAGTGTGTCCAATTCTTGTGTCTGTGTTTGGCTTCTGCCCTTAGTCGTTTTATTTCCTTGGCATCGGTTTCTGCCAATGAAATCATTTTCGTCATGAGTTCATAGGTTCCTTCAACCCTTTGTTTGTAGGGCTTTAGCATATGGGTTTCTACCATCATGCCGAATGTGTTCCAAAGCGTAGTGTATCCTGTGGAGTATCTGGGGTAATCCATAAACTGCGAAAACCCTTTTTCGGGTACTTGGTTGAAGACGTTGACGTAAGGGGTAATGCTCCAATCATCTTCCAATAATGATTTTTCTAGTGAGGGCATCATCTTGTTGTGAATATAATCGCCTAGTTCGCCGCCGAATTTGTTGTGTTGGGTAAAAAGATGGGTTAGGGTGTATTGGTAGTCCGCACCGTTGCTTACGTGGTTGTCGATGAATATATCAGGGTTTACCGTATGGAAAATTTGGAAAAAAGTACGGGCGTTCTTGGTGTCTGCCTTTATAAAGTCCCTGTTCAGGTCGTAGTTTAGGGTGTTGCCGCGAAAACCGTAGGCCTTTGGGCCGTTCTGGTTGGCCCTTGTTGTATTGTTTCGGTTAAGGGCTCCGCCTATATTGTATATGGGGATGGTAACCAGGACCGTGTTTTTGGGGGCGGGTATTTTTCCCGATGCAAAATCCCGGAACAGGAGCATGGTAGCGTCAATACCGTCGCTCTCCCCAGGGTGAATGCCGTTATTTATAAACAAAATGGTCTTGTCGCTACTTACTTTTTTTAAGTTGAAATCGCCATCGGGGTTGTAGGTGATAATATGAAGCGGATAGCCACTATCGGTACTGCCGATGGTCTGCATATTGATTTCGGGAAAATCTTTGGCCAATCGGATGTAGAAATCGATGGTCTCTAGGTAGGTGGCCGTTTCCGTGCCCTTACTGAGTTCAAAACGGGTCTTGTAATCTGCTGTTTGGTCATCTTGTTCGCTTTCGCAAGAAGAACAGAACAACAGGGTCAGAACAAGAAGGTTGAATATCCCCGAGCTAATTTTCGTAAATCTTTGTCGCATATACCAAAAATAAGCAAAAACAACCAAGTTTTAACTATGCTACTTTGGTAATCTCGGCAACGTGTTCTTTACGGATGGGTTTGTTGTTGAAGGTAATGGTGTGGTCGGTTTTTTGCTTGAAGCACTCCCATTTTTGTAAGTCGATTTTGTCTATGGAAGAGGTAATAATGTTTACCCTTACTTTTTCTTTTGTGGACAGGGTTATGAATTCATCTAGAAATTGCCATCCGTCCATGATGGGCATATTGATGTCTAAAAAAATGACCTGTGGGGCTTGCTTGTTTTCTTCTATTCGTCGTTTGATTCCGTCAATTGCCAACTTGCCATTACGGTATACTGTAATATCATCGCACTGCACAACGAGGCTCAACATTTTTTGAATGCCGAACACCGTAATCGGATCATCATCGATAATACAAATACTCTCAATTTTGTTCATTAAAATAGATTTTGAAGGTGGTGCCTACGCCTACCTCACTGGCAACGGTTACTTTGCCGTTCATAGCTTCAATTTGATTTTTTGTAATGTATAGGCCAATACCTCTAGAATCACTATGGTCGTGAAAGGTCTTGTACATACCGAATAATTTTTCGCCATACTTATTCAGATCGATACCGAGTCCGTTATCTGAGATGGAGAGAATGGTGTAGCCCTCCTCATGTTTAGTTTCCAGCCTGATTATAGGGCTTCTGTCCGGATGCTTGTATTTGATGGCATTGGTAAAGAAGTTCATCAGTATGCTGTCGATGTACGATGGTATAACGTTTATTTTTACATCGTCGCTAATCGTATTGATAATTCGGGCCTCGTTGCTTGTAAAAAAAGGTTTGAGATTATGTTTTACAGAAGCTATACGTTGGTTGAGCCGTACGGGTTTCTTTTTAAGGTTGATATTGGTGTTTATGGCAACTACCTCGTTCAGGTTTTCTAGGGTTTCCAGTAGATTGTCAGAAGCTTGGGTAAGCATTTCTGTAATCTTAACCTTTTCGTTTTCGTTCTTTTCGTGGGCCAAAAAGTCTAAAAGCATAGAAAAATTAGCTGTGTGCGAACGTAGGTTGTGCGAAACGATATGTGCGAAGTTGACCAGTTTTTTGTTTTGTTGGGAAGTAACGTTGATCAGGTCGCGTAGTTCTTGTTCTTTTTGTTTCAGGTCCGTGATATCCATACTGATACCTACGAGGCCCTGAGCCTTTCCGTTGTTGGATTTTAAGGGTATTTTTGAGGTGAGAAAGGTCACCATTTTACCATCTTTGGTCCTGCTGGTCGTTTCACGGCCCAACATAGGTATTAAGGTTTCCATTACATGGAGGTCTTCTGCCCTCGATATTTGGGCTACGTCTTTATCAAAGAGATCAAAATCATTTTTCCCCAATAATTGGTCGGGATTTTCGACGCCCATATACTCGCATTCCGATTTGTTTACCAGAATTTTTCGAGACTCTGTGTCCTTTATAAAAACGTTCAGGGGCAGGTTGTCGATAAGCGTGCGCATCAAGAGCTCGTTTTCCTTGGTCTTGGCCTCACGGCGTATCTGTTCCTCTATGTTCTGTAAAGTGCCTTTTAGGCCTACGATTTTACCGTCGATATAGGTGGGCATACCAGCTACCTGTACCCAAATTTCCTTGCCCTTTATAGTTTTGAACTGTAGTTTTTCATTCCAAGTCTTACCGTTCATTAAGGTATCGTGCACGTGCATGGCAATGGTATTTCTACTGTGTCCGTCTTTGTATTGGCTGATGGCCGAGTCAAAGCTGAATTTGTAATCTTTGGAAACCCCATAGATTTCGCGAATAACATCACAGCCGATAAGTGTATCGCTCATAAAATCATATTCCCAAACGCCTATTTTACTGATTTCGCAAGTGGCATCAAGAAGTGATTGAAGCTTGGCTACTTTTTCCCCTTTTAGTTTCTCTTCGGTAATATCGTTAAAGTGAATGATCAGCCCCATGGTTTCATTGGTATCGTTCAGCCAAGCCGTGCATGACCATTTATACCATTTGGCATCTGCTTCGCTTTTTAAGCTGTAAGTAACGTTGAGGTGCTCAGAAGAATTGGAAAGGCAGTTGTACAAAGTGTTCTCCCAATTGTCCGACAAAGTAGTGAACAGTTCGTTGATGGGTTTGCCAAAAACGAGCTGGGAATCAAAACCAAAATCACGTACGAATTTATCGGACGCATACACAACCTCGAACTTTTTGTTCGTGAAAACAGTGGCTGATGGCAGCTGTTTTACAAGGGGGTTGTTTTGTATGGTTTTGGTTCCGTTCAACATATTACTGTAATTTCTGACTAAAGTAGAGGCATTTTACTTTATATCTAAACCTTTGTTGTGAATAGTATAAAACTCGTTGTGTTGCAAGAAAAATGGGATGTTTACGACTTTAAATAGCCAAAGCGTCGTATTTACTTACAAAATACGATTTTATTTTAACATTTGTGTATTTTAACGAATTATTAGGGTGAAAGGCGGTTTAGGGTCTATGAAATACGTACGGTATCCGGTACGAGGCCCGTATAGTCGCCTCCGTTTCGAATTACGTCCCTGACAATTGACGAGCTGATGTAAGATTTTCCTGAGGAGGTCAATAAAAAAACGGTTTCTATTTCAGATAATTTTCTGTTCGTATGGGCAATCGCTTTTTCAAATTCAAAGTCCCCCGGATTTCTTAACCCCCTCAGAATGAAGTCCGCTTCTATTTTCTTACAAAAGTCTACGGTCAGCCCTTCGTAAGTGAGTACCTTTATTTTAGGCTCGTCTTTGAACGCCTGTTCGATGAAGTGCATGCGCTCTTCTAAGGTGAACATGTATTTCTTTTCGGAATTTACACCAATGGCAATGATAAGTTCGTCGAACAGGGTGATACCTCTTTGTATGATATCGAAGTGGCCTAGGGTCAAAGGGTCGAAAGAACCGGGAAAAATTGCGCGTCTCATGGGTTTGTTCGTTTTAGGAGCGTATCTTATTTCTTAAAGGTAGGTCATTTTTGGTTGAGTGCTTCATCAACGGCGCTTGTAAATAGTTCTTCCAAAGAAATGCCGGCCTTTTCGGCCTGCTGTGGTAATATGCTTTCGGTGGTCAGGCCAGGGGTGGTGTTCATCTCCAACATATAAGGTTCGTCTTCAATAAATATGAACTCGCTTCTTGAATAACCTTTCATTTTTAATACTTCGTAAGCGCGCTTGGCCATTTCTTCCACCTTGTCTCGCTGTATTTTGGAAATGCGGGCAGGGGTTATTTCTTGCGATTTGCCTTGGTACTTTGCTTCGTAATCAAAGAAGTCGTTTTCCGAAACGATTTCGGTAATGGGCAACACCTTGGTTTCTCCTTTGTAGGTAATCACGCCAACGGAAACTTCCGTTCCGTCGAGAAAGCCTTCAATGATAATTTCATCGTCTTCTTGGTAGGCCTTGTCTATGGCGCTTCTTAAATTTTCTTTTTCATGTACTTTGGAAATGCCAAAACTGCTGCCGGCTTTGTTGGCCTTTACGAAACAGGGTAGGCCTACCTTGGCAATAATCGCTTCCTCATCGATCGGGTCGCCGAGGTTCAAATAATAAGATGGGGCGGATTTTATACCATACGGCTTCAATACGCTTAAAAGGTCACGCTTATTAAAGGTAAGGGCCGATTGGTAATAGTCGCATGAGGTCTGGGGAATGCCTAGCAGCTCAAAATAAGCCTGCATGAGGCCGTCTTCGCCCGGAGTGCCGTGAATGGCATTGAAAACACAATCAAAAGCCACGTGACCCTGATCGGTGTTTACCGTAAAATCGGCCTTGTTTACCGGGTGTTCTTTTTCGTTTGCATCAACATAGACCCATTTTTCTTTAAAAATATGGATACGATAGGTGTTGAACCTTTCTTTGTTCAGGTAGCGGTGTACTACATTTCCACTGTTTAACGAAATTTTGTACTCGCTAGAGTAGCCCCCCATAATGATGGCAATATTTTTCTTCATACGACCGTTTAAATTCTTGGCAATAAAACGAAACCGAAATTAAACAAAAAAAGCAATACGAGTTCACTATATTTGTACCGTTAAAATAAACATATGCGTAATTTTTTCAACTTTTTAAAAAGTAGGGTGTTTTTTATTCAACTAGGCCTGGCGATAGTGCTTTTGGTAGTTGTATCGATTTTTGTATTGCGCTGGTTAAGCTCTACCACCAATCACGGTGAATTTGTTGAAGTGCCCAATTTTGCCAAGATGTCGGTTCCCGATATGCGTAAGTCGGCAGAAGCAGCAAAATTAAGATATGAAGTTCTCGATTCGGCAAACTTCAATCCCGAGTATCCGAGGTTTTCGATTATAGAGCAAAATCCACCGGCGGGTAGTAAGGTCAAGGAAAACCGAAAAATTTATCTGACCGTAAATCCTTCCGGCTATAAAAAAGTTTCCGTTCCTAATATTATACAGGTTACCCAGCGTAACGCTACCTCAATGTTACGCGCCGTAGGTCTTGATGTGCAGCGGGTTACCTATATTGACCAGTTGGGTAAAGACATGGTCTATTATATTAAGTACAAGGGCAAGCAAATCAAACCCGGCGACAAGCTGCCTAAAACCTCTAAGATAGAATTGGTTTGTGGTAATGGCTCCATTACCGATCAGGCCAGGGTTCAAGCAGATTCAGAATAATACATGCAAACACCGGAAAACCAAGAACTGAACGATGACGAGCTTTTTGAGCATCACCGTTTTGTAGCCTCAAAAGGTCAAGAACCGTTAAGGGTCGATAAATTCTTAATGAATTTCATAGAATACGCTACCCGAAACAAAATCCAACAGGCTGCGAAAAGTGGTCATATTTGGGTCAATGGGGCTATCGTAAAACAAAATTACAAGGTAAAACCGGGCGATGAGGTAAAGGTCTTGTTCGAGCATCCGCCGCATGAATTTCTTTTGGTTGCTGAAGATATTCCTATCGATATCGTTTACGAAGACGATGTGCTCTTGGTGGTGAACAAGCCCGCCGGAATGGTGGTACACCCAGGTCATGGTAACTATTCGGGTACGCTGATCAATGCGCTACTACATCATATCAAAGACCTTCCTGTAAATAGTAACGAACGGCCAGGCTTGGTGCACCGTATAGATAAGGATACGTCGGGACTTTTAGTGGTAGCCAAAACCGAGGCTGCAATGACCCATCTTGCCAAACAATTTTTCGATAAAACATCGGAAAGGGAATATATAGCCTTGGTATGGGGCAATGTGGAGGATGATCATGGGACAATTGAGGGCAATATTGCCAGAAATCCAAAGAACCGCTTACAAATGCAGGTCTTCCCTGAGGGCGATGAAGGCAAGGAAGCCGTAACGCATTACTCCGTTATAGAAAGGTTGGGTTATGTAACCTTGGTGTCGTGTAAGCTCGAAACAGGTCGTACCCATCAGATCCGGGCGCATATGAAATACATAGGCCATACCCTCTTTAACGATGAGCGCTATGGAGGTGATAAAATATTAAAGGGCACCACATTTACCAAGTACAAACAGTTTGTGGACAACGCCTTCAAAGTACTGCCCCGGCAGGCCTTACATGCCAAAACCTTGGGTTTTGTACATCCCGTAACGGGCGAGACCATGCGTTTCGATTCTGAAATTCCCCAAGATATGGTCGATTGTATCGATAAATGGAGGCACTATGCACAGCACAGTAGCAAATAGGTTATAAGGAACATCGATAGCCCTATCGATAACTCTTTTCCAAATGCATAGGTTTTACTCTGGATCATCAGTATTTTTACCTGAAGTTTTGAAATAGACACAAGCATGAAAATCGTTATCTCTCCTGCAAAATCCTTGGATTTTGAAAAAGAATATCCAAAATATAAGGAAACACAACCACAATTTTTAGATGAGGCCCAGAGCCTGAACAAGGTTTTGGCCAAAAAAAGTCCAAAGGCCCTATCTGAGCTTATGGGGATTTCCGATAATTTGGCCCAGCTCAATTATGAGCGAAACCAGAACTTTGAAGTGCCTTTTACCCTGAAAAATTCCAGACCGGCCATTTATGCGTTCACGGGTGATGTCTATCAGGGACTGGATCCCTATACCATACCCTCCCATAAGATGGAGAAATTACAGGAAAGATTACGTATCCTCTCGGGATTGTACGGTATTCTTCGCCCCCTTGACCTTATGCAGCCCTATCGTTTGGAAATGGGTACGCAGCTGAAGGTCGGTAGAAAGAAGAACCTTTACGAGTTTTGGAAAAAGACCCTGACCGATACCTTGAATTCGGAATTGAAAGACGATGAGCTTTTTATCAACCTGGCGAGCAACGAATATTTTAGTGCCATTGACAAAAAGGCGCTGAAAGTACCTATTATTACCCCCATATTCAAAGATTGGAAAAACGACAAGCTCAAGGTTATTAGTTTCTTTGCGAAGAAAGCGCGCGGTGCCATGGTTCGTTATATTATAGATAACGAAGTGCAAAGCCTTGATGAACTGAAAGGGTTCAACTATAACGAATATGAGTTTAGCCCGTCACATACCTTAAAAGAAAACGAACCTGTTTTTATCAGGTAATCTATTTCTTTTTCTTTAGGCTGATTTTTTCTTCTACGGTAGGGCGTCTCTTAATTTTTCTAGGGCGCCTTGCCCCGTAAGAGCGATTGGCAATTTTCCCTCTTCTCGATTTTTTGTCTCCTCTTCCCATGTGATATTATTCTTTAGCTGAAGATACTATTTTAGGTTCGGAATATCAAGTAAAGCGCAAACTGACTTTCTTAAGGTGACATAGAAACGTCACAAAATTCCTATAATTTATAGGGGTGTCATATTGCTATCCTAGAGCAAAAAAGTTAAGTTTGTTTGAATCGGTTCAAGGGTAATAATTTTAAACAACGCACAAACATGAAGATAGAAAAGGTTTTAGTAGCGAACAGAGGTGAAATTGCCATACGTATTTTTAGGGCCTGTGTTGAGATCGGTGTGCGAACGGTTGGGATCTATACTTACGAAGACCGGTATTCCTTACACCGCTACAAAGCCGATGAATCGTATCAAATAGGGGAGGATAACGAACCGTTAAAACCCTACTTGGATATCGACGCCATTATAAAGGTGGCCAAAGAGAACAATGTAGATGCCATTCACCCGGGGTACGGATTTTTGTCGGAGAACGCCAAGTTCGCCCAAAAATGCGCTGACAACGGTATTGTCTTTGTCGGTCCTAAAGTTTCGGTATTAAAGGCCTTGGGCGATAAGATCACCGCCAAGGAGGTAGCGGTGGCGAACAATATTCCCATAATTCAGAGCAGCGATAAGGACCTGAAGGATGTAAAGACGGCCATAGCCGAAGCCAATCGCATTGGTTATCCCTTGATGTTAAAGGCGGCTTCGGGTGGTGGTGGACGTGGAATGCGCGTCATTCGGACCCAAGAGGAGCTTGAAAAGGGCTTTCCCGAAGCCAAAAGGGAGTCGTTGAACGCCTTTGGAGACGATACGGTCTTCCTCGAAAAGTTTGTAGAGAACCCCAAACATATCGAAATACAGATCGTGGCCGATACCCATGGAAACATCGTGCATTTGTACGAACGCGATTGTTCCGTACAAAGGAGGTATCAGAAGGTTATAGAATTCGCCCCGTCGATAGGACTCCCACAAGAGACCAAGGATAGTCTATATCGTTATGCCATAGCCATTTGCAAGGCGGTCGATTATAACAATATCGGTACGGTGGAGTTTTTGGTAGACGATGACGGTAGTATCTATTTTATAGAGGTGAATCCGCGTATTCAGGTAGAGCATACGGTTACCGAAATGATTACCAATATCGATTTGGTAAAGGCCCAACTTTTTATAGCGGGAGGATATAAACTGTCGGATACCCAGATAAAAATACCGAATCAAGAATCGGTTCAAGTAACGGGTATAGCACTGCAATGTAGAATAACTACTGAAGACCCATCGAATGACTTCAAACCCGATTACGGGGTGGTCACTACTTATAGAAGTGCTTCCGGTTTTGGTATTCGTTTAGATGCGGGAAGCATTTATCAAGGGGTGGTTATCTCGCCTTTTTTCGATTCCATGTTGGTAAAGGTTTCGGCGCGTAGCCGAACGCTTGATGGTTGTTGTAGAAAAATGCGCCGTGCCTTGGCCGAATTCCGTATCCGTGGGGTGAATACCAATATGGCCTTTCTCGATAATATCTTGAAGCACGAAACTTTTCGCGAGGGCAAGGTAACGGTCAATTTCATTAAGAACGAACCTAAACTTTTTGAGTTCACCGAACCCCGAAACCGGGCCAATAAGCTGATTACATTTTTAGGGGAGGTCATAGTAAACGGCAATCCCGATGTTAAGAAGCTTGAGCCTGGCCGTATTTTTAGCAAACCGACAATTCCTTCCTTTCCGAAAATGGACGGGCATCCAAGGGGTACCAAGGATTTGTTGACCGAATTGGGGCCTGAGCAATTTGCCCAATGGCTCAAGGCGGAGAAAAAAGTACATTTTACCGATACCACCATGCGCGATGCCCACCAAAGTTTGTTGGCGACCCGCATGCGGACCATAGATATGATGAAAGTGGCCGAAGGCTATGCCAAGAATCATCCCGAAATATTTTCCATGGAAGTCTGGGGAGGCGCCACTTTTGATGTTTGCTTGAGGTTCTTGCATGAAAATCCATGGGAGCGTTTGGCCCTGTTGCGTAAGGCCATGCCCAACGTATTGCTGCAAATGCTTATTAGAGGTTCCAATGGCGTAGGGTATACGGCCTATCCCGATAACCTGATCGAGAAATTTGTAGAAGAATCGTGGAATACGGGCGTAGATGTCTTTAGGATTTTCGATTCGTTAAACTGGATGAAGTCCATTGCCCCATGTATTGAGCACGTACGAACCAGAACCGGTGGTTTGGCCGAAGGTTCCATTTGCTATACGGGCGATATTCTAAATCCCTCCAAAACAAAGTACGACCTAAAATACTACGTGCAACTCGCCAAGGATATCGAGAATGCCGGAGCCCATATTTTAGGTGTAAAGGATATGGCCGGACTCTTAAAGCCGAATGCCGCCTTTGAATTGATCCAGGCTTTGAAATCTGAAATCAATATTCCTATCCATTTACATACCCACGATACTTCCTCGGTACAGACGGCTACCTATTTAAAGGCGGTCGAAGCTGGTGTAGACGTGGTCGATGTGGCTTTGGGCGGACTTTCGGGACTCACTTCCCAGCCCAACTTCAATTCGGTCTTGGAGATGCTCCGCTTTCATGAGCGCGAGAATCCGATGAATACCGAAAAACTCGCCGAATACTCCAACTATTGGGAAACTGTCCGTAATTACTATTACACTTTTGAATCGGGATTGAAATCGGGTACGGGCGATGTGTACCATCATGAAATTCCTGGAGGACAATATTCCAACCTAAAAGGACAGGCCATTGCCTTGGGGCTTGAGGATAAGTTTACCGAGGTCACCAAAATGTACGCCGAGGTCAACCAAATGTTCGGGGATATCATCAAGGTTACCCCGAGCTCGAAAGTAGTCGGCGATATGGCGCAATATATGATCAGCAACAACCTAAGCGTTGCGGATGTTATGGAAAAGGGAGAGGATATTTCTTTTCCCGAATCGGTAAAAAGCTTTTTTAGGGGAGACTTGGGACAACCGGTCGGTGGATTTCCAAAGAAATTGCAGAAAATCGTTCTAAAGGACGAAAAGCCATATACCAACAGGCCCAACGCGCATCTCGAACCCATAGATTTTGATAAGGAGTTCAAGGCTTTTAGGCGAAAGTTCAAAAAGGGAATGGGTAGGGAACTCGAAATGACCGATTTTCTTTCCTATAAATTATACCCGAAAGTCTTTACCGATGCCTATAACAACCATGTGAAGTACGGAAATTTGGTAAATATACCGACGAAAAATTTCTTCTACGGCATGGAAGTGGGAGAAGAGATCATGGTCGAGCTCGAAGGGGGAAAGAACGTTCTGATTTCATTGATGCTCAAAGGTGAGCCCGATGAGGCCGGTAACGTTAGTATCTTCTTTAAGATCAACGGTCAACTTAGAAATATTTTGATCAAGGATACTTCCGTAAAAGTGGAAAAGCAGGAAAATATAAAAGTAGACCCGAGTGATCCCAAACAAATTGGGGCGCCATTGCAGGGACTACTTTCCAATGTACTTGTCAAGACGGGCCAAGAGGTGAAAAGGAACCAGCCGCTCTTCGTTATCGAGGCCATGAAAATGGAGACGACCGTAACGGCTACCGAAGAGGGGGTTGTTGCTAAAATACAATTACAAGGGGGGTCTTTGGTAAATTCCGAAGATTTGGTATTGACTTTAAAATAGGTATATTATATATCTATGTTCTTACACACGCATCCTTATGAACCTTTTGTTTTTGAGCAGGCAGAAAAACTCATTGTAGGAACGCTTCCGCCCCCGCGGTTTACGACAGGTGAACTAAAGGCCGATGATGTCGATTTCTGCTATGGTAGTAGAAACGGCATGCTCTGGCCTATTCTAGACCGCATTTTCGATTTGGGCCTAGTGTATGAAAACACCCATTTGGCCATTGAACAACGCAAGAATTTTTTATTGGCCAATAAGATCGGGGTCTGCGATATTGTTGAAAGTGCCGAACGTGATAAGGTAGACGCTTCCGACTTGGGTATGCAGAATGTACGCCTAAGAAATTTACTGCATTATTTAGAGCGTTATCGGAACCTGAAGACCGTACTATTTATGGGCGGTAATAGCAAAAACGGTCCTGAATATTTTTTCAGGAAGCTGTTGAAACCCATAGGGGTCAAGTTGGAAACCATTTCGGAAGAGGTGCCGCGAATATATCAATTTCAACTCCCGGAAACGGGTCGGAAGATACAGACCGTCTCCCTGACGGCGCCATCGGGTGCCGCAAATAGGGCGGTGGGTAGTTTGGCTTCCTACAAAAGAATGAAGGCTGCCGATGCCGATTTTAATACCCTTGATTTTCGAGTGCTCCAATACCGCGATTTTTTTCTTTCCTAAGATATCCCTCTACTTTGGAATTACCATTGGAATAGCTGTAAACTAAAAAGAGCCCTATCGGTTTCGACAAGACTCTTTTACGAGAACACTATATGAAAATGAAAAAATTTAAATCCGTATTAATTACATTGTAAATGTAGCCCGTTATACCCTTGTGGGGTAATTATTGTTGTCAAGGCTGTTGTTTTTGTGGTGTAGTGTGGTATTTTTGTTATAAGACACGTTCAAGTGTCGGTAGTCGTGTATTATTACCGATATTTACAGGTCGAAAACCATAAGTATTCCTTTTAAATATTAAATAACCTATGCCGCATATAGAAAGATTGGTTGAGTTTAAGAAGTCGGTCAACAACAAGTTTAATGTCTACAATAGTCTGTTCTTGAATTTGCCGTATCGCAATATCGAGAACGTGGGTATGCTTATACCATTGTTGTTGGATCAATGTCAGAAAGGATTGGGTTCAGGACTTAACCCCCAGGAAATTCTTGAAAAGTTCTTTGAGAACTACGCGCATATCGATTCTGAAAAAGAACAGATCGATTTTATGTTCAAGATTATTCAGTACGTTGAGCGACAGGTGGTTTTGTACGATAGTGTTGAAGATGCAGCTTTTCCGAAGCTACAAGAGCATACACAGTCGTTATCGATCAAAGACTACTTTCAATTGGTAAATAAGAACAAGAGTTGGGACAAGGTGTCTAAAAAACTTTCTTCGTTCAGTGCCCGCCTTGTGTTAACGGCCCATCCTACACAGTTTTATACCCCGGCCGTACTCGATATCATCGAAGAATTGCGATCGCTTATTTTAGAGGATAAGATAGACGATATTGATATTACCTTACAGCAGTTGGGGCTGACTTCTTTGATCAATTCAAAAAAACCTACCCCATTGGATGAAGCTAAAAATATCATTTACTTTTTACGCCATGTGTATTACAATGCCGTAGGGGACTTGTATGCTTATATCAAAGAAAATATAAAAAAGGACGACTTCGAGAATCACAATATTATGAAGTTGGGCTTTTGGCCCGGTGGTGACCGTGACGGAAACCCTTTTGTAACGGCCGATATTACAAAAGACGTGGCCGATGAGCTTCGTATCAATTTGATGAAGTGTTACTACAATGATTTGAAGATCATTCAGAAAAAATTGACCTTCAAAGATTTGCAGGAGCCTATCCAAAAACTCCGTGGCAACTTGTATACCGCCATGTTCGATTCAAAGAAAACCGTGGGCTATAACGATATCTTGCAACCACTTCTTGATATTAAGGAGTTGTTGATCAATAAATATCACAGCCTTTACTTAAAGGAATTGGAGAACTTTATCGATAAGGTGAAGATATTCAAGACCCATTTTGCCACCTTGGATGTCAGACAAGATCATAGCAAGCACAAATTGGCGACCGAGAGTATATTGAAGAACAATAAACTGATCAAAGAAAGTGTTGACGAGCTTTCAGAAGAAGCCTTGGTCGATCTTTTGATCAATAAAGACCTTAAGGTCAATGCCAGTGATTATTCCGAGGATATCGTTAAAGATACCATCACCAACATCAAGCAGTTGAAGAGTATTCAAGATGCCAATGGGGAAGAGGGATGCAATCGCTATATCATCAGTAATTCGGAAGATATTTTTTCGGTACTGTTCGTTTTTGGACTGTTCCGATGGTGCGGGTGGAAGAAAGAAGAGATCACTTTCGATATCGTACCCTTGTTCGAGACCATGAACGGTATGGAAGGGGCCGAAAAAACCATGCAAACGCTTTTCGATTTACCCGATTATAAGGCGCATCTTGAAAGAAGAAATCACAACCAGACCATTATGCTCGGTTTTTCCGATGGTACAAAAGATGGTGGATATTTAAAGGCCAACTGGGCTATTTTCAAGACCAAGGAAACCTTGTCCAAGGTGTGTGATAAAAATGGCTTCAACGCTATTTTCTTTGACGGACGTGGTGGCCCACCGGCACGTGGTGGTGGTAAAACGCACCGCTTTTATGCGGCCCAGACCAAGAGCATTGCCAATCATGAAATACAGTTGACCATTCAAGGACAGACCATAACCAGTACCTATGGTACCAAGGAGCAGTTTATCCATAACAGTGAGCAACTCTTGACGGCCGGTCTTTCAAACAACCTTTTCGGTAAAGAGAACGTGATTTCAAAAGAGCACAGAAAATTGATAGAGCAACTTTCTGAGTTGAGCTTCAAAAAGTACGATGCACTTAAGAACCATGATAAATTCATTCCCTACTTGGAGAACCGTAGTACGTTAAAGTACTATCAGAAAGCCAATATAGGTAGTAGACCGGGGAAAAGGGGCAATAAGAAAAAATTGGAACTTACCGATCTTAGGGCCATCTCTTTTGTTGGTTCTTGGAGCCAATTGAAACAGAACGTACCGGGTTATTTTGGTATTGGTACCGCTATACAGACCATTAAAAATGAAGGTAGGTTGTCTGAACTTAAGAAATTGTACAAAGAGGTGCCTTTCTTTAAAGCCTTGATGCACAATAGTATGATGTCGTTGTCCAAGTGTTATTTTGAGCTCACATCCTATATGCAGAAAGATGAGGAGTACGGAGATTTTTGGAACATCCTTCATGAAGAGTACCAACTGTCTAAGAAAATGTTGCTTTTGATTTCCGGAAGCAAGATTTTGATGGAAAACGAGGCAGTTTCCCGTGAGTCGATAAAAATACGTGAGAATATTGTTCTTCCGCTCTTGGTAATCCAACAGTTTGCCTTGCAGAGAATAGGGCAAGACACGAGCTTTAAGGACGAGTACGAAAAAATCGTAACGCGTTCGCTCTACGGCAATATTAACGCGAGTAGAAACTCGGCGTAAAACAAAGGCCCTTACTTTTAAAGTAAGGGCTTTTTGTTTATAAACGAATATGTTGTTTTTTGGGGATGCCCTAATCCTCGTAAACCTTGAACTCTGCGCCCATACCGTAATTGCGATGTCCGGTTTGGAGCAGTTTTGAGTTGGGATTATAGTTCCGGTCAAAGACCTGCCATTTTTTATTGTTGAAGAAAATGCGCCGTACGAAAGTACGTTGTGTAGCCTCTCCTTTTATAAAGGGCAACAAGGGCCTAAATGAGGTCGATATTTTTTGGATGCCACGGGCCGTTTTTATCTCACGGTATTTTTTGGTCTCTACCAATTTTCCGTCTTTATCGGCATAGCCTAAAACTTGAATCGAAACAAAAAGTCCCGACTCGGGAATGAAAATGGAGTTGGACAATAGGTCGAGTTCAAAAACCTTGTCGGCTTTTTCGTCCATGGCAAAAACTACATTTTCGTAGGGAATGCCCGCACCGGGGCTTCCATTGTTGTTTTCGTAGAACTGCACCCTGAATATGGTGGCGAACTTTCCCTTTCCCTTGGTTTTGTATTCCGATTCGGCATTGACGGGCAAGTAGAGTTTTGATATTTGAGAAACCTGGCCTTCATAGCGATGAAAGAGCACGGCTATTTCACTTTCCACGGTAGGCAACCAACAGGCAAAAATGTCTTTATGGGTCTGTGGTTTTTGCTTCCTCAACTTGAATTTTCCTTGTTTTGGAGCGGAAACGATAACCTCGCCAAGTTGTGAAACCTCTGGGGCAAGTGCCACGATATGGGGTTCGGGGGTATTGTCTTTTGGAATCGAGATTGCTTTTTCCGAATAGCCAAGTGCCGAAATATAGAGCGTATCTATGTCGGGGTATTTTTGGGAGGAAAATACAAAAAGACCTTCTTCGTCGGCAAAGGTACCCAGTCCGTCACCAAACGATATGGTCGCGAAGGAAACGGGGGAGCGGTCTTTGCTGTCTATAACCTTGATCTCTTGGGCATGGCCCCAATAGATAATAAGAAAGAAAAGAACGAGGGTATATCGCTTCATGGCGTAAACAATTAAGTACATAGTAACGGCCGTTAAGACCTTGTACTCTATTGAGAACGGGATTTACCGATTTTCAGTATTAAAAATCGAATTAATAAGACAAAGGGAAAACCATGTAAGACCACATCGAACCAATCTTTGGGCTGCATACCTATTGCTCCGCCCGTAATCCACTTGATTTTACCCCAAATATGGGGTTCGGGGAAAAAGGGGGCCAGACCCAGGGTAAGGCAGAGGAGCAATAGAAGCTTCCCGTTGTTGATAAGGTCTTTCATATTTTGATGTTTTTGTCAAAAAAAACTAGCGGATGGTTTCGATGAACTTGTCAATTCCATCCACGCCATGACCGTTTAAATGTTTGATAAAGGCCGAACCGATAATGGCCCCTTTGGCCGATTTTGTAGCCTGTTCGAAAGTTTCTGAATTGCTGATGCCGAAACCTACGATTTGGGGATTTTTTAGGTTCATATCGGCAATGCGTTGAAAATAGGCTTGCTGGGCATCGCCGAAACCCGATTGTGCCCCGGTAACACTAGCCGAGCTTACCATGTAAATGAATCCGTTCGAAACCGAATCTATAAACCGGATGCGTTTCTCGGAAGTCTGTGGGGTTATCAAGAATACATTGATCAGGCCGTATTTTTCAAAGGTCTCTTGGTATTCTTCATGATAGACATCTACCGGCAGATCGGGAATGATGAGTCCGTCTATACCAATTTCCTGGCATTTTTTACAGAAGGCCTCTACGCCGTATTGAAGCATGGGGTTAAAGTAGCCCATGATAATAAGCGGAATGGAAACCGATTGGCGGATATCTTTCAGTTGGTCGAAAAGAATTTCGGTCGTCATGCCGTTTTTAAGGGCCGCCGTGGAACTTTGTTGAATGGTGGGGCCGTCGGCCAGGGGATCACTGAACGGGAGGCCTATTTCGATCATATCGACGCCGTTTTTCTCCAATTGCTGTATGATTTCTACGGTGTCGCCCAGTTTGGGATAGCCGGCCGTAAAATAGATGGAAAGCAATTTGCCTTCCTCCTTCAGTTTTTTGTTGATTCTATTTCCCATAGTTTCAAATTCTGTTTTTCCTTTTTAATAGGATGGGCAAGTTCGTTCGGGATGCCGTTTTATAGGGTCCGTAAGATCTTGCCCAAGTATTTTATAGATTAAAATATTCGATGTAGTTGTTGAGGTCTTTATCGCCACGCCCCGATAGGTTGATCACTACGATATCTTCGGGCTTGAACTTTCGGTGTTCCAAGATGGCCAGTGCATGCGAAGATTCAATAGCCGGGATAATACCTTCCATTTTAGACAAGAGCAAGCCGGCGTTCATGGCATCGTCATCGGTAATGGAAATAAACTCCCCGCGGCCCGATGCGAATAAATTGGCATGCATGGGTCCGACCCCGGGATAATCCAATCCTGCGGAAATGGAGTAGGGCTCGGTAATTTGTCCGTCATTGGTCTGCATTAACAAGGTTTTACTACCGTGAATGATTCCCACTTTTCCCAAGGCCGAGGTGGCTGCACTTTCGCCACTGTCAATTCCTTTTCCGGCGGCTTCAACGGCTATGATGCCTACTTCCGGGATATCTAGGTAATGATAGAAGGCTCCCGCCGCATTACTTCCCCCGCCCACACAGGCCACTACGTAATCGGGATTTTCCCGTCCTTCCTTTTCTTTCAACTGCCATTTGATCTCTTCCGAGATTACCGACTGAAACCGTGCTACCATATCGGGGTAGGGATGCGGCCCGACCACACTACCGATAATGTAATGGGTGTCTACAGGGTTGTTGATCCAGTCGCGAATGGCTTCGTTGGTGGCATCTTTTAAGGTTCTACTGCCCGAAAGCGCAGGTCTGACCTCGGCACCCAACATCTTCATACGGGCCACGTTGGGAGCTTGACGGGCAATGTCTATTTCGCCCATGTAAACGATGCACTCAATGCCCATAAGGGCACAGACCGTTGCGGTAGCCACCCCATGTTGGCCGGCACCCGTTTCGGCAATGATCCTGTTCTTGCCCAATTTTTTGGCCATTAGGATCTGCCCAATGGTATTGTTGACCTTGTGCGCACCGGTATGGCAAAGATCTTCGCGCTTCAGGTAGATTTTAGTGTTGTATTTTCTTGAAAGCCGATCTGCAAAATAGAGCGGGGTAGGGCGTCCTATATAATCTTTGAGCAATTGGTCAAATTCCTTTTTAAAGGAAGGCTCTTCCATGATACGGATATAATTCTGCCGAAGTTCCTCGGTATTGGGGTATAGCATTTCAGGAATATAGGCACCGCCAAACTCCCCGTAATATCCTTTTTCGTCCGCTTGATAGGTTTTCATAACAATTCGTAGTTAATATGAAGTCGTAGTACAAAGTAAAAAGTAGGGTCTCATACGTTTTACTCGATACTAAGTACTCTTTTAAATTCTTTTACTTTTTCAACATCCTTTAAACCCGGTTCTATTTCAAACTTACTGTTCACGTCTATGGCGTGGCAGTACTTTGCTTCCGGCCGGGTCATGAATTTCTTTAGGGAATCTACTTCGTTCAATCCGATACCGCCACTCAAAAAATAAGGTTTGGTAGAGGGGTAGTCTTTTAAAACTTCCCAATCAAAGGCATAACCATTTCCCCCGGGCAATTTCCCCTTGGTATCGAAAAGAAAGAAATCGCATACGGTTTCATATGGCTTTAATATACCAAAATCAAACTCGTTTTTGATGGAAAACACTTTGATGATACCAATGTGTTTTACTTTCAGCTTGAGCTCGGCGCAGTATTCGGGCGTTTCCGAACCGTGCAGTTGCACCAACAAAAGGTCGTGGTCTTGTATGCGTTCGACAACGGTTTGAATCCTGGCATCGACAAATACGCCGACTTTCCTTACCGTATGGGGTACGGGGGGCATTGGCCCTGTAAAATGTCGTTTGGATTTTTCCCAAAAAATAAAGCCGAGATAATCGGGTCTTAGTCCGGCAATTTCGGTCGTGTTTTTGTTCATACCACACACCTTCAGCTTGATCGGGGCATTTTCTATGGTAGAAGGCCCTGATTTTTTGGTCGTGTAATGATAGTCCATTTGAGTCATGGCATTGGGTCGCAATTACGACAATTGTTTGATAAATTCCTTGGCGTTTTCGCCGGGATTGTCCGTTTTCATAAAATTTTCCCCGATCAAAAACCCTTGATACCCGTAAGGCTTTAAATTTTTAATGGCCTCTATTGAGCTGATTCCGCTTTCCGATACTTTTACGAACTCGTCCGGAATGAGTTTTGAAAGCGATTTGCTAGTATCTAGACTCACCTCAAAAGTCTTTAGGTTTCGATTGTTTACGCCCAGCATGTCGAGGCTGGGCATGATGCTTTTCTGTAGTTCGGCTTCGTTGTGTACCTCTAACAGTACATCTAGGTCTAGGCTTTTGGCCAACTCCGAAAAGGTTTTTATTTCCTCCTTCGATAAAATAGCGGCGATCAAAAGGATCACATCGGCACCATGGGCCCTGGCCTCTATAATTTGATATTCGTCTATAATAAACTCTTTTCGCAATAAGGGTAGGCGTACGGAAGCACGGGCCAATAACAGATCGTCCAACGAACCGCCAAAGTATTTCCCGTCGGTTAAAACGGACATGCCACAGACGCCTGCATTTTCGTACCCGCGGGCTACGTCTTGAACGTTCAGGCCTTGGTTGATTTCCGATTTTGAGGGCGAACGTCGCTTGTGCTCGGCAATGATACCGGTTGAGCTGTTGCGCAGGGCCTTGCCCAAAGAAACCGTTTCACGTGCGAACAAGACCGAATTTTCCAATTGGGAAACGGGGATAAGCGACTTTCTTAAGTCTGTTTCCTTGCGTTTGTCGACTACTATTTTGTCTAGAATGTTCATCTTCAATGGGCCCTGGTGCCCTTGTTTAGTTTTTACTCAATTCTTGCAGTTTTTTCAATGCGTTTAGTCCTTTTCCGGCCAATAACGATTCCTTGGCTTGTTCAAAACCTTCTTTCGGACTCAGGTTCTTTACCGTGGCAATGGCAATTCCCGCATTGGCACAGACTACATTGTTCTGGGCTTCCGTACCTCGGCCTTGCAGTACATTTAAGAATATCTGGGCCGAATCTTCGATGGAGTCGCCACCGACAATTTGCGACTGTTCTATTTTTTCTACGCCAAAATCTTCGGGTTTCAACATGCTCTCCGAATTGTTGGAAATGGTTTTGGTATTGCCGGTCAACGAAATCTCATCATAGCCGTCCAAGGCGTGGAGTACGGTAAACTTCTTATCCGTATTCTGGTAGAGGTAGCCGTACATACGGGCCAGTTCGAGGTTGAAGACACCGACCATTTGATTCTTTGGAAAGGCCGGGTTTACCATGGGGCCCAACATATTGAAAAAGGTCTTTACGGCCAGTTCTTTTCTGATCGGGCCTACGTTTTTCATGGCAGGGTGAAATAAGGGGGCATGAAGGACACAGATACCTGCTTGATCGATCGATTTTTTTAGGAAGTCGGCTTCGTTACTGAATTTGATCCCTAAGAATTCCATGACGTTGCTGCTCCCGCATTTGGAAGAAACACCGTAGTTGCCATGTTTGGTTACGTTTACGCCTGCGCCCGCCGTAACGAACGACGCCAAGGTGGAAATATTGAAGGTGTCTTTTCCGTCACCGCCCGTTCCACAAAGGTCGATCGGGTCGTATTCCGAAAGGTCTACCGCCAAGCACAGTTCTAAAAGGGCGTCGCGGAAACCTTCGAGTTCTTCGATGGTAATGCTGCGCATCATATAAACCGTTAAGAATGCGGCGATCTGACTCGTATTGTATTCGCCTTTGGCTATGTTTACCAATACCTGTTTGGCTTCCTCTTTGGGGAGAATATCGTGATTGATGAGCTTGTTTAATGTGTCTTTCATGGTCTTGTTCTTACTACAATGGGGTACGTATTAAATCGATTCCTGTGCTGTTCCGGTTTACTTCCCTAGCCAATTGGCGAGAATTTTTTTGCCTTCGGGCGTCAAGACCGATTCGGGGTGAAACTGAACGGCGGAAACATCGTAAACCTTATGGCGTAGCGACATGATTTGTCCGTTTTCATCGACCGAAGTGGCTTCAAGGCTTTCGGGCAAATTCGGGTCGACTACCCAAGAATGGTACCTGCCTACTTTTATTTTTTTAGGTAAACCCTCAAAATTGGGATCGTCTTTGGTGATGGTGATTTCGGTGGCGATACCGTGGTACACTTCGTCGAGGTTGATCAAGGAACCGCCAAAGACCTCGCCTATGGCCTGCTGGCCCAGACAAACCCCAAAAATACTTTTGGTAGGGGCGTATTTGGCAATAATTTCCTTTAGGAGTCCGGCTTCATCGGGTATTCCCGGACCTGGGGAAAGAACGATCTTGTCAAAGGCCTCGACTTCATCCAAGGTCAATTGGTCGTTACGTTTTACGATTACCTCACAATCCAGGTCTTCTAAATAATGGACCAAATTATAGGTGAAACTATCGTAGTTGTCTATTACTAAAATCTTTTTCATCGTTATATGCTTTCGGCAATTTTCAAGGCCTTGGTCAATGCGCCCAATTTGTTATAGGTTTCTTGCAGTTCGTCTTCGGGATCTGATGCGGCAACAAGGCCTGCACCGGCCTGATAATGCAATTGATGGTTTTTGCTTAAAAAGGTACGGATCATAATGGCATGGTTGAAATTGCCGTCAAAGTCCATAAACCCAATGGCGCCACCGTAGTAGCCGCGACTGGTTTTTTCGTATTTTTCGATGAGTTGCATGGCCATGTGTTTTGGGGCGCCGCTCAAGGTACCTGCGGGAAAGGTGTCGGCCACCACTTTCATGGTAGGGATATCTTTCTTTTTTTGCCCCACAACCTTAGATACCAAATGAATGACATGGGAGAAGAACTGTACCTCCCTGTAGTTGGTAACCTCTACCATGCTGCCGTTCCTGCTCAAGTCGTTACGGGCCAGGTCGACCAACATAACATGCTCGCTGTTTTCCTTGTCGTCTTCGGTGAGTTCCTTGGCCAGAATGGCATCTTGTTCATCGTTTCCGGTGCGTTTAAAGGTTCCGGCAATCGGGTGGATTTCGGCCTTGCCCTCTTTTACGATGAGCTGTGCTTCCGGAGAGCTTCCGAAGATTTTGAAATCGCCATAATCAAAGTAGAACAGATAGGGTGATGGGTTGATGGAGCGTAGTGCACGGTATACGTTGAATTCATCTCCCTTAAACCCTTGGGAAAACCTACGGGAAAGTACCAGTTGAAAAACATCGCCACGTTGACAGTGTTTTTTTGCCAATCTCACGTGCTCCCGATATTCTTCATCCTGTAGATTGGAGGTGGCTTCGCCGTCGAGGGAAAAATTGTACGAAGCAAAGGTGCGTACGTTTAAAATGTGCGCTATTTCGGCCGTGTTTTCATCGGTGTTGAAACAGTGGGCAAAAATATAGGCCTCGTTCTTATGGTGGTCTATGGCAATAATATTCTGGTATACCGCATAATAAATGTCGGGTATGGCCACCGAATCATCTTTTTTACCGATTTCAACATCTTCGTAGTAGCGTACGGCATCATAGGCCATATAGCCGAAGATACCGTTGTTGATAAATTTGAAATCGCTTTCTTCGGCCTCGAACTTTTTACTAAAGTCGTGAATGACCTTTACGACGTCGGTGTTCGCATTGATTTGCGTTTCGTACGAAGTCTGGTCGGGAAACCGTTCCACAATGGTTTCGTTCTCGACCTTTATCGATGCAATAGGGTTGCAACAGATATACGAAAAACTATTGTCGGTGGCGTGGTAATCGCTACTTTCCAACAAAATGCTGTTCGGGAAACGATCGCGAATCTTAAGGTAGACACTTACCGGGGTAATAGTATCGGCCAGAATTCTTTTGTGATAAGATTTTAATTTGTACTTCATTTTGATAGTATTCAAATGCAAAAGGCTTGTCGTGATGACAAGCCTTTATATAGTTTTACTACAATGATGCTCAGCTCACGATGTCTGTCGAGAGTTGTTCCACCACCAAGTATTTACGTTATTTCTGTTCATTGGGTCAAATATAGAAATCATTTTTAAAACCACAAACCGATTGTTTGAAAAAAAAGCCCTGCCTTCATGACGAAGGTAGGGCTTAATATGCTATTGTTGAGCTAATTTAGAATTCTAGGTCAACAACAAGGTCAAACTCGTCATATATGGTCTTGTCTCCTAAATTTTCGAAGAAACTACCCGATCCGTATTTAATGTCATAAGCGGTACGGTCTACTTTTACTGAAGCGGTAGCTTTGCTGCCATAAACCGATACATCAAAGGTAACGGGTTTGGTAATACCTTTAATCGTAAGGTCTCCGGTTACTTCGTACGCATTTTTACCAGTGGATTTTACTTTGGTAAAGACCAATTTGGAGCTGGTGTGCTTTTCGGTAGAAAAGAAATCTTCGGACTTTAAGTGACCTTCCAATTTTCCTTTTGATTCGCCTTCAAGGTCTAGGGCGACCAAAGAAGTCATGTCGGCCTCAAATTCACCACCGGTTAGCTTGTCACCATCAAAAATCAATGAACCTGATTTAAGGTTTACCGTACCATAGTGTGATCCGGTTACTTTGTATGCTTTCCAAGTAATCGTACTTGATTCGGTCTTAACTTCCTTTTTGTCTCCAACTGTCGGCTCTGTAGCCATTGCTACGCCAAATACCATGGCCAGTGCCAAACTTAATACTCCTTTTTTCATAATTGATGTTTAGATTTAAAATGAATAATTAGTGTTTCTATTTAAAATTTGTTGAACAATGTGTTCAGTTGTTCCATGTCCTGGTCCGATAGGTTCCTTAATATAAGGTCTTCTGCCTCGGTCATTGATCGGTCCATTTCTTTTAATATGTTCAGGCCTTCCTTTGTTATACGTATCTCGACCTTTCGTCGGTTCGAAGGACAAACCTTTCGGTCGACATAGCCTTTTAACAAAAGTTTGTCGACCAAACGGGTGGTGTTACTCATTTTAGAGACCATACGTTCATTAAGTGTCGCCAAACTCGCGGGTTTGCCCTTCTGGCCCCTTAAGATGCGCAGTACATTAAATTGTTGTAATGACACACCGTAAGGTTTGAGGGCAGCGCTCAAAGCTTCCGTTACCGTATTGTTGACCAATAAAAAATGGATCAGTGTACGGCTTTTTAGGGGAATTTCTTTTTCGGTCTTTAAAATATCTTCCACATTCATGTCTCTACAACAATTGTATATACAAATGTATATCTAAAGTTCAGATCGTTAAAATTTCCGATAGATAATTTTTTGTTAAATATTTAGGAAATGCCTTTGGTTCAAAATCCGTAATTTTGGTTTTTTAAATGGACATCCGCAATAGCGATAAAAATTAGATTATGAATTTATCACAAGAAGATTGGGAAGAGCAGCTGGAAAAAGATGACAATGCACTTATTCTAGATGTTAGGACTCCTGAAGAAGTAGAGGAGGGTTATATACCCAATTCCATCAATATAGATTTTTACCTTGGGCAAGACTTCTTGAACGAAATCGAGAAGCTTGACAAAAGTAAGAACTACTATGTATACTGCCGAAGCGGTAACCGAAGTGGTCAAGCCTGTGCCATTATGAACAGTGTAGGTATAGAGAATACCTATAACCTTGAAGGTGGGTTCATGAATTGGGATGGTGCGGTAGAAGGCGATTAGTGCCTTCTTGTCAAACCTACCTCCATAGCTTGGGTTTGGTGTTGTTGGAAAAATAATGGGCCCCGGTCAGTACTTTATAATGTACCGCCGGGGCCTTATTTTTTTTAATGATTTAGAATTTATATTTTTTGTGTATAAATTGTGCGTTGCAAAAACAGATCGTTTCTATGCGCGAAGACCTTCTTCATTTTATATGGAAATATAAAAAACTAAGGCTTTCCGATTTGCGGACGAGCCAAGGGGAAAGTTTGTCCATTATCGATTTCGGTAGGCACAATCACCTAGCCGGTCCTGATTTTTTTAATGCCCAAATAGACATAGGTGGCCAAGTGTGGGCCGGTAATGTCGAGATGCACCTAAAATCTTCCGATTGGTATGCCCACCACCACGAGCAAGATACCAACTATAATAATGTCATATTACATGTAGTTTGGGAAGACGACGGTGACGTTTTTAGAAAAGACAATAGCCTCATACCTACATTAGAGTTGCGGAAGTACATTCCTTTGCAGCTCTTGCAGACCTATCAAAGTTTGTTCGATAGGAAAAATGTACACTTTATTAATTGCGAAAAGGATATAGGGGACTTCGATGACTTCTTGATGAAGAATTGGTTGGAGCGTCTTTATTTTGAACGGCTCGAATCCAAGGCCGGGTTTGTATTCGACCTATTGAAAAAATCGAACAACGATTGGGAGCAAGTACTGTTTACTTTCCTTTTGAAGGGATTTGGACTCAAAATTAACGGTGCGGCTTTTTTAAGCTTGGGGGCTGCCCTTGAATTTTCCATTTTTAGAAAACAGCAAGACAGCATTTTTCAAATGGAGAGCTTGTTGTTCGGTATGGCCCATCTCTTGGAAGACGATACGGTTTTGGATGACTATTATATAGAACTCAAAAAAGAGTATGCCTATCAAAAGCGCAAATACGGATTAAGCGATGCCGGTGTTCAAAAACCGGATTTTTTTAAGCTTAGGCCGCCTAATTTTCCCACGGTGCGATTGTCGCAACTGGCCAATTTATACGCCATGCACCAAAGTTTGTTTCATAAGGTAATCTCGGCGATAAGCCTAGAAGAGCTTTATGCTATATTTAATGTCAAGGCCAGTGCTTATTGGGACAGCCATTATACTTTTGGCAAGGAATCGCGAAAAAAGGCGAAAAAGCTCACATCAAAGTTTGTTGACCTATTGGTGATAAACGTCATTCTTCCGTTGCAATTCTGTTATGCCAAACACAGGGGGGTGGATATTAACGAGCAAATAATTGAGGTGATATCCGAAATAAAGAAGGAAGGGAATACCGTTGTTTCGAACTTCGGAAAAATGGGCATAGCGCCATTAAATGCTAAAGAAAGCCAGGCTTTATTGCAGTTGTACAATGGGTACTGTACCCAAAACAAATGCCTACAATGTGTAGTGGGAACCAATTTATTGCGTTGAAATGGTTAAATTTGGCTTTGAAGATTTTGAAAAAACGCTCTAGTCGGCCTTCCATATAGTTTCAAACATCATTATGAACCTCTTCTATAAATTGCTTTATTATTTTCAGAAACGCGGTTTTGAGGTGTGCCGTAGAATAGCCGAGAGGTTGGGTATACGGGCCAGGGTCGTACGAACATCCTTTATTTACCTGACGTTCGTAACCTTGGGTTTCGGTTTTGCACTGTACTTGTTTTTGGCCTTTTGGTTGCGCATCAAAGACTTGGTCTATACCAAGCGTACTTCCGTTTTTGATCTATGATAATGATACAACTATTCAGGTCTAAGGTGTATATCGCGTTGGCGTTGATGTTGGGCGTGTTGTCGCTCGGTGTTTTCGGGTATCGCTACTTGTCCGACCTTACTTGGGTAGATGCGCTCTATATGACCATTATTACGGTGACTACCGTGGGCTTCTCCGAGGTAGGTCCAATGGATACCCAGGAAAAAATATTTACCGTAGTTTTAATCGTACTGAGCGTTTTTATTTTTGCATTTGCCATCTCGGTCATTACCGAATATATTTTGAGCAGAAGTTCGCTACAGGAATTAAAAAGGAAAAAAGTGAAAAATAAGATAGATAGCCTTTCCGGACATGTCATAGTGTGTGGTTTCGGTAGGAACGGAATGCAGGCCGTTGAGCGTTTAAGGGCGTATGAAAAGCCATTCGTCGTTATAGAAAAGGATAGGGAGGTTATTGAAAAATACGAGGAGGAGCTTTTATTTGTCGAAGGCGATGCCAATGAAGATGAAATACTTTTGGCTGCGGGCCTTGATCGTGCCCAACACTTGATTACAGCGCTTCCCGATGATGCGGCCAACCTTTTTGTGGTGTTGTCGGCGAGACAATTGAACAAAGACCTATTTATTGTTACGCGGGCGTCTTTGGTCACCTCCCAGAAAAAATTGCTTTTGGCGGGAGCCGATAAGGTGATTATGCCGGATAAGATCGGGGGCGACCATATGGCTTCCTTGATCGTAATGCCCGACCTTATCACCTTTATGGATAAGTTGGGAGTGGAGGGGGAGCACACCACCAATCTTGAGGAGGTGGCTATCGAAGATTTTAAAGACCAGGTAGAGTGCAACTCCCTTAGGGATTTGGACCTTCGAAAGCGAACGGGCTGTACGATAATCGGTTATATAGAGCCTGATGGTAATTATATCATCAATCCCGAAGCGGACCTGCAATTACAACCCAAGAGTAAGGTAATCGTCTTGGGAAGGCCCGAACAAATACGAAAACTAAATGAAATGTTCAGAATTGGCTAGCGCCGAGCTGCGTTAATTCAACATTATTATTTGATTGTGTTACTATTTTTTATGATATTGCTGCAATTGTGTTAAAACCACTGATACAGCATCGAACCTACAAAGATTAATATGAAGAAATTTACCTTATTGTTTTTTTTGCTACTAGGTGTAGTAGCCTTTTCCCAAGAACTTGTCGTAAAAGGCAAAGTCTATAATCCTTCCCCTCGAATAAATGACGGTGTAATTGAAGCAGATGTAACAGGAGGTACCCCTCCTTATACCTATAAGTGGAGCAATCAAGCAACTTCTTTAACTTCAAAAAGGTCAAGTGGACTGGTAGAAGGTATACCTTATACATTAACGGTAACCGATGCTGCCGGTAACTCCCAGACCAAGACCTTTAAAGTGAAGCCCGAGGCAATAGTAGAGATTTTTAACGGTACCATGACCCCTGCGGTGAGCGCCCTTGGATCGGTACTGTTTTGGGATCCTTTTGCGGCAGTGGGTATTTACGACCCCATAGTTTATGCCGATGTCAAATTGGTAGGAACACCGGGTTGGACCAGTAATATTCAAGATAGGTTTGTTCTCAAAAAGTGGCTTAAGGCTGAAGGGGAAAAGGTTCAAAAAGGAGATAAGATAGCGGTGATTTCCAGTAATGGCCAGGCCGATACTACGGTTGTAGCCCCTGCCAATGGCCAGTTGAAATATTTGGTCGACGAAGGAAAGGTTATCTATAATTCAGAAAACGCAAAGCACGTTATCGAGCAAGGGGCCCATTACCTTGCGGAAATAAAATACGATAAGCCTGTGGCAATGCAACACCCGAACGGTGATCCGATTTCCAATGGTATACCTTTTATTGTTATCTGGTTGGTTTTCGGAGCTACGTTCTTTACGCTGCGAATGGGCTTTATAAACATTAAAGGGTTTAAGCATTCCATTGACTTGGCCAAAGGAAAATACGACGATCCGGATGCGCCCGGTCAAGTAACCCATTTTCAGGCTTTGGCAACGGCGGTATCGGGTACCGTAGGTTTGGGTAACATTGCCGGTGTGGCCGTAGCCGTGTCCTTAGGAGGGGCGGGAGCTACATTTTGGATGATCGTCTGTGGTTTGCTAGGGATGTCCTCTAAGTTCGTGGAATGTACCCTAGGGGTCAAGTATCGCGATATCCTTCCTGACGGTAGGGTCTTTGGAGGTCCGATGAACTATTTGAGATACGGTCTTGAAAAGCGAAATATGAAGGGCTTTGGTAAGATATTGGCAGGCTTCTTTGCCGTCTTGGCCATTGGTGCATCTTTTGGCGGGGGCAATATGTTTCAGGCCAACCAATCTTTCGAACAATTGGCGGGCCAGTTTCCCGCCTTGGAAGGTCAAGGTTTCTGGTTCGGTGTTATAACCGCCATTCTTGTGGGTGTCGTTATTATCGGGGGAATCAACAGTATTGCAAAGGTTACCGGTCGGGTAGTGCCGATCATGGCTTCAATATATATTGTAGCGGCCTTGGCCGTTATCATTATGAATATACAGAATATCGGACCGGCGTTTTCGGCCATATTCGAAGGGGCGTTTAACCCATCGGCCCTAAAAGGGGGGATTGTAGGTGTGCTGGTGATAGGCTTTCAAAGGGCGGCCTTCTCCAATGAGGCGGGAGTAGGCTCCGCCGCTATTGCACATAGTACGGCAAAAACCAATCATCCACCATCTGAAGGCTTCGTGGCCCTTCTAGAGCCCTTTATAGATACGGTAGTGGTGTGTACCCTTACGGCATTGGTATTGATTTTTACCGGTATGCACGAGGTTGAGGGCTTGGCCGGTGCGCAGTTGACCTCCGATGCTTTTGGAAGCCAGATTTCTTGGTTTCCTTATGTCTTGGCCTTGGCGGTATTCCTTTTCGCCTTTTCGACCATGATTTCTTGGTCGTATTACGGTATGCGTGCTTGGACCTATCTTTTTGGGAAGAGCAAAAAATCTGAAATGGTATACAAGATGCTTTTCTTGGTATTCGTAGTAGTAGGTGCTTCGGTAAGTTTAGGGGCCGTACTCGATTTTTCGGATATGATGATCTTGGCCATGTCCTTTCCTAATATTATCGGTCTCTATATTATGTCCGGTGAGGTTAAGGGGGATTTGAATTCTTACTGGAAAAAATTAAAGGCGAACGAGCTTTTTAAAAAGCAGGTAGCCGCTAAGTAATATTGGCGCATTGCATGCGTATGGAAAATTTTAAATCCCACTTCAGGTTCAATAAACAGGAACGAAGTGGGATTTTTTATTTGTTGTTCATAATAATAGCCCTTCAAATCGGTTTTTTTATCCTTCGTAGTGTAACCGCTGAAAGCGGCGATAGCTCTTTTTGGCTAGATTCCCGGCTTCAGTCTGAAATCGATAGCTTAAAGGTTAGGTCGCAGCAAAAGGACTCGGTGAAGATATATCCGTTCAATCCCAATTACATTACCGATTACAAAGGGTATACCTTAGGAATGTCCATAGATGAAATAGATAGGTTGCACCGGTTCCGGAAAGCAGGTAAATTTGTCAATTCCGTAGAAGGGTTTCAAAAGGTAACCGGAGTTTCCGATTCCTTGCTTCGGGCCATATCCCCATATTTTAAATTTCCCGACTGGGTCCGAAAGAAAGAAAGGGTTCAAAAGGGAGTTACCGTATCGGGTATTCCAGAAAGGGAGTATGGGGCAAATCTTGGGATTCGCGATTTGAACGAAGTAACGGCCCAAGAACTTCAAGAGGTCAATGGGATTGGGGAAACCTTGTCCGCCAGAATCGTAAAGTTCAGGAATCGGCTCGGGGGATTTCTAGTCAATGAGCAGCTTTATGATGTTTACGGGCTAAAACCTGAGGTGGTCGAGCGCACATTAGAGCGCTTTCAAGTGTTGAAAAAGCCCGTTGTTGAAAAAATTAACATTAATACGGCATCGGCCAAAAGCTTGTCAAAATTAGTATATATTCAAAAAGAAGTCGCTGAGAGCATAGTAAATTACAGAAACGTTAATGGAAACCTTGTTTCTTTTGATGAATTGTCAAAAATCGAGAATTTTCCAATAGAGAAGATTGATAGAATTAAGTTATATTTGGCCTTATAAATTGAATTGCTATGCAGAGCATGTACTTTACTGAAGAACATCAGTTATTTAGAGAGAGTCTCAGGGATTTTTTGTCGAAAGAAGTGATTCCCCATATCGATAAATGGGAAGCTACCGGCACCATAGAGTCTTTTATTTGGAAAAAGTTCGGTGAAATGGGGTATTTCGGCCTTGCAACCGATGAAGCCTATGGGGGATTAGGATTGGATCTCTTTTATACCGTAATATTCTTGGAAGAGCTTCAAAGGGTAAATTCCGGTGGTTTTGCCGCCGCAATGTGGGCGCATGCTTACTTGGCTATGACGCATCTGAACAAAAATGCCAACCACGAACAGAAGCTGGCGTATTTGACCCCAAGTGTCAATGGGGAGAAAATCGGCTGTCTGGGGGTTACTGAGCCTTTCGGTGGCAGTGATGTGGCCGGAATGAGAACAACGGCGGTAAGAGATGGGGATGAATATATCATCAACGGTTCAAAGACCTTTATTACGAATGGGGTGTACGGCGATTATTGCATACTTGCCGCAAAAACCGATCCGTCCGCAGGAAACAAAGGGATAAGTATCTTTATTGTCGATTTGGATAGTAAAGGGGTTTCGGCCAGTAAGCTCAATAAATTGGGTTGGCGTGCCTCGGATACGGCGGAATTGGCTTTTGATAATGTACGGGTTCCCGCTTCGAATTTAATGGGGTGCGAGGGCAAGGGGTTTACCTTTATAATGGAGGCCTTTGCCTTGGAACGTTTGGTTATGGGAATCAATGCCCATGCAAGGGCCGAATATGCCCTTGAGTACGCTATGCAATATATGTCCGAAAGGGAAACTTTCGGGAAGCCTATAAATCAATATCAGGCCCTCAGGCATAGGTTGGTCGACGGCCATGCCAGTATGGATCTGTGTAAGCAGTACAATTATGGGGTCGTCTACAAAATGAACAAAGGGGAGTATGTGGTACGTGAAGCTACTATTTCAAAGTTGAAATCTACGGAAATGGCCGATAAGGTCGCCTATGATTGCTTGCAGTTTTTAGGAGGTTACGGGTATATCGAAGATTATCCTATGGCTCGTATGTTCAGGGATAGCCGATTAGGGCCGATAGGAGGGGGTACCTCTGAAATTCTCAAGGAAATTATCGCTAAAATCATCATAGATAAAAAAGAATATCGTCTGCCTAAAGACTAGCCATGACTTGTAAATAAAGGAGTGCTGTTAAAAATTGACAAATAATTTAAAAACAAGTAGTGCTCAATTCTAAATAAGTTTATATATTTGCAGCCTTAATTCTAAAGAGAGGAGGTAGTAGCCAATGTTAATTATACCAGTAAAAGAAGGAGAAAACATCGATAGGGCTTTGAAACGTTTCAAGCGTAAATTCGATAAAACGGGTACGATGCGTAGATTACGTAAGCGTCAGCAATTCACAAAACCCTCCGTTGAGCGCAGAGCGCAGATACAAAAAGCAGAATACATTCAAGGTTTAAGGGATAAAGAAGAAATTTAATATCCTTTACTAAGTGTACAAATAAGAAAATCCCATCGTTAGATGGGATTTTTTTTGTTTGGGATATGTCTTAGGATGTTTTACAATCTATCCTTAAATTTAGCGTTAGATGAATCTTAAGATTTAAAGGTAACTTCGTAACATGGCGCTAGAGTCGTTTATATCATATCTTTCCTTGGAGAAGCATTATTCGGAGCATACCGTAAATGCTTATAAAAAGGATATTGGGTCTTTTATCGATTTCTGTGCCCGGCGTCACGGGAGTGGGGCTATAGATGGGGTGTCGTATTCCGTAATTCGAACTTGGGTGGTCGATTTGGTTGAGTCCGGTATTTCGAACCGAACGATAAACAGGAAGATGGCCGCCTTAAAGGCTTACTATAAATTTTTGCAAGGAATAGGGGGTATTTCGGTAAATCCCCTGGCAAAACATAAAGCCTTGAAAACGGCGAAGAAAATAGAGGTTCCTTTTTCGGAAAAGGAAATGGAAGATGCCCTTTTTCAGGTGGACTTTTCCGATGACTTTGAAGGTGTTCGTGACCGGTTGGTTATAGAGCTGTTCTATACCACGGGTATCAGGAGGGCCGAATTGGTAAATTTAAAGCTGTATGACGTTGATTTGCCTGCTCGATCGATCAAGGTGCTGGGTAAACGGAATAAAGAACGTATAGTGCCTTTATTGCGGTCTACGGTTGATTTGTTTTCCCAATATTTTGTTAAGCGGGAGGCCTTGCCGAAAGTGTCCGATGAAACCTATGTTTTTTTGCTGAAATCCGGTGACAAAATATATGAAACCCTTGTTTATCGATTAATAAATAAGTACTTTAGTAAGGTGTCGTCCAAGGTGAAAAAGAGTCCCCATATCTTGAGACATACCTTTGCTACGCATATGCTCAACAAAGGGGCCGATATAAATTCGGTCAAAGAGTTGTTGGGGCATGCGAGTTTGGCTTCTACCCAAGTGTATACGCACAATGGTATAGCTGAATTGAAAAAGGTGCATGCCAAGGCTCACCCACGGGCCAAGAAGTAGTGAGATCAATTTCATTGTTAATATAAAAAACTATAACCTATGAAAGTAAATGCGCAATCAGTAAATTTTAATGCGGATCGAAAACTCATCGATTTTTTGCAGAACAGAATGGATAAGCTTGAGACCTTTTATGATAAGGTCATTAGTTCCGATGTGTATTTGAAGGTGGAGAATACAAGTTCGAAGGAAAATAAAATAGTGGAGATAAAGTTGAATATCCCTGGGGATAAATTTGTAATAAAAAAGCAATGTAAGACTTTTGAGGAGGCAATTGACTCATGTTGTAACTCGCTGGAAAGAAAGCTGATAAAACACAAGGAGAAATCAAGGGTGCAAGCTTGATAAAAAAAATTCTAATTTTTGTTTTGAATAAACAAAAAAACGTATACATTTGCAGTCCGTTAGAAATAGCGGACTTTTTTATGCTGAAAATAGCGTGGAAAGGCCGATGTAGCTCAGCTGGCTAGAGCAGCTGATTTGTAATCAGCAGGTCGTGGGTTCGAGTCCCTCCATCGGCTCTAAAAGTTCTTTAAAAAAAATGTTTTGGGGAGATACTCAAGCGGCCAACGAGGGCAGACTGTAAATCTGCTGACTATGTCTTCGCAGGTTCGAATCCTGCTCTCCCCACTTTTTTTAAAAAGCCTGGTTTTTATTCGGGTTTTGAAATATTGTAGTATTATAATTTGCGGGAGTAGCTCAGTTGGTAGAGCGTCAGCCTTCCAAGCTGAATGTCGCCGGTTCGAACCCGGTCTCCCGCTCTAATGAACCAAGGTAATGTTGTATGGTTCCGATCAGAAAAACATTGAACCTTGAACCTTGAACCTAATAAGCCGACGTAGCTCAGGGGTAGAGCGTTTCCTTGGTAAGGAAGAGGTCACGGGTTCAATTCCCGTCGTTGGCTCAACTAAGGCATTATTTGTACACTAATATATAACTAAGATTAAAATTTATTAAAAATGGCAAAGGAAACTTTTGATCGTTCCAAACCGCACTTGAATATAGGTACTATTGGACACGTAGATCACGGTAAAACAACATTGACTGCTGCTATTACTACAGTATTAGCGAATGCAGGTTTGTCTGAACTTAGAAGCTTTGATTCTATTGACAATGCTCCTGAGGAAAAAGAAAGAGGTATTACTATTAATACTTCACACGTTGAGTACCAAACAGCTAACCGTCACTACGCGCACGTTGACTGTCCTGGTCACGCGGATTACGTAAAGAACATGGTTACTGGTGCTGCCCAAATGGACGGTGCTATTCTTGTTGTTGCTGCTACCGATGGTCCTATGCCACAGACACGTGAGCACATCCTTTTAGGTCGTCAGGTTGGTATTCCAAGAATCGTTGTATTCTTGAACAAAGTTGACATGGTTGACGATGAGGAGCTTTTAGAGCTAGTTGAAATGGAAGTAAGGGAATTGCTTTCTTTCTACGAGTATGATGGTGATAATGGACCTGTAATCTCTGGATCTGCTTTAGGTGCCCTTAACGGTGAGCAAAAGTGGGTTGATACGGTAATGGAATTGATGGATGCTGTTGATAGCTGGATCGAATTGCCTGCTAGGGATGTTGATAAGGATTTCTTGATGCCTGTTGAAGATGTATTTACGATTACTGGTCGTGGTACTGTTGCTACAGGTCGTATTGAAACTGGTGTTGCCAATACAGGTGATCCTGTTGAAATCATCGGTATGGGAGCTGAGAAATTGACTTCTACTATTACTGGTGTTGAAATGTTCCGTAAGATTTTGGATAGAGGTGAAGCTGGTGATAACGTAGGTATCTTGTTGAGAGGTATTGAAAAAGCCCAGATCAGCAGAGGTATGGTAATCTGTAAGCCAGGTTCTGTTAAGCCGCATGCTAAATTCGAAGCTGAGGTTTATATCCTTAAAAAAGAAGAAGGTGGTCGTCACACACCATTCCACAATAACTATCGTCCACAGTTCTACGTAAGAACGACTGACGTAACTGGTAACATCGCTCTTCCTTCTGGTGTAGAGATGGTTATGCCCGGTGATAACCTTACTATTACAGTAGAGCTTATTCAGCCTATTGCATTGAGTGTAGGTCTACGTTTCGCTATCCGTGAAGGTGGTAGAACTGTAGGTGCTGGTCAAGTTACCAAGATTATAGATTAATCTATTGTATTAGAATAATGTATTTAAGGGTGTTCTGCTTTAGTGGGACACCTTTAAATGCAATTATAAACGGGTGTAGCTCAGTTGGTAGAGCACTGGTCTCCAAAACCAGGTGTCGGGAGTTCGAGTCTCTCCTCCCGTGCGAATTTAAGTAAGAATCATTATGTTAACGTATATAAAAGAATCTATAGAGGAGCTTCGTAACAATGTTACTTTGCCTCCGAGGGCCGAATCATCTAATTTAATGGTTGTTGTGGCTGTTTTCTCTATTTTGTTCGCTTTGGCGACTTGGGGTGTAGATACGGTATTCAGTAAATTGGTTCGCTTATATTTCGATAACGTATTAAACTAGTCGTTCGCTATGTCAGAAGTATTGGAAAAGAAATGGTATGTAGTGAGGGCGGTCAGTGGTCAAGAGAACAAGATCAAAGGTTATATCGAGAGTGAGGTAGAGCGTCATGGTTTTTCCGATTATTTGGAAGATGTTCTTGTTCCTACTGAAAAAGTGATTCAGATTCGTAACGGAAAAAAGATTAACAAGGAAAGGGTTTATTTTCCTGGTTATATAATGATTAAGGCCAACCTTGGTGGAGAAATGATTCATATTATACGTTCGATTACGAACGTTATTGGTTTTTTGGGCGAAACAAAAGGGGGTGACCCTGTTCCGTTGAGAAAGGCCGAAGTGAACAGAATGTTAGGTAAGGTTGATGAGTTGGCGGTTAATACCGATACGGTAGCTATTCCATTTACACATGGTGAAACGGTAAAAGTTATTGATGGACCTTTTAACGGGTTCAACGGTACTGTTGAGAAAATCAACGAAGAGAAGCGTAAGCTTGAGGTGATGGTTAAGATTTTCGGAAGAAAAACACCGTTGGAGCTCAGTTATATGCAAGTAGAGAAAGTATAAGTTAAGTGTTACATATTTAAAGTTGTGTTGCTTCCAAAATAATACAGCTTAAATTTAATTTTAAACAATGGCAAAAGAAGTAGGTAAAGTAGTTAAACTACAAGTTAGGGGAGGTGCTGCGAATCCGTCGCCACCGGTTGGACCCGCCTTAGGTGCTGCCGGCGTTAACATCATGGAGTTCTGTAAGCAGTTCAATGCTCGTACGCAGGACAAACAGGGCAAGGTATTGCCTGTTGTTATCACCGTGTATAAAGACAAGTCGTTTGACTTCGTCGTTAAAACACCACCAGCGGCAGTTCAGCTTTTGGAAGCGGCTAAGATTAAAAAAGGATCAGGCGAACCTAACCGAGTAAAGTCAGGTAGTGTTTCTTGGGACCAAGTTAAGGCAATTGCCGAAGACAAAATGGTTGACCTTAATGCGTTTACGGTAGAATCTGCAATGAGCATGATTGCCGGTACAGCTAGGTCTATGGGTCTTAAAGTTGCAGGTAAGCGACCTTTCTAAAATCTTAAAAGCAATTTGAAATGGCAAAATTAACTAAGAAACAAAAAGAGGCCCACGCTAAAATCGAGAAAGATAAGCTTTACTCGGTTAGTGAAGGTGCAGCTTTGGTAAAAGAAATTACCAATACAAAATTTGATGCGTCTGTTGATTTGGCGGTGCGCTTGGGTGTAGATCCAAGAAAAGCGAACCAAATGGTACGTGGTGTGGTAACACTACCTCACGGTACGGGTAAAGATGTTAAGGTTTTGGCTTTGGTAACCCCGGATAAAGAGGCAGAGGCGACAGAAGCTGGTGCTGATTTTGTTGGGTTAGATGAGTATTTGGATAAAATCAAGGGCGGTTGGACAGATGTTGATGTTATCATCACTATGCCAAGTGTTATGGGTAAGCTAGGTCCTTTAGGACGAGTATTAGGGCCAAGGGGTCTTATGCCCAATCCAAAAACGGGAACAGTTACAATGGATGTTGCAAAAGCGGTATCCGATGTAAAAGCTGGTAAAATAGATTTTAAAGTAGATAAAACAGGTATCGTTCACGCTGCTATAGGGAAAGCTTCTTTCTCTGCGGACAAGATTGCTGAAAATGCCAAGGAGTTGTTAGATACTTTAGTGAAAATGAAGCCTGCTGCAGCTAAGGGTGTTTATATGAAAAGTATTTTCATGTCAAGTACCATGAGCCCAAGTGTTCAGTTAGATCCAAAAACAGTTTAATCGAACTGGGTAGTTCAAAATTTACAGTATGACAAGAGAAGAAAAAGCAAACGTAATACAGGATTTGACTTCACAGTTGGCCGATAGCAGTACTATTTATTTAGCTGATATATCGGGATTGAATGCAACGCAAACCTCAGATTTGAGAAGAGCTTGTTTCAAGGCAAACGTTAAACTGGCGGTAGTCAAGAATACATTGCTGGCTAAGGCAATGGAAGCTTCCGAAAAAGAATTCGGTGAACTTCCCGGAGTGCTTAAGGGCAATACTTCGTTGATGTTCTCAGAAGTAGGGAATGCTCCCGCAAAGCTTATCAAGACTTTCAGAAAGAAGTCTGAGAAGCCTTTGTTAAAAGGGGCTTTTGTAGAGGAAGCTATATATATTGGTGATGAAAACTTAGATGCGCTCGTAAGCATTAAGTCTAAAGAAGAAATGATCGGCGAGGTTATCGGATTGCTACAATCCCCAGCCAAAAACGTTATTTCTGGACTTAAATCTGGTGGTGGTAAACTGGCAGGCATTCTTAAGACATTATCAGAAAGATAAGTACGCACTAGTAAACTAAGTATATTTTAAAAATTTTATTAAACGATAGAAAAATGGCAGATTTAAAAGATTTCGCAGAACAGTTGGTTAACTTGACCGTAAAAGAGGTAAACGAGTTGGCTGATATATTAAAAGAAGAATACGGTATCGAGCCTGCAGCTGCTGCAGTTGCTGTTGCCGCCGGTGGTGGTGGTGAAGCTGCCGAAGCCGCTGAAGAGCAGTCAGAATTTGACGTAGTCTTGAAAGCAGCAGGTGCTTCTAAATTAGCAGTTGTTAAATTGGTTAAAGAATTGACCGGACTTGGATTGAAAGATGCTAAAGACATCGTTGATAGCGCACCTAAAGCTGTAAAAGAAGGTGTTTCTAAAGACGAAGCTGAAGGAATCAAAAAATCTTTGGAAGAAGCAGGAGCGGAAGTTGAGCTTAAATAGTATCAGCAACCATAGTACTTTGGTTTAGGTCTTTTTTCGCCCCCGGCGGAGCTAGACCTAAGCCTTTTTATACAAGTAAGATTCACGTATATGAAGAAGTATACGACCCGAATTTAGTATTCACGTTCAAAATACTGTCCATAGATGTTCACACAACAGACTGAGAGAATAAATTTTGCATCCGCTAAGAACACGCCGGATTATCCGGACTTCTTGGACATTCAGATTAAATCTTTTCAAGACTTTTTTCAGCTTGAGACAAAATCTGACGAAAGAGGCAATGAAGGCTTGTACAACACCTTCATGGAAAACTTCCCTATTACGGACACCAGAAACCAGTTCGTACTTGAATTTTTAGATTACTTCATAGATCCGCCTAGATATTCGATACAAGAATGTATCGAGCGAGGTCTTACTTATAGTGTCCCCTTAAAGGCACGATTAAAATTATACTGTACCGATCCCGAGCACGAAGATTTCGAAACTATCGTGCAAGACGTGTATTTGGGTACCATTCCATATATGACGCCCAGTGGTACGTTTGTTATTAACGGTGCAGAAAGGGTTGTAGTATCTCAGTTACACCGTTCTCCTGGTGTTTTCTTCGGTCAGTCATTTCACGCGAATGGAACTAAGCTTTATTCTGCCAGGGTAATACCGTTCAAAGGTTCGTGGATCGAATTTGCTACAGATATTAACGGAGTGATGTATGCGTACATCGACCGTAAAAAGAAATTACCCGTAACGACCCTTTTTAGAGCCATCGGTTTTGAAAGGGATAAAGATATTCTTGAGATTTTTGACCTTTCTGAAGAGGTGAAGGTATCTAATGCGGGACTTAAAAAAGTTTTAGGCCGTAAATTGGCTGCAAGGGTATTGAACACTTGGCACGAAGATTTTGTTGATGAAGATACGGGCGAGGTTGTTTCTATCGAAAGGAACGAAATCATTCTTGACCGTGATACCGTGTTGGAGAAAGATCATATTGCCGAAATCTTGGATGCGGACGTGAAAACTATCCTGCTTCATAAAGAGAACAATGCGCAGTCTGACTATGCCATCATTCACAATACGCTTCAGAAGGATCCAACCAACTCTGAAAAAGAAGCGGTAGAGCATATCTATCGTCAATTGCGTAATGCCGAACCGCCCGATGAGGAAACGGCTCGTGGTATTATCGATAAACTGTTCTTTTCGGATCAACGTTACAACCTAGGTGAGGTTGGGCGTTACCGTATGAATAAGAAATTACAGTTGGATATTGGAATGGACAAGCAGGTGTTGACCAAGGAAGATATCATAACTATTATTAAATATTTGATCGAACTTATCAATTCCAAAGCGGAGATTGATGATATCGATCACCTTTCGAACCGTCGTGTACGTACTGTTGGTGAACAATTGTCATCTCAGTTCGGCGTAGGTCTTGCCCGTATGGCCAGAACTATCCGTGAGCGTATGAACGTTCGTGATAACGAAGTGTTTACCCCGATCGATTTGATTAATGCAAAGACCTTGTCTTCCGTTATTAATTCATTCTTTGGAACGAACCAGTTGTCCCAATTTATGGACCAAACGAATCCATTGGCCGAGATTACGCACAAACGAAGATTGTCGGCACTTGGGCCAGGTGGTCTTTCGAGAGAGCGTGCCGGTTTTGAGGTTCGTGACGTTCACTATACACACTACGGTAGACTTTGTCCTATTGAAACTCCTGAAGGTCCGAACATTGGTTTGATATCTTCCTTATCGGTTTTTGCCAAGGTAAACCCTATGGGCTTCCTGGAAACACCTTACCGTAAGGTTGACAATGCCAAGGTCAATACAAAAGAGTATGTGTACCTAAGTGCGGAAGAAGAGGAAGGAATGAAAATTGCCCAGGCGAACATTCCGTTGAAAGAAGACGGTCAGATCGATACCGATAAGGTTATTGCCCGTGAAGAGGGCGATTTCCCGGTAGTAGATCCAATTGAAATAAACTATACTGACGTTGCTCCTAATCAGATTGCATCTATTTCGGCATCACTTATTCCCTTCTTGGAGCATGATGATGCGAACCGTGCACTGATGGGCTCAAACATGATGCGCCAAGCCGTGCCATTGTTGAAGCCTCAGTCCCCAATTGTGGGTACTGGTCTTGAGCGTCAGGTGGCATCCGATTCTAGGGTACTGATCAACGCTGAAGGTGATGGTACTATAGAGTATGTAGATGCTAAGATGATTACTGTAAAGTACGATCGTACCGATGCTGAGCGTTTGGTCAGTTTTGAAGATGATTCGAAGAGTTACAACTTGGTCAAGTTTAGAAAGACCAACCAAGGTACCAGTATCAACCTAAAACCTATTGTTAGAAGAGGTGATAAGGTTAAGAAAGGTCAGGTACTTTGTGAAGGCTATGCTACGGAAAAAGGTGAATTGGCCCTAGGTCGTAACCTTACTGTTGCCTTTATGCCTTGGAAAGGATACAACTTTGAAGATGCGATCGTAATTTCTGAGAAAGTAGTTCGCGAAGATATATTTACCTCAATTCACGTAGATGAATATTCTTTAGAGGTTAGGGATACTAAATTAGGTGCCGAGGAATTGACCCATGATATTCCGAACGTATCTGAAGAGGCTACCAAAGATTTGGACGAGAACGGTATGATCCGTATCGGGGCCGAAGTGAAGCCTGGTGATATCTTGATCGGTAAGATTACTCCTAAAGGGGAATCTGATCCGACTCCAGAGGAGAAATTACTTAGAGCCATTTTTGGTGATAAAGCCGGTGACGTTAAGGATGCTTCTTTAAAGGCATCGCCTTCATTGCGTGGTGTGGTTATCGACAAAAAACTGTTCTCCCGATCAGTTAAGGATAAGCGTAAGCGTTCTGAGGATAAGGAAGAGCTTAACAAGTTGGAATTGGAGTACGAAGTGAAATTTCAAGAGTTGAAAGACATCTTGATCGAGAAGCTTTTTACTTTGATCAATGGTAAGACATCGCAAGGTGTGTTGAACGATTTGGGTGAGGAAGTATTGCCAAAAGGTAAGAAGTACACCTTGAAAATGTTGAACGCGGTTGATGATTTCGCTCACTTGGTAGGCGGTAGCTGGACCATGGATAAGGATACGAACGAAGCCGTTGCCGATTTGCTCCACAACTATAAGATCAAGTTGAACGACCTTCAGGGTAACCTAAGAAGGGATAAGTTTACGATTTCGGTAGGTGATGAATTGCCAGCCGGAATTATGAAATTGGCCAAGGTTTATATTGCCAAAAAACGTAAGCTTAAAGTAGGGGATAAAATGGCAGGACGTCACGGAAACAAAGGTATCGTTTCTCGTATCGTTCGTCAAGAGGATATGCCGTTCTTGGAAGACGGAACGCCTGTGGATATCGTGTTGAACCCGTTAGGGGTGCCTTCTCGTATGAACATCGGTCAGATCTATGAAACCGTATTGGGTTGGGCAGGTCTTAAATTGGGTAAAAAATATGCTACCCCAATTTTCGATGGGGCCACTTTGGATCAGATCAATGAATATACCGATCAAGCGGGTATACCAAGATTCGGTCATACCTACCTTTATGATGGTGGTACCGGTAAACGTTTTGATCAACCGGCAACCGTTGGTGTGATCTATATGTTGAAACTAGGCCACATGGTAGACGATAAGATGCACGCACGTTCTATTGGGCCATACTCATTGATTACGCAACAACCATTAGGTGGTAAAGCACAATTTGGTGGTCAGCGTTTTGGTGAGATGGAGGTTTGGGCATTGGAAGCTTATGGTGCTTCGGCCACACTTCGTGAAATATTGACCGTTAAGTCGGATGATGTTATCGGAAGGGCCAAGACCTATGAATCAATAGTCAAAGGCGAAACCATGCCAGAGCCCGGTTTACCGGAATCTTTCAACGTATTGATGCACGAACTTAAAGGTTTGGGCTTAGATATCCGTTTGGAAGAATAGAATCGATTGTAGCGATTGAAGAACACACATTTTAATTAGTATCACCATTAGATTATGGCTAGAATAAAAGATAATAATCCAATAAAAAGGTTTGATAAAATTTCCATAGGATTGGCCTCACCGGAAGCAATTCTGGCGGAGTCGAGAGGAGAGGTTCTCAAGCCTGAAACTATCAACTACAGAACGCATAAGCCTGAGCGTGACGGTCTTTTCTGTGAGCGTATTTTCGGTCCTGTAAAGGATTACGAATGTGCCTGTGGAAAGTATAAGAGAATCCGCTACCGTGGTATCGTTTGTGACCGTTGTGGTGTTGAAGTTACCGAGAAGAAAGTACGTAGGGATAGGGTAGGGCATATCAATTTGGTAGTGCCCGTGGCCCACATCTGGTACTTCCGCTCTTTGCCTAATAAAATAGGTTACCTTTTGGGATTGCCATCGAAGAAGTTGGATATGATCATTTACTACGAACGTTACGTAGTAATTCAACCAGGTATCGCAAAAGGCCCTGAAGGTGAAGAAATCAATAAAATGGATTTCTTGACCGAAGAGGAGTACTTAACGATTTTGGAGTCTATTCCTGTAGAGAATCAATATTTAGAAGATACCGACCCTAACAAGTTTATCGCTAAAATGGGTGCGGAATGTCTTATTGATCTTTTGGCCCGTATCGACTTAAAAGATTTGTCGTACCAATTACGTCACAAAGCCAATACAGAGACTTCCAAACAAAGAAAGACCGAGGCCCTAAAAAGACTTCAAGTTGTTGAAGCGCTTCGTGAATCTCAAGAAAATAGGGAAAACAGACCAGAGTGGATGATTATGAAGGTGATTCCGGTGATCCCACCAGAATTACGTCCATTGGTGCCGCTAGATGGTGGTCGTTTCGCTACATCGGATTTGAACGATCTTTACAGAAGGGTGATTATTCGTAACAACCGTTTGAAAAGATTGGTAGAGATCAAGGCTCCTGAAGTGATTCTTAGAAATGAGAAACGTATGCTTCAAGAAGCGGTAGATTCTCTTTTCGATAACACAAGAAAAGCGTCTGCGGTGAAAACCGAATCAAACAGACCCTTGAAGTCACTTTCCGACTCATTGAAAGGTAAGCAAGGTCGTTTCCGTCAAAACCTATTGGGTAAACGTGTTGATTATTCCGCACGTTCGGTAATCGTCGTTGGACCTGAAATGAAATTGTTCGAATGTGGTCTTCCAAAAGATATGGCCGCTGAGCTTTACAAACCTTTTGTAATCAGAAAACTGATAGAAAGAGGTATCGTTAAAACAGTGAAGTCGGCCAAGAAGATTATAGATAAAAAAGAGCCGGTAGTTTGGGATATCCTAGAGAATGTATTGAAAGGACATCCGGTACTGTTGAACCGTGCCCCTACATTGCACCGTTTGGGTATCCAGGCCTTCCAGCCAAAACTTATTGAAGGTAAGGCGATTCGTCTTCACCCATTGGTATGTACGGCGTTTAACGCGGATTTTGATGGTGACCAGATGGCGGTTCACCTTCCATTGGGCCCTGAGGCTATCCTTGAAGCCCAATTATTGATGTTGGCTTCGCATAACATCTTGAACCCGGCAAATGGTTCGCCTATTACCGTGCCTTCCCAGGATATGGTATTGGGTCTGTACTATATGACCAAAGAGAGAAAATCTACACCTGAAGTTCCGATTGCGGGAGAAGGTCTTACTTTCTATTCTGCGGAAGAAGTTGAAATTGCTTTCAATGAAGGCAAGGTAAACTTGAACGCAGGTATCAAGGTTAGGGCAAAAGATTTTAATGAAGAAGGAGAATTGGTGTACAAGATCATACCGACTACAGTGGGTAGGGTGTTGTTCAACATGGAAGTTCCGGAACAGGCGGGTTATATCAACGACGTACTGAACAAGAAATCCCTAAGGGATATTATTGGCGGGATTTTGGCCGTGACCGATGTACCGACTACAGCAGATTTCTTGGATAAGATCAAGACTATGGGATATGAGTTCGCTTTTAAAGGTGGACTATCATTTAGTTTGGGTGATATTATTATCCCTCAAGAGAAACATGAAATGATTGCTGACGCAAATGGTCAGGTAGATGGCATTATGGCCAACTATAACATGGGTCTTATTACCAATAATGAACGTTACAACCAGGTAATTGATGTTTGGACATCGACCAACGCCATGTTGACCGAGCTTGCTATGAAGCGTATTCGCGAAGATCAGCAAGGGTTCAACTCTGTGTATATGATGCTTGATTCCGGTGCAAGGGGTTCTAAGGAACAGATTCGCCAGTTGACAGGTATGCGTGGTTTGATGGCCAAGCCTAAGAAATCTACCGCAGGTGGTGGTGAAATTATTGAAAACCCGATTTTATCGAACTTTAAGGAGGGACTTTCAATTCTTGAATACTTTATCTCAACTCACGGTGCCCGTAAGGGTCTTGCGGATACGGCCCTTAAAACGGCGGATGCAGGTTACTTGACCCGTCGTTTGGTGGATGTTTCGCAAGATGTTATTATTAACATCGAGGATTGTGAAACCCTAAGAGGTATTGAAGTCGAGGCCTTGAAGAAAAACGAAGAAGTTGTAGAATCTCTAGGGGAACGCGTTCTTGGTAGGGTTTCCTTACACGATGTATACAATCCGTTAACGGAAGAACTTATCTTGAAAGCAGGTCAGCATATTTTAGAGGCTGATGTGAAGAGAATAGAAGAGTCGCCTATTGAAAAAATAGAAGTACGTTCGGCATTGACTTGTGAAGCGCCTAAGGGTATTTGTGCCAAATGTTACGGTAGAAACCTTTCTACCAACAAAATGGTACAACGCGGTGAGGCCGTTGGTGTTGTTGCGGCACAATCGATCGGTGAACCTGGTACACAGCTTACTTTGCGTACTTTCCACGTGGGGGGTATTGCAGGTAACATTTCCGAGGATAACAAGTTGACGGCTAAATTTAATGGTATAGCCGAAATAGAAGATTTAAGAACGGTTACTGGAGAAGACGGTGAAGGCAAATCTGCCGAAATTGTAATCTCAAGGACTTCTGAGATCAAAATCGTTGACAAGAAAACGGGTATAACCTTAAGTACGAACAACATTCCTTACGGATCGCAATTGTTCATCAAGAACGGTGCCTCTGTATCTAAAGACGATGTTATTTGTTCTTGGGATCCTTATAACGGTGTTATTGTTTCCGAGTTCCCAGGTAAGATTGCTTACGAGAATATCGAGCAAGGTATTACCTACCAAGTTGAAATTGATGAACAGACCGGTTTCCAAGAAAAGGTGATTTCCGAATCTAGAAACAAAAAGTTGATTCCAACACTTTTGATTCAAAACAATAAGGGTGAAACCTTGCGTTCTTATAACCTTCCTGTTGGTTCTCACATCATGGTAGATGATGGAGATAAGATTAAAGAAGGTAAGATCCTTGTGAAAATACCACGTAAATCTGCTAAGGCGGGTGATATTACGGGTGGTCTTCCAAGGGTAACGGAACTGTTTGAAGCACGTAACCCATCTAACCCGGCCGTAGTGTCTGAGATAGACGGTGTTGTTTCCTTCGGTAAGATCAAAAGAGGTAACCGTGAAATTATCATAGAATCTAAATTGGGCGAGGTCAAGAAATATTTGGTCAAACTTTCAAACCAGATTCTGGTTCAAGAGAACGATTACGTTCGTGCAGGTATGCCCCTATCGGATGGTTCGATTACACCAGAGGATATTCTTGCGATCAAAGGGCCATCTGCCGTTCAGCAGTACTTGGTAAACGAAGTACAGGAAGTATATCGTTTACAGGGTGTGAAGATTAACGATAAGCACTTCGAGGTTGTTGTAAGACAGATGATGCGTAAGGTACGTATTCAAGATCCGGGTGATACTATATTCTTAGAGAACCAATTGGTTCACAAAGATGACTTCATCAAGGAAAATGATGAGATTTTCGGTAAGAAGGTGGTTGTTGAGCCAGGTGATTCTGTAAACCTTAAGGCAGGTCAAATTATTACGGCCCGTGAACTAAGGGATGAGAATTCGGTTTTGAAACGTTCCGATAAGAACTTGGTTACGGCCAAAGACGCGATTGCGGCTACGGCTACTCCAATATTGCAAGGTATTACAAGGGCTTCGTTACAGACGAAATCGTTTATATCTGCAGCATCTTTCCAAGAAACGACCAAAGTATTGAACGAAGCTGCCGTAAGCGGTAAGGTAGATACATTGGAAGGCTTGAAAGAAAACGTTATTGTAGGTCATAAGATACCTGCAGGTACGGGTATGCGCGACTATGAGAACATCATTGTTGGCTCTAAGGAAGAGTACGATGAAATCATGGCCCGCAAGGAAGCCTTGAAATTTTAAACTCAAATATCAAACCCTCAATACATTGTATTGGGGGTTTATTTTTTTTACATATGAGCGAAAAAGAACAAAAGCAGAACCAGATCAATATTGAACTTGATGAGAAAACGGCCGAAGGTATTTATTCCAATTTGGCTATTATCAATCATTCGGTTTCTGAATTCGTAGTAGATTTCATTAGTATGATGCCTGGTGCGCCAAAGGCCAAGGTGAAAAGCCGTATTGTGCTTACGCCCCAACATGCCAAGAAGTTCTTGAAGGCATTAAATGACAACGTGAAGCGTTTTGAGAGCGCCCATGGAACGATTAAAGATTATGAGCAACCTCCTATTCCGATGAATTTCGGTCCCACAGGGGAAGCTTAACCGCATAAAAAATGCCCTCTACAAATAGAGGGCATTTTTTTTGGTTCGGTACTTTTCTTAATCGAATTCGGAGACAAAATGCAATTTAACGCTTGGGTATTTCTGTTGCGTCATCTGCAATGAGAATTGAGAATCGGCCAAGAATACCAATTGACCGCGCTTGTCTTTCGCCAAAAATTTCTGTTTTACCCTTTTGAATTCCTTGAACTCATCGTTTTTTGGGTCCTCGGCCTGTACCCAACAGGCTTTGTAAACGGGGAAGTTTTCATAAGTGCACTTCGCCCCATACTCGTGTTCGAGGCGGTATTGGATTACTTCGAACTGTAGGGCGCCAACGGTACCGATAACGCGTCTTCCGTTTAGTTCTAGGGTAAACAATTGCGCCACACCTTCATCCATCAGCTGGTCGATACCCTTGTAAAGCTGTTTTGATTTCATGGGGTCGGCATTGTTGATATACCTAAAGTGCTCAGGGGAAAAACTAGGAATACCCTTGTAGTGAAGGGCTTCCCCTTCGGTTAGGGTGTCGCCGATCTTAAAGTTGCCCGTATCGTGTAGACCCACGATGTCGCCGGGATAGGATATGTCGACAATCTCTTTTTTCTCGGCAAAAAAGGCATTTGGGCTCGAAAATTTCATTTTTTTCCCGTTTCTCACATGTAGATAGGGTTTGTTTCGCTCAAAAGTGCCCGATACGATTTTTATAAAGGCCAAACGGTCCCTGTGCTTGGGGTCCATGTTGGCGTGTATCTTGAATACAAAACCCGACATTTCCTTTTCATTGGCCTCAACCAGTCTTTCTTCCGCTTTTTTGGCGCGTGGGGAAGGGGCGATTTCAATGAAACAATCCAATAACTCGCGAACTCCGAAATTGTTCAAAGCAGAACCAAAGAAAACCGGTTGTTGCTGACCTTTTAGATAACTTTCTTTATCGAAAGGGGGGTAAACACCATTGACCAAATCGAGGTTATCGCGCAATTCCTCGGCGGCCTTGTTGCCGATAATGTTTTCTAGTTCGGTACTTTCCAAAGAATCAAAGGCAATGGTTTCTTCAATATTTTTTTTGCTGTCTCCACTAAAGAGGTTGATGTTCTTCTCGTAAATATTGTAAATACCTTTAAAATCATAACCCATACCGATCGGAAAACTCAAAGGGGTCACCGATAGGCCAAGCTTTTGTTCCAGATCGTCGAGCAGGTCGAAAGCGTCTTTACCTTCCCTGTCCAATTTGTTGATGAATACGATCATCGGTATGTTGCGCATACGGCATACCTGTACCAGTTTTTCGGTTTGTTCCTCAACGCCTTTGGCAACATCGACTACAACGATGACGCTATCTACGGCGGTCAGGGTTCTAAATGTATCTTCGGCAAAATCTTTGTGCCCGGGCGTATCAAGTATGTTTATTTTTTTGTCCTTATATATAAAGGCGAGTACGGATGTAGCAACGGAAATACCTCTTTGGCGTTCTATTTCCATAAAGTCACTGGTGGCCGTTTTCTTTATTTTATTGTTTTTAACGGCACCTGCCTCTTGAATGGCCCCTCCGAACAACAGTAGTTTTTCGGTTAATGTGGTCTTACCGGCATCGGGGTGGGATATGATTCCGAAAGTTCTACGTCGTTGGATTTGTTCTTTAAAACTCATGAAGAAAATTTGTGCAAAAATACATTAAATTATAGTTTATCTAGAGGGGAACGGCGCTTAAAAATAAAGTCCTTCTTTTTGATGTGGAGTTTGTTCCATCAACCTTTTACGGGCAGATTGTGGTGTGTCGACCAACTACGGAAAAATTCGATATGCTGTTATTGATGTTTGATTTCTAGCGTGTTTCGTCGGAGTCTAAGTTCGTCAAACCGATTTGATGTGCTCGCTTCACCGAATATATAGGTCTTTAGCGGATAAATCATAATTTCTGGAATCAAAAGAATTTGGAGATCTAAATATTAGATATATCTTGCATCCATATTGGAGTATCCCAACTTCTTACTACATACGTTTTAAACCTGCAGGCCATGGTGATTAGTTTAATAAAACTAAACATTTATGGAAAACTTTACCCTATTAAATTTTAAGAACGGTGCTTTTAAGGCCGTTACCTATACCTTCGCCCTTGCTATTTTGGGTGTGGGGTCTTCTTTTGCCAACAATGGCCCCGTAGAGGGAGCCAATGGCAAAGAAGCTCAAAAAATAAAGTCCACTCTCGTGTTGGAAAACAGTCTTACAGGGTGTGCCGAAGAAGATCCTGAAGAAATCAGGGCAGGTGATTTTGGTTTTGCCAATGGCGTAACCGATGGTAGCCTATCTGCCACGAACGTTGATTTAAGTGCTAAGTGGGGGCTTCCCGCTGGTAGTGTTTTGGTAAGCGTAACCGGGGCAAGCACTAAAAATTCAGGCGGACTCTTCGAGGTGCACCAAGGCCTTCCGGTTACCTTTTCCTTTTCGGGTACCGTACCTGTAAAACTGATAGCGGAGCATTCGGCTAGAGTCGATGCAAACCATAGGGATGGTATTGTTGCTCTTGATAACGCTATGTATGTACAGACAACGGCGCTTCCCGCAGGAATCACCTCTGATAACGAGACCAATGATTATTTTGTGGAAAATACAACAGTTTCGCCTATTACCGGCCCTGAACGTTTTGTTTGGGAATCCCAAGGTTTGGCTAACGAAATCCAATTCTATACGACTTCCCATTTTCCGATAAACGGAATCCGTATAACTGCAATTCCGGTTGTATGTCCTGATACCGATGGTGACGGTGTACCTGATTCCACCGATTTGGATGATGATAACGATGGTATTTTAGATACCGAGGAAGACCCTAATACCGATGGGGATGACGATCCTTTGACGAATCCTTTGGATACGGATGGAGACGGCATACCTAACCATTTGGATATCGACTCTGACGATGATGGTATTCCTGATAACGTAGAGGCCCAGACCACTGATGGTTATATCGCGCCCAACGATGACGATGCGGCAACTTATGAGGCCAACGACGGATTGAACTCGGCCTATCCTGACGGGTTAACACCTGTGAACACCGATGGTGAGGATACACAAGATTACATAGACCTTGACAGTGATAACGATAGTGTTCCCGACAACAACGAGGGTAACGATTTCGATTTCGATGGTATCCCTGATCAAAACTATACCGGAAACGATGCCGATGGCGATGGATTGGATGATGGTTACGAAGGAAGCGATATCAACGATGGCTTTGATGTGAATGATGAAATCGATGATCCTGCAAACGATCTTCCCGATACCGATGGTACCGAAGATGTAAACTATCGTGATTTGGACGATGACGGTGACGGCATCGATACTCCCGATGAAGATGTGGACCAAGACGGAGACCCGACCAATGACGATACCGATAATGACGATACGCCAAATTACTTGGATCCTACCGATGACACCCCCACGGATACCGATGGTGACGGTGTACCTGATTCTACCGATTTGGATGATGATAACGATGGTATTTTAGATACCGAGGAAGACCCTAATACCGATGGGGATGACGATCCTTTGACGAATCCTTTGGATACGGATGGAGACGGCATACCTAACCATTTGGATATCGACTCTGACGATGATGGTATTCCTGATAACGTAGAGGCCCAGACCACTGATGGTTACATTGCACCGAACGATGACGATGCGGCAACTTATGAGGCCAACGACGGATTGAACTCGGCCTATCCTGGCGGGTTAACACCTGTGAACACCGATGGGGCTGATACAGAAGATTACATAGACCTTGACAGTGATAACGATAGTGTTCCCGACAACAACGAGGGTAACGATTTCAATTTCGATGGTATCCCTGATCAAAACTATACCGGAAACGATGCCGATGGCGATGGATTGGATGATGGTTACGAAGGAAGCGATATCAACGATGGCTTTGATGTGAATGATGAAATCGATGATCCTGCAAATGATCTTCCCGATACCGATGGTACCGAAGATGTAAACTATCGTGATTTGGACGATGACGGTGACGGCATCGATACTCCCGATGAAGATGTGGACCAAGACGGAGACCCGACCAATGACGATACCGATAATGACGATACGCCAAATTACTTGGATCCTACCGATGACACCCTCACGGATACCGATGGTGACGGTGTACCTGATTCTACCGATTTGGATGATGATAACGATGGTATTTTAGATACCGAGGAAGACCCTAATACCGATGGGGATGACGATCCTTTGACGAATCCTTTGGATACGGATGGAGACGGCATACCTAACCATTTGGATATCGACTCTGACGATGATGGTATTCCTGATAACGTAGAGGCCCAGACCACTGATGGTTACATTGCACCGAACGATGACGATGCGGCAACTTATGAGGCCAACGACGGATTGAACTCGGCCTATCCTGGCGGGTTAACACCTGTGAACACCGATGGGGCTGATACAGAAGATTACATAGACCTTGACAGTGATAACGATAGTGTTCCCGACAACAACGAGGGTAACGATTTCAATTTCGATGGTATCCCTGATCAAACCTATACCGGAAACGATGCCGATGGCGATGGATTGGATGATGGTTACGAAGGAAGCGATATCAACGATGGCTTTGATGTGAATGATGAAATCGACGATCCTGCAAACGATCTTCCCGATACCGATGGTACCGAAGATGTAAACTATCGTGATTTGGACGATGACGGTGACGGCATCGATACTCCCGATGAAGATGTGGACCAAGACGGAGACCCGACCAATGACGATAGTAACGGAAACGGTACGCCAAATTACTTGGATCCTACCGATAACAATCCGAATCCTGACGATACCGATACCGATGGTGACGGAGTGCCGGATAGGGTAGACTTAGATGACGATAATGACGGTATATTGGATACTGTAGAAGATCCTAATACCGATGGTGATAACGATCCTTTGACCAATCCTTTGGATACGGATGGTGACGGCATACCTAACCATTTGGATATCGACTCTGACGATGATGGTATTCCTGATAACGTAGAGGCCCAGACCACTGATGGTTACATTGCACCGAACAATGACGATGCGGCAACCTACGAAGCCAATAATGGATTGAACTCGGCCTATCCTGATGGATTGATACCGGTAAATACCGATGGGGCGGATACGGAAGATTATATTGACCTTGATAGTGATAATGATTTGGTGTTCGATAATAATGAAGGGAACGATTTCAATTTTGATGGTATCCCTGACCAATCGTACACAGGTATTGACACGGATGGAGATGGACTTGATGATGGTTACGAAGGAAGCGATGTCAACGATGGCTTTGATGTCAATGATGAAATCGACGATCCGGCAAACGATCTTCCCGATACCGATGGTACCGAAGACGTGAATTACCGTGATATTGATGATGATGGTGACGGTATCGATACTCCTGACGAAGATGGAAATGGAAACGGTAATCCAACCGACGATGATCTCGATGGTGATGGAATCCCTTCATATCTTGATCCAGAGGAGGATACCGATATTGTAGTGATGCAAATGGTAACACCTAACGGAGATGGTAAAAATGAATTCTTGTGGATTGAAAATGTCGATAAGGCATTGAACAATAGCCTTAAGATATTCAACCGATGGGGAGTGGCAGTTTACGAAGGGGAAGATTACAATAACCAGAACAATGTTTTTGATGGTAGGTCAAAAGGAAGATCCACTATAAGTGGTGCAGACTATCTACCTGCCGGTGTATATTTCTATATCTTTAAGTACTCCACTGTAAACAAGCAGAATATAACTGATAGTGGTTATATTTATATCAGTAAATAATCTATAAAGTAGGCATGATTATAAAAAACAAGCTACTAGCGGCCCTATTCTTGGTGTTGGTCTATTGTCAAACGGCTTCCGCCCAGCAAGATGCCCAATACACTCAGTACATGTTCAATACGATGAGCGTTAACCCAGCCTACGCGGGCTCTAGGGGGCAGCTCAGCATCGCGGGCCTTTACAGGTCACAGTGGGTAGGTTTAGACGGTTCGCCCGAAACCTTTACCATTAACTTGCATTCTCCCATTCGAAATAGTAATGTGGGATACGGCCTGTCGGTAGTAAACGACAAAATAGGGGAAGGAACCGTTCAGGAAACGTATATAGACGGATTGATTTCTTATTCAATCGATGTTTCCCTTAAAGGAAAACTATCTTTTGGCCTAAAATTGGGGGGTAACATCCTGAACCTCGATTTTGAACAATTACGACAGCGACCAGGGTTTGAAGAAGCCGTAGGAACGGATAATATTGAAAACAAGTTTTCCCCGAACGTTGGTTTGGGTATGTATTATCACACCAATAAGTTTTATGCCGGTCTTTCCGCACCCAATTTATTGGAGGTAGAGCATTTTGATTCTGCCGATTCCGATGCCAATCAAATCGACTTTTTGGCAAAAGACCGTGTGAACTTCTATTTGATTACCGGTTACGTATTTGATTTGAACGATAACCTCATGTTCAAACCGGCCCTTTTGACAAAGGTCGTCGGTGGTGCACCTCTTCAGGTAGATGTGTCGGCCAACTTCCTCTTTGCGGAAAAGTTTTCCTTCGGAGCCGCTTACAGATGGGATGCCGCAGTAAGTGCCTTGGCAGGATTTCAGATATCTGACCAAATTATGTTAGGTTTGGCCTATGATAAAGAAACAACCGACTTTGGCAGTACACAATATAACTCAGGGTCTTTCGAAATTTTTCTAAGATGGGAATTGGTGAAATCCTTTGAAAAACTGGTTTCTCCTCGTTTCTTCTAAACCTTATATCTTATGATAAAAAAAATACACATTCTATTTGTTTTGGTCTTTTTGATGGGTGTTAGTGGTTTTGCCCAAGAAAAATTAATAACCAAAGCCAATGAAAAATATGACGAGTACTCCTTTAGTCCGGCTATCGACATTTACAAAAAAGTGCTCGATCGCGGATATGTTTCGGCAGACTTATTAAAGAAACTGGGGAACTCCTACTATTATAATGCAGATTACGAAGATGCTGCCAATACCTATAAAAGGCTGGTAGATGAATATCCTGACGAAACGGGTCCTGAGTATTACTTTAGGTATGCCCAAACCTTGAAGACTTTAGAAGATTATGAAACTTCCAAAGTAATAATGGCGAAGTTTCTAGAAGTCACTTCAGATGATGTTAGGGCCAATACCTACAAAAGCGAAGAAGACTATTTAAACGATATCAAGAAAAATTCCGGTAGGTACAACGTATTGCCATTTCAATACAATTCACCTTACTCCGAGTTTGCCCCGTCTTTTTACAAGAAGGGACTCATCTTTTCTTCGGATAGGGATACCGGTAACTTTGCGCGCTACCGTCACACCTGGAATTCAAAAGACTTCTTAGACCTTTACAAAGTTAATGCCGATAGTGCCTCCAATGGATTCGTAACCAAGTTGGGCGATCAACTTAATACGAGATTGCACGAGTCTACATCGGTAGTTACCAAAGATGGTCAAACACTTTATTTTACCCGTAACAATTATAAGGAAGGTAAATATGTAAAAGATGGTAATGGAATCATTCGTCTTAAGATCTTTAAGGCGGTTATGTCTGAAGAAGGGCTTTGGTCTAATATAGAAGAACTGCCTTTTAATAGCGATGATTATTCCATAGCGCATCCTACATTGAGCGCTGATGAAAAAACATTGTATTTTGCTTCCGATATGCCCGGCTCATTTGGGGAGTCCGATATTTTTAAGGTAGCCATAAATGAAGATGGAAGCTATGGAACGCCTGAAAATCTAGGGGACGTAATCAATACGGAAGCTAGGGAAACCTTTCCTTTTGTAACCAGTAAGGATATTTTATACTTCTCTTCCGATGGACATCCAGGACTGGGTGGTCTTGATATTTTTGCAACGAAGATAGACGATGGAAGGTTCGATGGCACCGTAATGAATGTAGGGGAGCCCGTTAATGGCCGAATGGACGATTTTACGTTCATCTTTGACGAAGATACCCGAGAAGGTTACTTCGCCTCAAACCGCTCGGAAGGTCAAGGAGCAGATGATATTTATGCTTTTCTTGAAACTAAACCACTACTTATCGACTGTGAACAAGCTGTATCTGGGGTCGTAAGGGATAAAATATCCAATGAGCCCTTGGTTGGGGCTTCTGTAAAGGTTATTGATGAAAATAACGAAGAAATTATGTCTGCCATCACCGATGCGGAAGGTAAATATAATTTGACCGTAGATTGTACCCAGGGCAATTTTGTAAGGGCAATGACCGAAGGTTATATACCTTCCGAAGAATACTTGGGAAAATCTGATGGAGCACCTAAAACTATCGATTTCTTCTTGGAAAGAAGCTCTATCAGTGCCGGATTTGGAGATGATTTGGCCAAGTTGTTACAACTTAGTACCATCTATTTTGACTTCGATAAGTACAATATTCGAAAAGATTCGGAGATAGAAGTGGAAAAAGTTATTGCGGCCATGGAGAAGTATTCGAGTTTAAGAATCAAGGTGAACTCGCATACCGATAGTAGGGGGAAAGATTCGTACAACCTATGGCTTTCCCAAAAGAGGGCAGAAGCTACGGTCAACTATATGATCAGTAAGGGTATTGCCAAAGAGCGACTGGAAGGCGAAGGTTTTGGGGAAACCAAACTCATAAACAAATGCGCCAATGGTGTAAAATGTTCCGATAAGGATCATGAGCTGAACCGACGTTCCGAATTTATCATTCTCGAATAGAACAATTAAATATACCAACTGTAAAAGGCCGCTATCCAATAGCGGCCTTTTTTGATGGATATTCCCGTGTTTTTATCATAAGGTAGTTGGTCGATAAAGGCCTTAATGTAGCTTCATGGGCCATGTTGAAAATCGACAGACACTGTAAAACTGGCCTCACGTGTTACCAATTCTTTACTTCACAACAATTTTGATAGTAGCGGGCTAGAGACCGGTATATTTGTTTGATTATTAGGTTGATTCGATTCTTTTTGGATGGTTTTGGCCCTTTACAGATATATTAAATGTTCCATAATAACATAAGGTACTTCTACATTTTTATAGCGATGTTGTTCTCGTTACAGCTGTTCGCGCAAGAAACCTATAGGGACAATTTTAGCAGTGTTTCTTACTCCAACAACAATGGTAGTTCCAACTTTAGTACGGATTGGATCGAAACAGGGGACACGAATGGTGGACCGGCAAGTCAGTATATTCGAATAAGTACTAACCGGCTCGAGCTTTATTATATTTGGTCGGAAACCATACGTCGATCGGCCAACTTAAATGGTGCGGCAACGGCAACCCTAAGTTTCACTTATGGAGCCATAAGCCTTACGGGAGGCGCGGCACTCGGCGTGGAGGTTTCCAATAATGGCGGGGCGTCTTATACAACAGTGGGGACGATTAGTGGAAATAATACTTCAGGGACCTTCAGTCGAGATATTTCAAGCTATATTTCGGCGACCACAACCATTCGATTGGCAAAATCTGGAACGAATTGGAGTAATAACGATTATGCCCTTATTGATAATTTTCTGATTACGGCAACTTTTCCGCCACCACTACCTGTAATTGAAATAGATGATGTTACGGTAGATGAAGATGCCGGTAATGCTACTTTCATCGTTAGACATACAGGGGCAAATGCCACGGCGCCATATACTTTAAATTATCGAACGGTAAATGGTTCCGCTATCGATGGTAGCGACTACACCTCTAGAACAGGTGTTTTGAACTTTAATGGATCTACAGGTGATACCGAAACCATAACTGTTCCTATTCTTGACGATGGAACTATGGAGAATCCCGAAAATTTTACGGTGGAATTTACCTTGTCATCCGATTCCCAGATAGACATTAGCGATACGGCTACGGCTACTATTATAGACGATGACGCCTTAATTATGACCAATGGGGGTAATGCTACCACATGTAGTGATACTTTTTTTGATCCGGGCGGACTTTCAAATTACGGCAATAACCAAGATATGACGTATACCATATGTCCGGATACGGCCGATACGTACATTAATATCAACTTTTCCAGTTTTGAAATCGTTTCCGGTGATGTTCTTTACATTTATGAAGGTTCGAATACGAGTGGAACGCTAATAGGGCAGTACGATAGTGCTAACGTTCCTACGAGTATTAACTCTTCCCATTCATCAGGATGCTTAACTTTTAGGTTTGTTTCCAATGGAAGCAATACGGGAGCTGGTTGGGAAGCTGAAATCAATTGTTTTCCAGACGGACCGATTATTGTAATTGACGATATTACTTTTGATGAAGATGTAGGTAATGCCGTATTTACGGTAAGGTCGACACGAGCGGCCCATGGAAGAAACATTTTCTTGTTTGGATTCGTAGAAGTTCCTTTTACGGTCGATTTTAGGACCGTGGACGGACTTGCCTTGGCAGGAAGCGATTATACCGCAAGCTCCGGCACATTGACTTTTACGGGAGAGCTGAACAATATTCAGACCATATCGGTGCCAATAGCCAATGATGGTGTACCCGAATATGCCGAGGATTTTGATATAGAGTTTACCGGAGCCAATGCTCAGTATGCCGTAGTGAACTATAATGAAAAAGGGAAAGGTACCATCAACTCACAAATCTTGGCAAATGACCCTTTGACCTTGTTTCAAGAATTTGATGGGTATTACGATTATACCACCACGGGAGGTACGTTGCGTACCAGTCCTAATGGGGCTAGTCCTTGTGCGGTTACTACATCGTCGTCCAATAGTTTGGTATCCCCTGTTCCGGCAACGGCGTCAGTAGAACGGGCTTATTTGTATTGGTCGCATTCTAGTACGGTACGGGATCCCGATGTAATCTTTGAAGGACAGAGTGTATCGGCTAATTTTTTGTATCAAACTTCGTTGGGTAACAGAAACTTTTTTGGGTATGTGAGTGATGTAACCACAATTGTTCAAGGTATATCTAATTTATCGGGCAACGTCTTCGATTTTAGTGGTCTTACGATTAATAATACGGGAGAATATTGTACTACAAGTACGGTGTTAGGGGGCTGGGCGCTAATGGTGTTTTATGAAGACCGTTCCTTGCCGGCCGTAAACATTAACTTATATCAAGGTTTTGACGGATTAAGTAATGACGGTAACTCATTTACCTTAGATTCGTTTTATGCCATTTCTGGCACTGGAGCTAAAGCTTCTTTCTTATCATGGGAAGGCGATCCGGATCTTAATGGTTCAAGTTCGGGTTCTACCAACCCGGAAGAACTGTCCATTACCAACCAGCGTAACCAAAACTTTATACTTACGGGCGATGGTGGCCAAACCGGTAATAACTCTTATAATTCTACAATTTACGATAACACTGTAGGGCCACCCGTTTATAATAATGCCAGTACCTATGGTGTAGATTTAGATACCTATGATATCTCCTCATTTATTCAAACTGCGGATAGTGAGGTAACGGCCAACGTAGATGTAGGTCAAGATTTTGTTATTTCCGCAGCTGTAGTCTTAAAAGTTCCATCAAATTTGATTGCAGGACGTGTTTTTGAGGATGTTAATTATCCTGGAGGTCCGGGTCGAAACCAATTGACTACGGGCGGGATAGGAATTTCGGGGGCAATCGTAGAACTCTTCGATTCCTCGGGCAACTTCATCCAAAGAAAAAATACCGAGGCGAACGGGAATTACTCGTTCGGGGGGATGGCCGATGGTGACTACTTTGTAAAAGTGGTAAGTTCGACGGTAAGGTCCACAAGGGACAATGGGGCCAATTGCTCGAATTGTTATCCGGTACAGACTTATAGGACCGAAGTCGTTTCTAGCAGTATTGTAGATGTCATTAATGAGGTTGGTGGGGCCGACCCAAAAGCAGGGCAAGATGTATCGCTAGGTGTTTTTAACAATGCACAGAGTATATCACCGGTTGAAGTGGCAGGTAATGGTGTCGTGGGAATCGATTTCGGCTTCAACTTCAATACCATTGTGAATACCAATGAAACCGGACAAGGTTCATTGACCCAATTTATTAAGAATTCCAATGGTATAGGTGAAGTAGGCTTAGATATTGAAGCTAATGGTCTATTTGATCCGGGAGCTGGTGAAGATACCTCAATTTTTATGATACCCACTACCGGAGATCCCTTGGGCAGAACGGCCGACACTAATTTTGCTAACGGATATTTCAATATTACCATGTCAAATCCCAATGAATTTCCTATTGTATCCGGTACGAATACGGTTATCGACGGTCGTACGCAAACGGCTTATTCGGGAAATACCAATGCGGGAACCGTAGGTTCCGGGGGAACAGGGGTTGGCGTTTCGAATACCATTTTACCTGATTTCGATAGACCTGAAATTGAACTTTATAGCGCAAATGGCGATGTCCTCCAATTGAATGGCACCAATGTGGAAGTACGTAATATTGCCGTTCGTGCGGGTGATAATGCCGGAGTAAAGGTTGAAGGTGGTTCGGCTACCGTATCGCATAACTTATTAGGAGTCAATGCCCTTGGTAATGCATCTGGTGATATTGATTATGGGGTAGAAGTTACAGGTGGTATAACGACCATAGAGGGCAACTACATTGCAAGAAACACTGATGAGGGTATTTTGGTCAACGGAGGAACGTCTACCGTTATTCAAAACAACCATATAACCGATAATGGAAGCAATGCGTGTTTTGATAATATAAAAGTAAGTGGGGGATCGGGTATTTTGATCCAACAGAATTTAATAGATAAGGCAGCTTCCTTAGGAATTGATGGCGAAGGAATTTCGGGTGGACTCACGATTACGGAAAATACAATAGTAAATTCAGGCCAAGACGGTGGTAAGTGTACCGGAGATGATGCCAATGCCGGCATTCGTCTCGATGGAAGCAATTCTACCCTGACCCAGAATATAATCGCTTCAAATGGAGGCGCCGGTGTTGTTCTTGGAGGGGGGAATACCTCGGGCAACCTAATTTCTAGAAACGCTATTTATGCGAATGGAACCGCTAGTCCGGCATTAGGTATCGATTTAGATGCATCCGACAGTATGGGAGATGGGGTCACTATTAACGATTCAGGTGATACCGATAATGGCCCTAATGGACTTCTAAATTTTCCGATAATCACTGGGGCTTATCTTTCCGGAACCAATCTTGTCATTGAAGGATGGTCAAGGCCAGGGGCAACTTTAGAACTGTTTGCAACCGACATTAATGAGGGGTCTGCCGCCATTGGAGATAATAAGTTGGGAATGACATACGATTATGGTGAAGGACAAATATATCTTGCCACTATGGTCGAAGGTGGCCCGATAGACACCGATTCACAGGTTACGACCTATACCGATGATGACAATAATACCGATAACACCAATAAGTTTAAGTTCAGTATACCTGCTCCGCCAGGTATTAGCCTAGGAAAATCGGTAACTACAACGGCTACCTTGGCCAATACTACTTCTGAGTTTTCTCCCCTAAGCATTGTTAAAGCGTATACCGTAATTACAAACCGTAGAATAACCTACCGGGTAAAGAAGAATTAACAGCTTGTTCTCGCTTTCGGTTAGGGATGGATCATTAATCTTTCAAAGTTGGTTTTCGATACTTTTTTGCGCCTTATTTTGGGGTCAAAAAAAGATGTAAATACAAACTATTTGATCCATTTTCAAGATTTATCGACCTCTGCAATACAGCGATATAATTGAACTTATCGACGAGTGGCACAGAAAATATATATATCGACACCTCATTTTTCCCTACGTATACATTAGTAATTAACACTTATACAACAATTATTTTCAGTTGGTAACACTAAGGTTAATTTTGTAAACGTAATTGGATCATTTTCAATGGGATTGCTTCGATTCACCCCAAAAACTGAATAGCTTAACCAAACAAGACAACAGGTTTTAATTCAAAAACCGAGTGGCATTTAGGATGTCTCTACATCCTCTTCACTATATCAAAATGCACGTAAAATGTGTAATGTCCAGAAAGGTGTTCAGCTTTTATTTTTTTTGAAAAAGAAACAGTTCACTATGTCTGTTGTCAGCTCGCATAGTAATCACAAAAAGTATTGGACGATACGATATTAAGCAAAGTGATGGTCATGAAAAAAATAAGTATAATCCTCGTTTTTTTAATCTCCGGATTAACATTTGCACAGACTACGGTCAATTTAGAAGACCAATGTAACTGTGAAGTGTTAAGCGGTGTCGATGTTACTGCACCGGGAGTGGCTACTCCTGCAGGAGCCGATCTCGGAGATATTTATGTGAATACCGATACCGGCACCATTTATTTTTGGGATGGCGATTCTTGGGAATTGACATCATCCGATGACCAACAGCTTCAGAGTTTTACTTTTGATAATGGAACAGGGGTACTTTCGCTAACCCTTGAAAACGGAGGTACGGCAACGGTGACTTTGCCTGTTGAGACTATTACGACCTTATCGGGAACGGCGCCCACAGGGAATGCCATAGGTGTTTACGAGAATGAGAATGGCGATATAGTAACCATTAACGAAACCATAACGGCTATAAGCGATGCTGGTGATGGCAATGTAACTTTTACAAACGAATCTGGAGCAACGGTAACAGTCGCCAAATCGGATATCACGGACTTAGGAGGTGGACTTTATAGGTTTACCAATGGCGACGGAACGGATGTGGATATCAACACGAACGGCATCGCCATAACCGATATTATCGCCGGTAATCTGATAGCTACTGTGACCGAGGCCGATGGAAGTGTCACCGAGATCGACGAGACGATAACGGATATCACGGGTACATCGACTACAGGAAACGAAATAGGTATTTACGAAAAGGAAGATGGTACTACCGTCTCTATCCAAGAGAGCATTGTACGTATCGAGGACCGTAACGACGGCAATATTACTTTGGTCGATGAGACCGGAACCGATGTAACAGTCGCCAAATCGGATATCACGGACTTAGGAGGTGGACTTTATCGGTTTACCAATGGCGACGGAACGGATATCGATATCAACACGAACGGCATCGCCATAACCGATATTATCGCCGGTAATCTGATAGCTACTGTGACCGAGGCCGATGGAAGTGTCACCGAGATCGACGAGACGATAACGGATATCACGGGTACATCGACTACAGGAAACGAAATAGGTATTTACGAAAAGGAAGATGGTACTACCGTCTCTATCCAAGAGAGCATTGTACGTATCGAGGACCGTAACGACGGCAATATTACTTTGGTCGATGAGACCGGAACCGATGTAACAGTCGCCAAATCGGATATCACGGACTTAGGAGGGGGACTTTATAGGTTTACCAATGGTGACGGAACGGATGTGGATATCAACACGAACGGCATCGCCATAACCGATGTTATCGCCGGTAATCTGATTGCCACGGTAACCGAGGCCGATGGTACTACCACGCAAATCGACGAAACGATTACTACTTTATCTACTGCTGATAACGTAAATTATGTGTATTCATCCGAAAACGGAACTACAACAAGTTTTGATGGTACCGATGATCAAGAAGCGACCGAGGTGAACTTAACAACACCTTTGGACGTTGATGGAGATAGTGTAGACGAAAATACGGTAGAAGAGGCTATTGCCGATTTAGCTGCGAATAGTAGTGATAACCAGAATTTGACCGGAGCCACTTTAAGTGGAACAAATCAATTACAGATTGAGATTGAAAGAGGGAGTTCAACAAGTGTCGATTTATCATCGCTTGTAGAAACCGTAATCGCCGGAACAGGTGCGATTTCAGTGTCGGATGATGGCGATGGAAATTATACGGTAAATTCAACAGATCCTGATGAGGATGCTACTAACGAACTTACTTTGTTGGGCAATGGAGCTCCGTCCGTAACCCCGAGCAATAGTGGGGTTACCTATGTCGATGAGGTAGCGGGACAATTATATGTTTATGATGGAAGTACATGGAATGCCGTAGGTGGAAATGCGAGTCCTGATTTAGATGGAGACCCCAATAACGAGATCCAAGATCTAGAGGATGTAATAGGGGAGGACCCAAGTGCTGGCAACCAGGCCATCACGAACTTGGCCGACCCAACCGCTCCACAGGACGCGGCCACTAAGGCCTATGTGGATGCCTTGGATACTGACGATGCCGATTCGGACCCGAACAACGAGATCCAAGATCTAGAGGATGTAATAGGGGAGGACCCAAGTGCTGGCAACCAGGCCATCACGAACTTGGCCGACCCAACCGCTCCACAGGACGCGGCCACTAAGGCCTATGTGGATGCCTTGGATACTGACGATGCCGATTCGGACCCGAACAACGAGATCCAAGATCTAGAGGATGTAATAGGGGAGGACCCAAGTGCTGGCAACCAGGCCATCACGAACTTGGCCGACCCAACCGCTCCACAGGACGCGGCCACTAAGGCCTATGTGGATGCCTTGGATACGGACGATGCCGATGCCGACCCTAACAACGAGATACAAGATCTAAGCCTTACGGGAAACATCCTAAAGGTCACGAATAATACAAGTGCCACGGATATTGATTTGTCCGCATACACGAATACGGATACGCAGGACCTGTCGATCGACGCTACGGGAAAAACGATTTCCTTGGTAGATGGCGGTTCGGTAACGGTCGATACGGACGATGCCGATTCGGACCCAAATAACGAGATCCAGGATGCTGCTGAAGTAGCTTTGGGAACTCCTTTTGACGTGGACGGGGATAGTGTAAACGAAACCAACGTACAGGAAGCTTTAGAGGATTTGGCGGCCAATAGTAGCGATGACCAACAGATCGGTAGCGCTGTGGCCACGGCCAATGAAACCGTGTCCATCAATTTGGAGCGTGGTGGTTCTACGACCATAAACATTCAGGATGCGGATGCCGATGCCACGAACGAAATCCAAGACGCTGCTGAAGTAGCTTTGGGAACTCCTTTTGACGTGGACGGGGATAGTGTGAACGAAACGAACGTACAGGAAGCTTTGGAGGATTTGGCCGCTAACAGTAGCGATGACCAGACCTTAAGTACTGATGGCAATCCGGGTAACGTAAGTATTTCCGAAGGGAATGCGATCAATCTAAATGTCGATGATGCGGATGCCGATGCCACGAACGAGATCCAGGATGCTGCTGAAGTAGCTTTGGGAACTCCATTTGACGTGGACGGGGATAGTGTAAACGAAACCAACGTACAGGAAGCTTTGGAGGATTTGGCGGCCAATAGTAGCGATGACCAACAGATCGGTAGCGCTGTGGCCACGGCCAATGAAACCGTGTCCATCAATTTGGAGCGTGGTGGTTCTACGACCATAAACATTCAGGATGCCGATGCGGACCCGAACAATGAGAACCAAACGGTTTCCTCGGGAACCGGTATAACGGTAAACCAAAGCGGACAAAATTTTGAAGTAGTGAATGCCGCACCCGATCAAACCGTGACCATCACTGATGGAGGTAGCGGAAATGTTGTGGTGAGCGGAACATATCCCGACCTGATCGTGGATGTGCCTTCCTTGGACGATGCGGATGCGGACCCTACCAATGAGCTGACATTATTAGGCAGCGGGGCCCCATCGGTTACGCCGAGCAATAGCGGTGTTACCTATGTCGATGAGGTAGCGGGACAATTATATGTTTATGATGGAAGTACATGGAATGCCGTAGGTGGAAACGCGACACTCGATTTGGACGGCGACCCTAACAACGAGATCCAAGATCTGAGCCTTACGGGAAACATCCTAAAGGTCACGAATAATACAAGTGCCACGGATATCGATTTGTCCTCATACACGAATACGGATACACAGGACCTGTCGATTGACGCTACGGGAAAAACGATTTCCTTGGTAGATGGCGGTTCGGTAACGGTCGATACGGACGATGCCGATGCTGATCCAAATAATGAGATACAAGATCTAAGCCTTACGGGGAACATCCTAAAGGTCACGAATAATACGGGTGCCACGGATATCGACTTGTCCGCATACACGAATACGGATACACAGGACCTGTCGATTGACGCTACGGGAAAAACGATTTCCTTGGTAGATGGCGGTTCGGTAACGGTCGATACGGATGATGCCGATGCGGACCCGAACAACGAGATCCAAGATCTAGAGGATGTAATAGGGGAGGACCCAAGTGCTGGCAACCAGGCCATCACGAACTTGGCCGACCCAACCGCTCCACAGGACGCGGCCACTAAGGCCTATGTGGATGCCTTGGATACTGACGATGCCGATGCTGATCCAAATAATGAGATACAAGATTTGAGCCTTACGGGAAATATCCTAAAGGTCACGAATAATACGGGTGCCACTGATATTGATTTGTCCCCATACACGAATACGGATACGCAGGACCTGTCGATTGACGCTACGGGAAAAACGATTTCCTTGGTAGATGGCGGTTCGGTAACGGTCGATACGGACGATGCCGATGCCGACCCAAATAACGAGATACAAGATTTGAGCCTTACGGGGAATATCCTAAAGGTCACGAATAATACAAGTGCCACGGATATCGATTTGTCCCCATACACGAATACGGATACGCAGGACCTGTCGATCGACGCTACGGGAAAAACGATTTCCTTGGTAGATGGCGGTTCGGTAACGGTCGATACGGATGATGCCGATGCGGACCCGAACAACGAGATCCAAGATCTAGAGGATGTAATAGGGGAGGACCCAAGTGCTGGCAACCAGGCCATCACGAACTTGGCCGACCCAACCGCTCCACAGGACGCGGCCACTAAGGCTTATGTCGATGCCTTGGATACGGACGATGCCGATGCCGACCCGAACAATGAGATCCAAGATCTGAGCCTTACGGGGAATATCCTAAAGGTCACGAATAATACAAGTGCCACGGATATCGATTTGTCCCCATACACGAATACGGATACGCAGGACCTGTCGATTGACGCTACGGGAAAAACGATTTCCTTGGTAGATGGCGGTTCGGTAACGGTCGATACGGATGATGCCGATGCCGACCCAAATAACGAGATACAAGATTTGAGCCTTACGGGAAACATCCTAAAGGTCACGAATAATACGGGTGCCACGGATATCGACTTGTCCGCATACACGAATACGGATACACAGGACCTGTCGATTGACGCTACGGGAAAAACGATTTCCTTGGTAGATGGCGGTTCGGTAACGGTCGATACGGATGATGCCGATGCTGATCCAAATAATGAGATACAAGATCTGAGCCTTACGGGGAATATCTTAAAGGTCACGAATAATACGGGTGCCACTGATATCGATTTGTCCGCATATACGAATACGGATACGCAGGACCTGTCGATTGACGCTACGGGAAAAACGATTTCCTTGGTAGATGGCGGTTCGGTAACGGTCGATACGGATGATGCCGATGCTGATCCAAATAATGAGATCCAAGATTTGAGCCTTACGGGGAATATCCTAAAGGTCACGAATAATGCAGGTGCCACGGATATCGATTTGTCCCCATACACGAATACGGATACACAGGACCTGTCGATCGACGCTACGGGAAAAACGATTTCCTTGGTAGATGGCGGTTCGGTAACGGTCGATACGGACGATGCCGATGCCGACCCGAACAACGAGATCCAAGATCTAAGCCTTACGGGAAACATCCTAAAGGTCACGAATAATACGGGTGCCACGGATATCGACTTGTCCGCATACACGAATACGGATACACAGGACCTGTCGATTGACGCTACGGGAAAAACGATTTCCTTGGTAGATGGCGGTTCGGTAACGGTCGATACGGATGATGCCGATGCTGATCCAAATAATGAGATACAAGATCTGAGCCTTACGGGGAATATCTTAAAGGTCACGAATAATACGGGTGCCACTGATATCGATTTGTCCCCATACACGAATACGGATACACAGGACCTGTCGATTGACGCTACGGGAAAAACGATTTCCTTGGTAGATGGCGGTTCGGTAACGGTCGATACGGACGATGCCGATGCGGACCCGAACAACGAGATCCAAGATCTAGAGGATGTAATAGGGGAGGACCCAAGTGCTGGCAACCAGGCCATCACGAACTTGGCCGACCCAATCGCTCCACAGGACGCGGCCACTAAGGCCTATGTGGATGCCTTGGATACGGACGATGCCGATGCTGATCCAAATAATGAGATCCAAGATTTGAGCCTTACGGGGAATATCCTAAAGGTCACGAATAATACAAGTGCCACGGATATCGATTTGTCCCCATACACGAATACGGATACGCAGGACCTGTCGATTGACGCTACGGGAAAAACGATTTCCTTGGTAGATGGCGGTTCGGTAACGGTCGATACGGATGATGCCGATGCCGACCCAAATAACGAGATACAAGATCTAAGCCTTACGGGAAACATCCTAAAGGTCACGAATAATACGGGTGCCACGGATATCGACTTGTCCTCATACACGAATACGGATACACAGGACCTGTCGATTGACGCTACGGGAAAAACGATTTCCTTGGTAGATGGCGGTTCGGTAACGGTCGATACGGATGATGCCGATGCGGACCCGAACAACGAAATCCAGACCTTGACCTCTACGGATGGCTCTGTGACCTTGAGCGAGACCGATGGGGACTATGATTTGGAGGTCAACTTTCCGGCCAATAACGATAACAGCGCGACCAACGAACTTACCGATTTAAGCTTGGCAAGTGATATTCTGACGTTGACAAACCCGGCTACTCCTGCGAACCAAGTAGATTTAAGTCCTTATTTAGACAACACCGATAATCAGAATATTGAAGACCTTGCAATTAATACAAGCTCGAATATACTTACTGTTGGTATTGAAAATGGTACAGCGCAAACCGTAGACTTATCACATTTGGACAATCCGGGAACGGACAACCAAAATATTCAAAACTTGACCTTTTCGGGAACAACGTTAACGGTAGGTATCGAAGGCGGTAGTTCTGATACCGTGAGTCTGGCCGCCCTGGCCGATAATCAAAGTATAAAAGGTTCCGGGCTATCGGGAACTACCCTGACCATTGGAATAGAAGATGGTAGTTCTGAGACGGTAAACTTATCGAGCCTGGCAAACACCGATAACCAACAGATCAGCCTATCGGGAAACATCATCACCTTGGCGAATGGCACCAGTGCGGATACTACGGTTGATCTTACCGATTTTAGGGATGATCAAAACTTGAGCAGTGCGGTAGTTGTACCCAATGAATCTGTTGAAATACAGATAAACGACGGTACCAATACGACCATAAGCATTGAGGATGCCGATGCCGATCCAACCAACGAATACAATACGGCTTTTGGGGTTGTAGGATCCAACCTAAGGTTAACCGATGGTGGTGGTAACTTAGATGTGCCATTGTCTAGCTTTTCCGATCACGATTGGTATGAAGTCGGGGGTACATCTGCTCCAGATGCCATTACCGATGATATTTTCACCGAGGGTAATGTTGCTATTGGAAAAACATCTATAACCAATAATAGGGCTTTAGACGTCGAGGGGAACATTGAGCTTAACGATTATCTGTTTATGAACGGTAAGGAGGTCTTAAGAGATTCCGATACTTGGTTGCGTATAAATCATAACAGTGGATTTACGAACGGAATCCTTACAAATTCTTATTTAAGGGTAGATAACAGGGTAACGATCAATGAAGGTGGTGGAGATTATGATTTCAGGGTAGAAGGTACGTCAGACACCCATTTATTATTTACTGATGGTCTGAGTAATGAAGTAGGTATCGGAACAAATTCACCGGATGCTAAGTTAGATGTAGAAGGTGGAACCGTACGTTTTTCTGATTATGGATCTAATGCTGTAACCGGTAATGCCACATCACTATTAGGTGTTGAGGCAGATGGTGACATTGTTGAAATAAATTCATTAAAGGCCTCAAAGGTTTTCTATCCTCCATCCATTGAAGTAGATGCTTCTACAAACGGTACGGGAAGAACCATAAACTTACACGATCAGTACATAGCTCAATTCGGTTCACCAATGGTAGCTAGTACTTCGGCACCGTCAGCTATTCCAACATATGCGAATAACGAATTGTATTACTATGTCACTTATTACGATACCGCCGTTTTTACCAATGTTTCGGTCGATGAATTTGGCGTCATGACCTATGATGTTATTGCCCAACCCGCAAGTTACAACTCATTGATAAACGTAGTTTTTGTTGTTAAATAATAAACAAGATAAGCAGTCGATTTGAAAGCGAAATCTACATATAAAAAACTTGTCCTCAGTATGGTTTTTACTTTACTGGGACTTGTGGTATCTAATGCTCAGTATGTCTTACAGGCTCCGCCGGATTCGGCTGAAGAGACCCGAACCAATTTTCGTTGGTATGAGGCTCAAGATACAGGCACGGTTCTAAGTACCGAATCGTTTTTGGAAGTAACCGATCAGGGAATCTATTTCGCAACCTATGACGGTACTTTATGCGGTAAGAACGCGACGAGTTATTTTATTGTGACCAATTGTAATTCCCCCTACAACGAGGTTACGCTTGATATCAGTGACAATACGGCCCACCTTTCTCCTGGAGCTTCGGTTAGCTGGACCCCTCCTTTGCCGGGTGACCAAAATGCCCCGATGGTGATTGCTACCAAAACACTCGAACGGTATATTGCCACCATTACCAAGGCGGGAAACACCAAAAATTTGCCCAGCTTTACCGTAGTCTGTATCGATGAATCGGCCATTCTGGTAGATGATTTGGTTATTGTAGACGAAGACGATTCGGTAATTGTAGATATTTTTGCAAATGATAGTGAGCTGCCGACCGAAGGGAGGCTTACGACTACCAATCCGACAAACGGTACCGTTAATGTTGCTAACAACGGAACACCTAACGACCCCACCGATGATATCGTAACGTATATTCCTAACCCCGATTACAACGGTCCCGATTCTTTTAATTATTCGGTCTGTAATATCTATGGCGATTGTAGTACGGCTACGGTAACGGTCGATGTGCTTCCTATTTTAGATGCTATTGATGATAGCTTTGCAACGACACAAGATGCCCCTATAGCATTGGATATTCTCGGCAATGACAATGACCTTCCTTCCGCAGGAAGCCTAACCTCAACCGACCCTTCCAATGGAACTTTGACCCGCAATGATGGCGGAACCCCCAATGACCTATCGGATGATATATGGAACTATACGCCAAACACAAATTTTAACGGTAGCGATTCGTTTACCTATACCCTTTGCGATACGGTCGGTAATTGTGATACCGCTACGGTAAGCATTTTGGTTACCAACGCTATCGACCTTGATACCGATAACGATGGTATACTTGATAGTTTTGAGGACTTGAATCTAGATGCCGATAACGATCCGGCAACGGACCCCACCGATACCGACAACGATGGTATTCCCGATTATTTGGATATCGATAGTGATAATGACGGAGTCCCCGACAATGTTGAGGCCCAGACTACGCTTGACTATGTGGCGCCAAGCGGAGAGGATTTCAACGGAAATGGGGTTGACGATGCCTATGAAACAAATGGATTATTGGGCATTATCCCGGAAGATACCGACAACGACGGTATTCCCGATTACGTTGATGCCGATAGTGATAATGATAATGTACCTGATAGTATTGAGGCTCATGACCACGATAGAAATGGTATTCCCGATGTAACCTTTATCGGTTCTGATAAAGACCGTGATGGCCTTGATGATGGCTATGAGGGAGAAACCATTATTGATATCGATGTCAATGACGAAATCGACGATCCGTACAATGATCTACTGAATACAGATGGTGATGGGGAGGTCGATTATAGGGATACCGATGATGATGATGATGGTATTCAAAGTAAGGATGAAGACATTAATATTGATGGAAATTACGCCAATGACGATACCGATGGCAACGGAATACCTGAGTACTTAGAGCCTAATGTTGAGGAAGACCCTATTGAAGTGTTTAACGTGGTAACGCCCAATAATGATGGGGCACATGATTTTCTTACGATTACAGGCCTGGAAAAATATCCCGATAATTCCATACGGATCTATAACAGATGGGGTGTTTTGGTCTATACCACACAGGCTTATAATACCGAGGGCAACGTGTTTGACGGTACCTCCCAAGGAAGGGTGACCGTTGATACCGATAGAAAACTGCCGGTAGGTACCTATTTCTATATTTTAGATTACAAGGATGCTAAAGGGGAGCAGCAATCCCTTTCAGGATATATATACATTAACCGATAGTAGTAACGATGATCCCAAATCTCATAACAACCGCTCGTCAATTTGGTGTAATGCTAGCCCTGCTATTAGTGGCAAGTATTCAAAATGCCATTGCACAACAAGATTCCCAATACACCCAATATATGTACAATACGGTAAGCGTGAACCCCGCCTATGCAGGTTCCCGTGGCCATGTAAGTACGGCTCTTTTGCATCGTTCGCAATGGGTCGGGCTAGATGGGGCGCCAACCACCCAAACGTTTAATCTACATTCGCCTATCGGGTATAGGGGCGTGGGGCTGGGCCTGTCCATAGTAAACGATAAGATCGGTCCCACTTCAGAGACCTATTTTGACATAGATTTTTCATATACGGTATATACTTCTACCGAAGGAAGGTTAAGCTTCGGCCTTAAGGGGAGTGGCCATTTATTGGATGTTCGCTTTTCAGAACTCAACCAGTATACAAGTGATGCAAGTCTCCAGAACGATATCGAAAATAAGTTTTCGCCCAATATAGGGGCAGGGGTCTATTACCACAATGAAAGGTTTTATGCGGGACTTTCCGTACCGCGAATTTTACAGACGCTCCACTTTAAGGATGGGCCTGACCCCTCTACCGCAAAAGAACAGATGAACTTTTATTTGATTACTGGTTACGTGTGGGATCTAAACGATAATGTCAAGTTTAAACCGGCTTTATTGACCAAGTTGGTAACAGGTGCTCCCTTACAGGTAGACGTTTCGGCCAACTTTATGTTTAGCGAAAAGTTTATTCTAGGGGCCGCCTATCGTTGGGATGCCGCGTTTAGTGGTATGGTCGGCTTTAATATTTCGAAAAAATTCTTGATTGGCCTGGCCTATGATCGAGAAGTTACCGAGTTGGGTGCGGCAATCTATAATTCGGGTTCTTTTGAGGCCATCTTGCGATATGACTTTATAAGCACTAAGGGGAATTTAAAATCTCCCCGCTTCTTTTAGGGTTTTACAAAAAACACATCGATTTATAATATCCCGTATATATAACTTAAACGTTTAGTAAATGCGTGTTCGAAAAAAAAGAAATTCCCACTTTTTTGGTGAGTACCTTAGGTGTCATAGTTTTCTAGTGCTACTGTTCTTGTTTATGGGGCAGTCCTTATGGGCTCAGCCTTCAAACGATAATAGGGCCAATGCCATTCACCTTTCCTTAAATAGTTGCTCGGCCGATGCGGCCTATACGACATTAAATGCTACGCCCGATGGCAGTGCGGGTTCTTGCTGGCCCTCGGGACCTAATGCCAATGTATGGTTCAGTTTTGTGGCGAGCGCCACGGGTACCATACAGATCAACTTGGACAGGGGAACCATAACAGGTGACATGACGGGTGATATGCGTTATGCCATGATGGCCCTCTGGGACGCTACGGGTACGACCCAGATTGCTTGTAGTTCATTTGACACCGTTAGCGACGATATTTCGATTTTGGCCAACGGACTTACTCCCGGCGATACCTACCTTTTTTCCGTAGACCGCCATTACGGCACACCATCCGGTGCCGAGACCTTTAAGTTATGTCTTAGCGATACCCCGACCAACGATTACTTGGAAGGGGCCATAAATATCGATTCCTTTATGAACGGGTGTTCCGGGGATGCGGTCTTTTCCACTCTCGGGGCATCCGCTGATCGAAATGCAGGTTCGTGCTGGTATACGGGTCCCCACAGAAATGTTTGGTTCGAGGTTACCGCCCCGGCAACCGGAAATATTGAGGTAAAACTGGATAGGGGCGATGAAAAAGGAACCCTGCAGACCGCTTATTTGGCCTTGTGGGACAGTGATGGTGTTACCGAATTGGCCTGTAATACCCATAGGACGGGCCGTCATTACGATGATATTTCCCTTCTGGCTACGGGACTCACCCCTGGCAACACCTATTATGTGTCGGTCGATAACCGATACATTCACGCCCTCGATACGTTTTCCCTCTGCCTGAGCGATCAGGCAACGAACGATTACTACCAAGGGGCGACCGATATAACGGGCCTAATAGGTACCTGTTCTCCCGATGCGGCCTACACAACATTGGGTGCTACCTTTGATCAAAACACGGCTTCGTGCTGGACAGACTTGGTCAACCACAACAAATGGTTCAGTTTTGTAGCCCCTCCTTCAGGCAAGATCGATATAAGAATGGATAGGGGAGATAGTAAGGGAACCCTTCGCCATGCCTATATGGCGCTTTGGGAAAATGATGCCGTTACCGAATTGGCGTGTACCACCTATTCGGATCCGGAAGATGATTTGAGGATCCGGCACTGGGGCCTTACACCGGGGGAAATCTATTATCTCACGGTCGATAACAGGTATATTACTACGACCGATACCTTTACCCTGTGCCTAGACGCCTTGAACGGTCCCGATACCGATGGCGATGGCGTAGGCGACGTAGTTGATCTAGACGATGATAACGATGGTATTTTAGACACAACGGAAGGTTGTGAAAACACAAACCTGTCCGGCACGGTCGGTATGGGGAATCCTATTACCGATACTACCTACGCTCTCGTGGGAACCGATGTAAGCTATACGGTTAGCAAAGTTGCAAGTACGAACATATATACCTATGATACGGGCTTGAACGGTCATGGTATCCGAATAGAAGGGCAAGCGGGAGACACGGGAAGTTTGACCTCAACTTATGGCACGCCTATCGAAAATGTCTTTTTTAAGATGACCGATTTCGATAATGGCACCCAATACACCATTGAGGTTTACGATGAGAATAATGTAATGTACGACCTAGATGTGGAGGGCCTCGTGTTGGTCGGCTCGGGTATTACTCAAACAGGAAATACCTTTGTGGCCGGTAGTTTTGATTCGGATGGCAACGATCCGGCAGACGATGTTAACGGGGCCATTTACTTTTATTTTGAAAGACCGGTGAGTCGTATTGTATTGAACTTTGTCCATAGCTCGAACACATCGACACGATTTATACAGCCGACCTTTTGTCTTGCCGATTTTGACAATGACGGTATTTCCGATCACAAAGATTTAGATAGCGACGGCGATGGCATTCCCGATAATGTAGAGGCACAGTCCACTCAGGCATATCAGGCTCCGAACCCTGATGATGAGGCGACATATCGTGCCAATAACGGTGTAAACTCGGCTTACTTAGGGGGTGTTTCACCCGTAAATACCGATACCACGGATAATCCAGATTATTTAGACCTCGATTCCGATAATGAAGGCGGAAACGATACGGCCGAGGTACAAATTGTTTTGACCGGGAACGATATCGATAACGATGGTCTCGATGATGCTATCGATACCGACCTTACGGGCTACACAGATCCGGGAGGCACTATAGACGACCCTACGATCGGCTCGGTTCAACTTCCCGATGAAGACCACGATGTGCATTCAGGCGGTGATGTTGATTTTAGGGATGCTACCGATGATAGACCCGATAACGATGGGGATGGTATTGCAGATGAGGTAGACCTTGATGACGACAACGACGGTATTTTGGATACCGATGAAAATGTTTGTGCCCATATCGTAACAGGACAAAATGTACGTTCCAATGTAAATACCTTGCAAAATTCCAATGCCGTGCTGGAAGCTGGCGTCAAGTATATTTTGGATATTCAAAATGTATCGGCGGCAGGCATTCTCACCGGGGAAGCTGTCGATGGGCCTTTTGCGGGTCAAACGATCAATATCTATTTGACCAATACAACTAGCGGAGGGGCGACCCTCAATGGGGTAACGGCGGTCTACAATTCCGACTTTACCTATCATCCTGCCAATTCCGCGGCAACGGGAGGTTTGGTAAATAGCGGATTTTATGTTTTTTATGGTATTGTTGATGTGAACGCTAACGGTACATATGAGGATGGCGTTGATGAGCTATTGGGGCCCGTTGACCCCCTGGTTCCGGGTAGTATTCCAATAGCGACTACGAGCGGACCTTTATATTTTTATTATAACGATGGCATATACGGAGACAATTTAGCGAGTGTTGATTACGGCGTAAAAGTCGAGAACTGTGACACCGACGGTGATGGTATCCCGAATATATTTGACCTCGATTCCGATAACGACGGAATCTTTGACGGGGTTGAAGCGGGCCATGGTCAAGTTGATGCCGATACCGATGGTCGAATTGATGGAACCGCCGTTGATTTTGGCAATAACGGGCTGTTCAACGGTATTCAATCCGACGATACACAAGGGGCTACGGTTACGTATACCCTTGCCGAAAGTCCCGATGATACGGATTCTATTCCCAACTATTTGGATTTAGATAGTGATGGCGATGGTATTCCCGATAATGTGGAAGCGCAGACCACCGCGGCCTACCTAGCTCCAAACGGAACCGTAGATGCCAATGGTGTAGATATGGCCTACCCGTCCGGACTTGTTCCTACGAATACCGATGGTGCCGACAATCCCGATTATCTAGATCTTGACTCCGATAATGAAGGTGGAGACGATACTACCGAAGCCCGCATCGTACGCAATGGCTTGGATGTCGATAATGACGGTCTTGACGATGCCCTCGATGCCGATACCTCGGGATATACGGATCCCGGAGGAACCATAGACAACCCGCTAACGGGGCCTCTGGTATTGCCGGACGGGGACAGCGACGCAGGTTCGGGCGGTGATGTGGACTTTAGGGACACTACGGACGATAGGCCCGATAACGATAACGATGGTGTAGTGGATGCCGAAGACTTGGATGATGATAACGATGGCATACTTGATACCGATGAAGGCTGTGGTAATTTTATTATCAACGGCTCTTTTGAACAGGACAATTTTACCGATGCCACTGCTTTTCCCGACGGGTTTACAGGGGCCAATGGAACCTTTATAGGAACCACGTACAATACCAATAGCCTGACCGGATGGACCTATACCCAAAACTTGGATGGTTGGGTCAACGGAGGATCCTTCGGGGCAGGTACGTTTGCTCCGGCCATTGACGGCTCGCAATATTTAGATTTAGTAGGAAACAACAATGTTACCGGTGGGGTTTCGAACGAAATTACACAAGAGGTCACCCTGGTACAAGGGGAAAGTTATACCTTTTCTTTCTACTGGGGCGAAGATATCGCACACTTAAGCGGCCAGACGGTAACCTTGGATTTTGATATTATCGATGCGAACGGTGTGCCTATTTTAGATGAAACCTTGACCACTATCGCTACCGGGGAAGTAGGTGGCCAGGTCGGGCCTAAAAAATGGTTTTATGAAGAACGCACTTTCGTAGCGTCGACCGATGAAATTACGGTACGTTTTTCCGCGCAACCTTTTGCAACGAACGAATCTTCCGGGGCGGCATTGGATCTAGTGAGCCTTAAGTACAGCACACCTACGGATTGTATCGATACCGATAACGATGGTATCCCCGATGCCTTTGATTTGGATAGCGACAATGACGGAATTTATGATGCCGATGAGGCAGATCACGGGGCCCTACACTCTAATGGGGTGTTGACCGGTACGGTTGGGGCAGATGGTATTCCCGACAGTGTTCAAGACGACCCCGATAACAGGACCGTGAATTATACTGTTTTAGATTCCGATACCGACGGTAGTATCGATGCACAAGAATTGGATGCCGACAATGATGGCTGTTTTGATGTGGAGGAAGCTGGTTTTACCGATGGCGATGCCGATGACCTTTTGGGAAGTTCGACCTTAACGGTCGATGCCAACGGATTGGTTACCTCGGCTAGCGATGGCTATACGGCGCCTCAAGATCGTAATGGAAATGGTATTCCCGAATACAGGGAAGCTACATTAAGTCCGGTAATAAGCACCCAACCATCGGAAAGCAGTGTATGTTTGGGGGAAACGGCTTCCTTCTCGGTAGTGGCCACAGACGTAGACCAGTACCAATGGCAAATGTTCGATGGTAGCCATTGGACCGATTTGACCGATGGAGGCCTCTATTCCGGTACGGATACCCATACGCTTGAAATCGCTAACACCACTATAGGTGAGAGCGGAAATCGTTATCGCGTGGTAGTCTCAAATTCCTTGCGGGTTTGTAGTGTTTTAAATTCCGATGAGGCTGTTTTGAACGTTGAGACCACGCCTAGCATAAGCATAGATGATGCCAGTGAAGTTGAAGGTGGTTCCATTGTCTTTCCGGTCACCCTATCAAGCGTGGGCTGCCTTGCGCAGGATATAACCCTGACCCTTGCTTTTACGGATGGAACTGCCGATACGGCCGATTATACGAACAATACCGTTCAGATAACCATACCGGCTGGTAGTCTTACGGGGGAAGTGAACGTTCCTACGACCCAAGATGAAATTCTTGAAGACGACGAAACCTTTACAATTTCGATTTTAAGTGTCGATGCAGGAAATGTCGCCGATTTTTCCGATACGGCCATAGGTACCATTTTAGATGATGATTTTACGGATTTTGATAGTGATAACGATGGTATTTTAGACAGTGTGGAAGATTTGAACGCCGATGGTGACAACAATCCATCGACCAATCCTACCGATTCGGATGGCGATTCGTTTCCCGACTACCTGGATATAGACAGTGATAACGATGGTATACCCGATAATGTGGAGGCCCAGACCACGGCGGGCTACATAGCGCCTAGTCTTGTCGATGCCAATAACAATGGCTTGGACGATGCCTACGAAAACGGTACTGAACTAGGGCTGTACCCTGTAAACACCGATGGCACTGACCAACCTGATTATTTGGACCTGGACAGTGATAATGATCATGTGCCAGATGCCATAGAAGCACACGATAGGGACCATGACGGCATGGCCGATGTTTCGTTTATCGGTTCCGATAAGGATGACGACGGACTTGACGATGGTTATGAAGGTTCGGAAACTATAGACGATGATGTGAACGATGAAATGGATCGTCCATTTGACCGTCTACCGAATGCCGATGGCGACGATGAGTTGGATTATCGGGATACGGACGATGATAATGATGGAATTCCCACCCAGGATGAAGATACCAATGGAGATGGAAACTATGCCAACGACGATCAAAATAATAACGGCGTTCCCGATTACCTGGAGGAACCCTATATTGAGGTAGTGGTCTATAACGTAGTAACGCCCAATGGCGATGGCGCACACGACACATTGACCATTACGGGGCTCGATGTACGGCCGAACAACAACATCCAAATTTATAACCGATGGGGTATCTTAATATTCTCCACTGAATCGTATGGAACAAGGAACAATTATTTTGAAGGATATTCTACGGCTAGGCTTACGTCTGGGAAGGAAGAAAAATTGCCAAGTGGGACCTATTTTTATATTTTAAATTATGAAGATACCACTGGAGAGCATAAGACGATTTCAGGCTATATTTACCTGAACTGATACGATTTTTGCAAATGGAATTAAATAAAGGCCCTTGGACTTCGGTTCAGGGTTTTTTTGTTTTTTTTAAGGAGAATTGGGAGATCTATAACCATAATTTATCAAGCTCTTGGTTCGATACTAATGGAAAGGTGCTATTTTTGTGGAGGAAGGAAGTTAGTCGTACCCATCAAAGAAAAACATTGCTATTGAAAGAGGAAGAAGTCATCTTAGTAGACCAAGACAATAACCCGATAGGAACCATGCCTAAAATGGAAGCGCACGAGAAAGCCGTGCTCCATAGGGCATTTTCGGTTTTTGTCATGAACGATAAAGGGGAAACCATGCTACAGCAGAGGGCGGCCCACAAATACCACTCCCCCGAACTTTGGACGAACACATGTTGCAGTCACCAACGGGTAGGTGAGAGCAACATAGAGGCCGGAAAGAGAAGGTTGCAAGAAGAGATGGGCTTTGTAACGGAACTCAAGGAACTTTTTTCCTTTATCTATAAGGCGCCTTTTGACAATGGCCTTACCGAACATGAGCTAGACCACGTAATGATGGGCAGCTATAACGGTGAGCCAAAGATCAATCCAGATGAGGTGGCCGACTGGAAGTGGATGAAACCCGAGGCCATCAAAAAAGATATAGCCCAAAACCCCGATTTGTACACAGCTTGGTTCAAGATTATTTTTGAAAAGTTCTATAATCATATCGGACAAAACCCAACGGAAGATGAGAGTAAAGGTTAGTAGAAAAGCCCATTTCAATGCGGCCCACCGCCTATATCGTAAAGATTGGAGCGATGAGAAAAATACCCAGGTCTTCGGAAAGTGTAACAACCCCAATTACCATGGACATAACTATGAATTGGTGGTTAGCGTTACAGGCAAAATAGACCCTGAAACGGGTTTTGTAATGGATATGAAGGTCTTAAAAGATTTGATAGCTGAAAAAGTAGAAGACGCCCTAGACCATAAGAACCTTAATATTGAAGTTCCTGAATTTAAAGACCTCAATCCCACAGCTGAAAATATATCCATTATTATTTGGAATAAATTACGGCCCCACATCAATCCAAATCATGATTTGGAAGTCGTGTTATATGAAACCCCTCGAAATTTTGTGACCTATTCCGGTTAAAGCGAAAATTAAACAACTATAAAAAAAACGCTATGTATCCCTTAAAATTCAACCCTATTTTAAAAGAACGCCTTTGGGGCGGCACCAAGCTTAAAGACGTTTTGGGCAAACCTATTGAAAACGATATTACCGGTGAAAGTTGGGAGCTTTCCACCGTGTCGGGAGATATTTCCGTAGTGGCCAATGGAGATTTGGCAGGTACCTCATTACAAGACCTAATAGAAAAAGAGCCCGAGAATGTTTTGGGGAAAAGTGTTTACGATAGGTTCGGAACCGACTTTCCTATCCTTATCAAGTTTATCGATGCCAAACAGGATCTGTCCATTCAATTGCATCCTAATGACGAGTTGGCCAAAAAACGTCACAATTCCTTCGGAAAAACAGAAATGTGGTATGTGATGGATGCCGATGACGACGCCAGCCTTATCGTTGGTTTCAACAAAGATGTTACCAAAGAAGAATATGCCAAAAGTCTCGAAAACGATACCCTATTAGACCTTTTGAACTATGAAAAGGTAAAAGAGGGCGATACCTTTTTTATCAATACCGGAAAGATTCACGCCATAGGTGCAGGTGTATTGTTGGCCGAAATTCAACAGACTTCCGATATTACCTACCGTGTTTTTGATTTCAATAGAAAAGATAAGAACGGAAACCTTAGGGAATTACATACCGAACAGGCATTAGATGCCATTGATTACACCAAAAAAGATGATTTTAAGGTGAAGTATAGTCAAGAGAAGAATACGGTGAACGCCATGGTAGATTGCCCTTATTTCAAAACCGACTTTCTAGACTTGAATGCCGGCTTGACCCAAGATGTTAGCGGCCGTGATTCATTTACTATTTTTATGTGTGTGGGCGGTTCGGCTACCATTGCCAATGAGAACGGTTCGGTAGAATTGAAAAGAGGTGAGACCACCCTTTTGCCCGCGGTTTCGAATACCATAAAAATCACCACCGAGGGGGCTAAGCTCTTGGAAGTGACCATTTAATGTGACAAATTACCTTTGGCTTTGTATATTTTCTGCATAAATTGATTATAAATAGCTTATTTTTGCGTAAAATTTATTAAAAATGGCAAGTGTAAAAGAATTAAAGAAAGATATTAATAATGTCTTGGGAGACATCATTGAAGCGGTATACATTGTAGAAGCTGCCAATGCCGACCAAGAATCGAAAGAGGGAGCCAAGGTTATTGACGAGGCTATCGAAACTTTTGATACCTTGATCCAAAAGGTAAACCAAAGAGGTGTTGACAATAGAAAGAAACACTTAACAGAGGTACGTCAAGAATTGGAGAAGAAAGCCGGTGCCCTTGTAGAAAAGGTGAACAAATTAGGCTAGACCTTCTAGAAGTTAAATGAAAAAGCCCGCATTTGCGGGCTTTTTTACTTTTTAAGGGTTTCCAAATAGGTTTTTAATTGCTTGCCGTATTTCGATTCCGCGACTTCGGGCGCTAGTGAACCGTAAATGGAATCCAGATACTTTACATTGGCATCGGGAACTTCATTTAAGGCGATGTAAGGCGCTATATAAGAGTCTTTGTTGTTCAGTGCGTAATTCAAGGAAAAGGCATAACTACGCTGCAGGTTGCGGTTGCTCAATCGCTGCATCGAGTCTAATTGTACCGAGTCTAGAACCTTGTTCGGGTCGTTGGCCAATCGAACGATCTCTAAGGTCTTCATATTGAACTTCGACATCATTTGTCGGTATTCTTCCAACTTTTTTTGGGTTTCCGAGCCTTCAATTTTGGCTTTGGTATCAAAGGTGTTCCAAGTCGTGTTGATCGTAATGGTACCCGGTTCACCAAAGAAGGTAATTCGGTCATTGATATCGTTGGCGTCTTTTTTGTCTAAGTAGAGATAGAAAATTTCCGGACTTTCAAGTTTCGTTGTAAAGGAAAAATTGCCGTCACCGTCTATTTGTAGCGAATCTATGGTGGTTAAAACGGAATCGGGCACGTGTTGAAGGTAGAGTGTTCCTTTTTTCAGTCCCTTTACATTTCCGGTAACGTTCATGGTGTTTTCGGTAGGCCCTCCACAAGAAAGCAATAAAAGGATAATAGCACTTAAAAAAAATATGTTCTTCATCGTCGTTTTTTGGTAGCGCAAATATCTGTATTTTTTTTGGTTTCCTTAAGAAGCTATTTTTTAAATCGATGAGTTTTTCTGTAATAGAAGCGTACTTTTGTATCGGTATATCGTAAGAGAACAGTTCGTATTACGACGAATAAGGGTTGAGTTTCTGTAAATAGCTATATACGTTCTTGCCCCTTTAATTTTAATAATACATATTGAATGAATATTGAAAAAGAAAAATGGAATGCTGCCATTGCTTCGGCAGAGTATGTAAAAAACGGAATGCTTGTTGGCTTGGGGTCGGGATCTACCGCCGCTTTTATGATAGCCGAGCTCGGTAAGCGGGTGGCAGGCGGACTCATAATGAAGGGGGTGCCTTCGTCGAATGTGACGGCCCGATTGGCCAAGCAAGCGGGTATATCCTTAATTTCCTTGGAAGATGCGGGAACACTCGACATAAATATTGACGGGGCAGATGAGTTTGATGCTCAATTACGGTTGATAAAAGGTGGGGGAGGTGCCATGCTCCGTGAGAAAATTTTGGCCCATAATTCACGTTTCAACCTGATTATAGCCGATTCGGGAAAAGAAGTCGATCGTTTGGGGAAATTCAAACTTCCTTTGGAAACCATTCCTTTTGCTACCCAAAACATTATGGAAGAACTAGGGAAAATGGACCTGCATCCACAGCTGCGCATGAAAAATGATGAGGTCTATAAGACCGATGAGAACAATTGCATTGTAGATGTCGATATTTTTCAAAAGGATGATCTAGAGGAATTGAACCGGACACTTATCCAAATTCCAGGGGTGGTCGAAACCGGACTCTTCCTGTCTACTACCGATTTGGTATTGATGGGCAAGGGGCAGACGGTTACTTCTTTTAAAAAGTAAGTTTTTCCTATCTTAAGAAGAAATAAGGGGACTATAAAACGAAACGGATGAAATTCAATATACAAGATACCTTCAATAAGGAACTACCGGCCGATCCTATTACTGAAAATAGCAGAAGGCAGGTAGAAAGGGCCTGTTTTTCGTACGTGACGCCAAAACATACGGCCCGGCCGTCATTGGTTCACGTGTCCCCTGAAATGGCCGAAGAGCTAGGGCTGTCAGAAGAAGATATCCGAAGTGAAGAATTTCTAAAGGTATTTACGGGCAATACCGTTCTCGACGGAACAGCCCCGTACGCCATGTGTTATGGAGGACATCAGTTCGGCAATTGGGCCGGGCAATTGGGCGATGGAAGGGCCATTAACCTTATGGAAGTGGAACACAACGGAAAACATTGGGCCTTGCAGTTAAAAGGTGCCGGTGAAACCCCGTACTCAAGAACAGCCGATGGCCTAGCGGTTTTACGTTCGTCTATTCGAGAGTATTTATGCAGTGAGGCCATGTACCACCTTGGGGTACCTACAACACGCGCACTGTCATTGGCCTTGTCGGGCGACCAAGTGCTTCGCGATGTGCTTTACAATGGCAATCCTGCCTATGAGAAGGGGGCTATTGTCTGTCGGGTTGCTCCTTCTTTTCTTCGTTTCGGAAACTATCAGATTTTTGCGGCAAGGGAAGATACCGCTACTATGGGAACATTGGTAAATTATACCATAAAACACTTTTTTCCGGAATTGGGGGCGCCTTCCAAAGCAAGCTATGTTCAATTTTTTCAGGCTGTGGCAGATGCTACCCTAGAGATGTTGGTGCACTGGCAACGTGTGGGCTTCGTACACGGTGTGATGAATACCGATAATCTATCTATTCTTGGTTTGACCATCGATTACGGCCCATATGGATGGTTGGAAGGTTATGACCATGGATGGACACCCAATACCACGGACCGCCAGCATAAACGATACCGGTACGGGAACCAGCCCAATATCGGTCTGTGGAACCTATATCAACTGGCCAATGCGATTTTTCCCTTGATCGGGGAGGCCGAACCTTTAGAAGCCGTTTTGGAAGGATTCAAGACGAAGTTCGAGCAGAAATATAGGGATATGATGAAATCTAAGATCGGACTGTATAAAGCAGATGATCTTGACCCACATTTACTCGATGATTTAGAGGAAAACCTACAGCTGACCGAAACCGATATGACTCTGTTCTTTCGGAATTTGGCCAATTTTAAAAAGCAAGTAACAGATTCAGGCGCATTTATGGAAGTGGTGGGAGAGGCCTTCTATGTGCCCGACGAGGTAAGCGGTGAAGTACTCGAAAAATGGAAAGTCTGGTTTGCCACGTATCAGAGTCGTTTGGGCCAAGAAGAACTGTCCGATACGGAACGAAAGCAAAAAATGAACTCCGTAAACCCTAAATACGTGTTGCGTAACTATATGGCGCAATTGGCCATAGATGCTGCCGATAAAGGAGATTATGCCTTGATCGACGAACTGTTCGTACTTTTGAAAAAGCCCTATGACGAACAACCGGAACAAGAAAAATGGTTTGCCAAACGCCCTGATTGGGCAAGAAACAAAGTAGGCTGTTCTATGTTGTCGTGTAGCTCTTAGAATAGAACCAATGACAAAGGAAAAACCTAAAACAGAAATCGGCTTGGGAATGGCCGCTTTGGGCCGCCCGGAATATATCAACATTGATTCTGGCGAAAGGGATAAGTCAGAGTTGGCCTTTCGGGCCAATGCTTTAAAAGTATTGGACGATGCCTATGAAAAAGGGGTACGCTATTTCGATACCGCCCCGTCTTACGGAAAGGGCGAAGAATTTTTAAAGGCTTGGAACGATGACCGAAAGCATACAGACGTAGTTTTCGGAACCAAATGGGGCTATACCTATGTCGCCAATTGGCAATTGGGCTATGATGGTCCCCATGAAGTAAAAGAACACTCTCTAGGGAAGCTTACGGAGCAATGGCAGGTTTCTAAAGAACTGCTTCCCGCCTTGCAGTACTATCAAATCCATTCCGCCACTTTTGAAAGTGGGGTACTCGAAAACCAACCGGTGTTGGAAAAGCTATTGGAAATAAAAAGAACGACCGGACTCAAAATCGGTATTTCCACCAGTGGGCCCGATCAAAGGAAGGTCATTGAAAAAGCACTTCAAATAAGCATAAACGGCGATGTGGTCTTTGATAGTTTTCAAGTTACCTTCAATATGCTTGAACAGGCCACTTTGCCCATTCTGCGGAAGGTGCAGGCACAGGGGAAGAAATTGATCATAAAGGAAGCCTTGGCCAACGGTCGCGTATTTCCCAATGAAAGATACCCTCACTACAAATCTCTCTATACGACATTGCAGACCCTGGCCGAACGTTACCAAGTAGGTATTGATGCCATCGCACTTCGTTTTGTGATGGATTATCTTCAACCGGACTATGTGCTAAGCGGAGCGGCCGATATAAATCAATTGGACCAAAATTTAAAAGCGAATACCTTCACATTAGATGAAGAAGAACTAGCGGAACTTACCAAGGCAAAAGTAGATTCTACGGCCTATTGGAAAGAACGCAGTCAGTTGAGTTGGGATTGATGTTTACTTTTTTTGAATGGTAAATATAATTTCATTAAGTTCCTTTATACGGGTTGTTAGCAATTCGGGGTTAATATTATTAGGTTCGTGAATAAACCTATTTCTAAACTCAACTATTCCGTTTAACTTTTCTTCTTCTTTTTGAGATAAGGAGAATAGTTCAGTCCAACTTTTACAGCTATATATTTTAGGACCTTGTTGTATGATTAGTTTATTGAAGTCGGCCCATAGCATAAGGAAATCGTCTAATTCATATTGGTTTCTTACATCTAAAATCTTTTCGTTGAATAGATTTTCAAACAAAATTTTAGCAATACTTGAGTATGCAATAGCTTTTTCTTTCTCTACGGTTATTCCATTGCCATCATGATAGAGTTGATTCCTAATACGATGATACCATTCTATTTCTCCTAGTTGTATTCCTATTAATTTCTTGTTGGCAAATTTTTCTATGGTATCTAGTAAGCTTGGAAAACTCTTAATTGCGTCATCATAAATTTTTCTAGTAACACCATTTAGGCCTGTGATTCGTTTTGGTAAACCTAAATAGGTTTTAAGCATTAATTCCACTGAATTATCGACTAGAATCATACCCATTCTATTGTCAAAATCTGTGTCTAAAGAAATATGTTCAAGACCGTGAAGTAACAACTCTTTAGGGCCAGACTTCCATGGTTCGTTTTTCATTCTATTGAGACTTAAATACCTTCAATTTTATGTACTAAAAAGTGACTGTAACCTATAGTGCCGAAGCAACTTCCATCAAATAAGCACACAGCAGTGCTCCACCCGTACCTACTACATAACCAAAAACAGCAAGAAGTACCCCCACGGAAGTTAAGGATGGGTGAAATTCCGCGGCAACAACGGGAGCCGAAGCGGCACCACCTACATTAGCTTGACTACCTACCGCCAAAAAGAAGAAGGGAGCTTTTATGAGTTTGGCGACCAAGATCAATAGAAGGGCGTGAATGGAAATCCAAATAAAACCAATAGCGATCAATCCGGGGTTTTCAAGTACTTTTCCGAGCTCCATTTTCATACCTATGGTCGCTACAAGGAGATAAATGAACATTTGGCCAATTTTGCTGGCACCGGCACCTTCGTAGTTTTTAGCCTTGGTAAAGGATAGGGCTATACCAGCTGCCGTGGCAATAATCACCATCCAAAAGAAACTGGAACCCAAGAAAGACAGAAAGCTTTTTTGGTTGCTTACACTTTCAAAAGAATTCGTCAATATATCGCTAATATTATTCCCAAAGAAATGCGCAATACCCGTGGCGGTAAAGGCAAAAGAGAGCATCATCAAATAATCCGTTAAGGTAGGTACGCGGGAGATTTTTTTTGTAAAGGCAGTGACTTTTACTTTTAAGGTTTCAATGGCGGAGGTATCTGCCTTGAGCCATTTGTCAATTTGTTTGGTACGACCTACACCCATTAGGATAATGCCCATCCAAATATTGGCGACAACAATATCTACCAGCACCATAGCACCATATTTTTCAGGCGTATATTTAAAGATTTCGTACATGGCGGCCTGATTGGCCCCACCACCGATCCAACTGCCGGCAATGGTCGAAAGTCCTCTCCATACCGCATCAAAATCGTTTCCGCCTACGGTATCGGGGGAAAAAATCGATACGATCAAAATGGCAATTGGTCCGCCAATAATAATTCCCACGCTACCCGTTAAGAACATAATCAATGCCTTTGAGCCTAAGTTGGCAATGGCCTTTAAATCGATACTCAAGGTCATTAGCACCAAGGCCGCAGGCAATAGATAGCGACTGGCTACATGGTAAAGTCTTGAACTGTGGGCAATGATTTCACCCGCCTCGTTTACCGTATGCCACTTTTCTGCAATAATGCCTGTAGAGGCGAGAATACCCGGCAATAGATAACACATGAGTACGGCGGGAACAATGCCGTAGAATTTGCTCCAGAAGCCTTTTTCCTTAGATGAGCCATAAAAAATGAAGCCTAGGCAGAGCGCCAATAATCCAAAAACAACGGTGTCATCGGTTATTAGTGGAGCGGGTAATAACGGTTCGGTCATATGATTTTGGAATGCTTTTTTTCAAATATAATCAAATTACCAGATGCTTTCGAATATAGTGTGCCACACCGTTTTCGGTATTGGGCAGGGTTACCGCATTGGAAATGGCCTTTACTTCCTCCCGGGCGTTACCCACGGCTACCCCACAGCCACTGTTTTGCAGCATTTCAATATCATTGTAATTGTCGCCAAAGGAAATTACATGTTCCAATGATTCACCTTGTCGCAACAACGATTGTATGGCCGATAGTTTAGAAACGGATTTTGGGGCTATTTCGATCAAAGTATCGTTGGAACGATAGAGGTTGAGGTAGGAGCCTAGTTCTTCTTCAAGAATGGGGTACAGGGCGTCGGCATTGGTTTTGGTACTCATGAGCATTATTTTATGGGCCCCCAGTTCGCGGTCTTTCCAATCGGAAAGGGTTTCCGGTGTGGGTCTGAAAACCGGTGTGGTCTTGGTGTACCTGATCTCTTTCTGTACCCGTTCAGAGTCTGTGGGTACATACCATTCGTTCTTGTGGTACAGGCCCAGTTGGGTACCGTTGGCCTTGGCCAACCCGTATATTTCATCAAGGTGGTCCGTGTCGATATGCACTGAAGAAAGTTCTTGGTCGCCATCGAGTATCAGGGCGCCATTGTAACAGATGATAGGTTGGTCTTCTATACCAAGGTCTTGTTGTAAATAAGTCATGGCGCTCGGCATTCTTGCGGAGACCAAGATGATTCTCATTTGCGTTTTTATACGGCGTATTTCGGCAATGGTTAGCTCGGAAACATCACTTTTTGAGGTTAATAAGGTACCATCTAAGTCTGAACAGAGTATTTTGTAATTCAAGGGTTCGGTATTTAAAGTTTGTTGGGTTTAATTTCCTTTTCTAAATTTTTTGGTCTTCTTTTTATCCGGATTTTTAAAGAGACGCTTGAAGAAACCATCGCGTTTTACCGGTTCGCAGTCTAGCATTTCCAAGATGGCCGGATTGGGTCTTTCGAACTGGGCCTTTGTTATTTCGTTATAATACGGATGCTTGTTCATTTCTTGCATCCACTTGGCAAAAATAGGCAATGCCGCGTTGGCCCCTTGTCCTAGACTTGTACTTTTAAACCCGATTTCATGATGGTCGAGTCCCACCCAGGTGACATGCACCAGTTTGGGGGTGATGGCCACGAACCATGCATCTTTGTTGTTTTGGGTGGTTCCGGTTTTTCCGGCAATGGCATTGTTCAATTTATAGGTAGAACGTATTCGGGAAGCCGTACCCCTGTCGATCGTGCCTTTCATCATCTCGATCATAATCTGTCTCGTTTCCTCTGAAAAAGCGGTCTTTCTCGCCCGTTTCGGTTTGAATTCCATTAAAACGGAGTCCTTTTTATCCGTTATTTTTTCGATGAGATAGGGAAGAACGGCCTTGCCATCGTTGACATAACTGGCATAGGCACCGGCCAATTCGTTCAAGTAAATTTCGCCGGTACCCAGGGCTAATGAGGGCTGCTCGGGCAATTTTGAGAAAATACCCATATTTTTGGCCATGGTCAATACATTGCTGATGCCGGCCTTTTCCAAGACCTTTACGGCTACGGTGTTTACCGAATGGCTCAGGGCTTCCTCCATCGAATAGTTGAGGTAGGTTTCGTCTTTTTTTCCGGAGTTGCTGGGCGACCACCCCTTTAGGTTTTCATAGGCCACTTCTTCAGCGGAAAAATAGGTGCAGGGTAAAATGCCCGTTTCAAGTGCTGTGGTATAAACAATGGGTTTAAACGTAGAGCCTACCTGTCGTTTGCTTTGGGCAACATGGTCGAATTTAAAATGTTCGAAATCTATACCCCCGATCCAGGTTTTAACGGCACCGGTCTTTGGGTCAAGGGCCAATGAGCCGGTGTTCAAGAATTTCATGTAATGCGTTATACTATCTATACTGCTGGCTTGAACGGTTTTTTCACCGTCCCAGTCGGTCAAGACCATTTGCTTCTTTTTGCTGAGCGAATCGATGATCTGTCCATGTTCGAGACCCTGCTTTTTTAGTTTTTGGTATATGCCTGATTGCTTGACGACCTTTTCAATCAGCTTTTTGTTGGTACGCCAGGGTGCGTTCTTGCCATAGCTTTTTTCAAAACGGCCTTGAAGCGACTGCATGTGTTCGCGCATGGCCTCTTCGGCCCAGAACTGCATATTGTAATCGAGGGTGGTATAGACTTTTAGTCCCGAGGTGTAAATGTTGTAGTCATGGCCTTCTTCCTTTTGTTTTGCGTTCCATTTGAGCAGTTGCTTTCTTACCTCTTCCCTAAAGTATGGGGCTAGCCCGGCATTGTTGTCAAAATCGCGGTAGTCGAGTTTTAGCGGTTTATCGGTAAGGCTATCTTTCTCTTCGTTCGAAAGGTGATGGTTGTTCGCCATGGCCTGAAGTACCAGGTTTCTTCGTTCGAGACTTCTTTCAGGAAATATACGGGGATTATAGCCATAGGTGGCCTTTAGCATTCCGACGAGAACGGCACCTTCTTCTACGTTAAGATCTTTGGCTTGCTTGTTGAAAAATTTAAGGGATGCACTTTCAATGCCAAAAGTATTATCGCCAAAGGAAACGGTATTCAGGTAATGGGTAAGGATCTCTTCCTTGGTGTAGATGTCTTCCAGTCGGGAAGCGATTACCATCTCTTTTATCTTATCGACTACAATATTTGTTTTTTTTCTGTCCCTACGGGGATATAGATTCTTGGCAAGTTGCTGGGTGAGGGTGCTACCGCCACCTGCCGATTGGTCTTGCATAAGTATCGTCTTTACGGCAACACGGCCCAAACTTTGGTAGTCAATGCCCGAATGGTCGTAAAAACGTTCGTCTTCTATCGATACAAGTGCGTTGCGTAGGTGTTCCGGAATAGCCTCAAAAGCAATAGGCTGCCTATCGTAAAGGTAAAACTTGCCAATGAGCACACTATCTGCCGTGTATACTTCCGATGCCCTTTGGTACTGAAAGTCCGAAAGCTCTTCCTTGTTAGGAATCGAGCCCCATGCGCCCCAATAAATACTTAGTATGAATACAAAGAAAAACAGCACCAAGGCAAGTGTCGCCAATAAGGTATATCTTAGGAAAGGGGACTTTATTCTTTTTAAAACCAAATCGATAAATTTTAGATGCAATATCAAATTAAAAAATGAAACCCTTGGGCTTCTTAACAATAGATTAAACTCTAATTTTCTACTTTTGTCCGTAAATTTTGTCCATGGGAAAAATAGTATTCTTTTTGTTCTTTATAACCTTCTTTTCTAACGCAAACGAAGGTGAATGGTCTAAAACCGGACACCGGACCGTTGGCGAGGTAGCAGAGCAACACCTTTCAAAAAAAACCAGGAAAGCCCTGAAAAAATTATTGAACGGTAGAGACCTTGCCTATGTATCTACGTTTGGAGATGACATTAAGGCCGACAGAGCCTTCAAAGAATTCAGTGCTTGGCATTACGTAAACATTCCGGATGGAAAGAGGTATTCCGATATCGAGCCCAACAAACATGGCGATATTGTAGTCGGAATACAGAAGTGCGTTGAAATTATAAAAGACCCGAACGCCAAAAGGGAAGATAAGGTGTTTTACCTTAAAATGTTGGTCCACTTGATCGGTGATCTGCATCAGCCCCTACATGTAGGCCGCTTTGAAGATAAAGGGGGAAACGACATTCAGGTGCAATGGTTCAACAAGGGGAGCAACCTTCACAAAGTTTGGGATTCTAACATGATCAACGACTACGGTATGAGCTATACCGAATTGGCTTCAAGCTTGCCCAAACTTTCAAAAAAGCAAATAAAACAGATTCAAGAAGGGACTATTTACGACTGGGTAGGGGAGTCCCAAGATATTGCCCAACAATTGTACGGTTCAGTGGAGGCAGGCGAAAAATTATACTATCGCTATAGTTATGATTGGTGGGGCACCGTTGAAGACCAATTGCAAAAGGGCGGACTGCGTTTGGCCAAGGTCTTGAACGGGCTTTTTTAAAATGTAGTCGACCATTTATCAAAAAAAACTGGAATTCAACGAATGCTTATACCCCGCTCGTCTATTTGAAGTTATATTTATGTAGATGGTTGCGAGGAAATTATTCGGCGCCCGACGTTTAAAGACAGTAACCTTCCCATAGCTAAAGGGCAAAAAAAATCGGTCATTACAAAATGGCCGATTTTTTTATGTGATAATTCTAAAGGTCAGGTTGATACGGGCACCGATAGGTTTCGCCGTTTTCGGTATTTGGTGCAGCCACGCTTCTTGTGTAGGGCCCTTCATCAATAAAAGGCTTCCGTGTTGCAATAAGAGCTTTTGTTTTAAACTTTTGTCCGTTCGGTGTTTTAAGTGGAAGAAACGTTCTTGCCCTAAACTTACCGAAGCAATGATCGGGTGTTTGCCCAATTCTTTTTCATTGTCGGCATGCCACCCGTTGCTATCCTGACCATTGCGGTACAGGTTTAGTAGGCAGGAGGTAAAGCTTGTTTCGGTTTGGGCCTCTACTTTCTTCTTTATTTTTAAAAGGGTATCTGTATATGCATGGGGAAGCATCACCAAATTTGAATATGAATAGGGCTTTCCATTGTTGCCGTACAACGCCGTGAGTCTGGGTTGGGCGTAGCGTTTACCAAATACGGAGATATGGTCTTGCTGCCATGGCGTTTCTTTATAAAGCAAGTCAAAAGAGCTGTCGGCTTCCGACCGTTCCAAGAAATCAGGATAATAGACGATATCACTATCGGGCAGATTTAGGTAGATCTCTTCCGGAACCAGCCTTTTCATTATTTAAGGACCGTTTTCAACTCATTTCTATACTCCGATGGGTTTTGCCCGGTAAAGGCCTTGAACTGCTTGTTAAAGTGCGAAAAGTTGTTGAACCCGCTTTCGAAACAAACCTCGGTAATACTTAAGGGCTGTTCGGCCAGAAGCTTAGACGCATGTACCAAACGATACTCGTTTACGAACTGAACAAAGGTCTTATTGGTAATCTTTTTAAAGTAACGGCAGAAAGACGGTACCGTCATGCTCACTAGGTTACTGATTTCATCTAGCGTAATCTCTTCCTTGAAGTTATTCTTCACGTAGTTGAAGACCACATTGATGCGGTCGTTGTCCTTTACTTCGGTCTCCATTGAAAAACCTTCGGCATTGAGAATCTTGAAATCTTTGGAGTTGCCCAGTTCGTTCAGTATGTTCAATATGGAAAGTAAACGCTGAAAATGGGTCTGGTACTCTAAAATCTGCATTTTCTCACCAATCTTTCTTTTGGTCTTTCCGGAAAAGGCAATACCGCCCTTGGCCATTTCAAAAAGGGATTGGATCTTTTTCATCTCGGGAATATCAAAAAAGTCGTTTCCCAAAAAATCCTGCTTCATCTGAATAATGGTCTCACTCTCGTTGCCCGTAAGCTTATCGGTAAAGCCACAATGGGGTAGGTTGCTTCCTATTAATATAAGGTCGCCGTTGGAGTAGTACGAAACATGGCTCCCGATCTGTCTTTTTCCCGATCCACCGTTTACGTGAACCAGCTCTATTTCAGGGTGGTAATGCCAGATGTTGTTTTTGTTGTTCTTGGTCGCATCAAAGCGTTGATACGTGTAAGAATGCCCAAAACTGGGTTCAATAGCCTCAAAAGCAGGTTTTTGATTCATCTACTGGGGTGTTTATATGGCAAAATTAAACAAGGTTGTTTCTTCCTTTCTTTGCAAAATTAACCAAAATATATTCAATATTACCCTTTGGGGTCTTTTAGTATGTAAGCGATGTTAAAATAGCATAGTTATTGGCCAATTGTGGAGTAGTAGGAGCCGAATTACGGCGGTATGTTTGTAGTGTAATATTAAACCAATATTAATCGACCTGTTTCACGACAGGTTACAAAACAACAACGACATGAGAAAAGTAGTAAGAACAGCAGCAATGATCGCATTATTATTCAGCACGACTGTTGGATTAGCGAGTGAGCCTAAACTGAGCGTTGTACCTAATGAAAATGTAAAAAGTTTCGTATACGAGCTTGATTCCCAATCAGGGAGCACGACTATCAAGTTCATCGATGCGGAACAGAACGTTATATTCTTTGAAAAAGTTGAAAAAGGGGCTTATGCCAAGAAATTCGACTTGTCTAACCTTAAAGATGGTCTATATTTCTTTAAATCGGAAGATGAATTAAAGACGATATCGTATACTATCAGCATTGAGGGTAGCACTGTGAAGGTTATCGATAGGAAAGAAAACAGTAAGCCAGTCTTTAGGGTAAAAGACGGTAGAGTGTATTTGAACCTATTGAACCTCGATAAGAAAGACGTTAACATACAAGTTTACGACAGTAGTAACAGATTGGTTTTCTCGGAAAAACGGGAAGATGAAATGACTATTGAAAAAGCATTTGATTTTACCAAGGCCTATTCCGGTGATTATACCGTAGTAGTAAGGGATAGCAAAGAAACCTACTACAAGGAGATATCGGTAAATTAAGATTGTTTAAGTTGAGTTGAGTTAAATTGTCCCTAAGGTGGTTGAGAACCTTAGGGGCTTTTTTATGGCTATAGGTAGCTGTAGGCCCAGTACATTAGAACAAACTGCAAAGGCAGTCTTGCCCACAATACCCATTTGGGAATGCCGGCTGAAGCCTTTTTTTCTGAAAGCATATAGAAATGTACCAGTAAGAAAACGGCCAACATTAAAATGAGCCCATAAATGGCATAGTTTTTTGAAAAAGGGAAACACACGCCCAGGCCCAGACCTATTTCGGCCACACCGCTCAGTTGTACCAAAAGCCTATGATTGGGCAAGTAACGGGGCATGATTGCCATATACACCCGAGGTTTGATAAAGTGCATTATTCCGGCCAATACGTAAATTGCTCCCATTACGTAGAGGTGCCATGTGTAGCTCATGGTTTAGCTTGATATTTCTTCAAACGTTCACGTTTGTACTCTGGCAAGGCTAGGTTGGTCAATGCTAGCTCCAATATTTTCGGGTCTTTTTTGCGCATGAACAAAAGCTGAAAAAAATCCTTTACGGTAAGTTCGTTTGTAGATTGCTCTATCAAAATGAATTGCTCTCCTTTTCTGACTTCCCCTTCTTCAAGAATGCGAACGTAGGTGCCCGGATAGCCATAGTCGATATATTTTTTTAAAATGCCTTGGTCATTAAACCGGATCCCAAGTTTGTAACAAGGTTCCCTTGGTTGGGAAATTTGAACAAGGGCGCTTCCTATTTTATAGATGTCGCCTATACGAACGATAGATTCGTCAAGTCCGCTTACACTAAGGTTTTCACCGAACATTCCCCATTTCCATTCCAGATCCGGATATAATTTTTTCCAGTAGTCGTAATGGTCTACCGAAAACAGAAAACAGGCCTTATTGATGCCGGCATGGTGCTTTCGGTCAATGACCGAATCTTTGGCTACATCGGTCTTTCCTAAAAATAGGGGTTCTTCTACCGGGGATTTGAATATGCCGGTCTGCTCATTTTTGCCGTTCCATATAACCGTGGTGGGGCGTCCGATATTGGTAGAGATGATTTCCATTGCTTAAAGGTAGAAAACCTATCTGTAAAAATAGAATCGTATCGATTACTTGTTTTTTGTACTTAGAGGAAGGAGTGGAAGAATTTATTTTCGTCTGCGCACACGAAAATTTTGATAATGTGCTAGATTATTCACTTAAATTCTGTTAATTTGACATTCGGTGGCTTATCGCACCTTATATAAATTAGGATATTACCCCCATTTATGGCATTATTAACATTTTTATTGTTTACAGGATTTGTAGCCTTTTACGCCACTTACAAGCTTAGACGCGACAAGCTGAATACCAAGGACGGATACTTTTTGGGAGGTAGATCGTTGACTGGGGTGGTCATAGCGGGCTCTTTGCTTTTGACCAATATATCTACCGAGCATTTGGTGGGGATGAACGGGTCGGCTTATCGTAACGGGGCAATCATTGTAGCTTGGGAGGTAACTTCGGCCTTGGCCTTGGTCATAGCTGCCCTATATTTTGCGCCGCGCTACCTGAAAATGGGCTTGACCACCATTCCGGAATTTTTGGAAAAACGCTTTGACGGACTCACACGGACCTTAGTGGCCCTTCTTTTGATCATCTCCTTTGTGGCGACCTTGCTGCCCATTGTTCTATACACTGGAGCATTGAATATAGAAGCTATCTTCGATATCTCGGAACTCTTGAACGTGACAACGAGCGAAGGAATATGGATAACGATTTTAATTGTAGGAAGCATTGGTGCGGTCTACGCTATTTTCGGCGGATTGAAAATGGTCGCCTATACCGATACCATTAACGGCTTTGGGCTTTTGGTAGCCGGTCTTCTGGTGCCTACACTGGCCCTATTGGCCATTGGGGACGGAAACATTCTCGAGGGGATGTCGACCGTTTTTAGGCATAGTCCTGAAAAATTCAACGTCATTAGTCACGAATCGGGAGTAGGAGAGGGGGCGCGTTCCGCTATTCTGCCCTTTGAGGTTTTGTTTACGGGCCTTATGGTCAACCAAATCTATTTCTGGACCATGCACCAATCTATCATTCAACGGGTGCTGGGGGCGGTCAATCTAAAGGAAGCCCAAAAAGGACTACTATTTACTGGACTGCTGAAGATATTGGTGCCCTTGGTGATTGTGTTGCCCGGACTTATAGGGTTTTATTATTTTGGAGAGAGCCTGTACGATAATCCAGATAACGTATACCCGCTTTTGGTGAAGAAAGTATTGCCCCTCTGGCTTACGGGCTTTTTTGTTGCCGTAATGATGGGGGCTATCTTAAGTACTTTTAACAGTGCCTTGAACAGTGCCGCCACGGTTTTTAGCCTTGATATATTTAAAAAATACATTCAAAAGGATGCCAATGAGAAGAAGTTGGTGGTCATTGGTAAAAGTACCTCCGCCATTCTCGCTATATTGGCCATTGGCATTGCCCCCTTTGTGGCCAATGCCCCGGATGGGCTGTACCAGTTGCTACAACAGCTGAACGGTATATTCTTTATTCCTATAGCCAGTGTGATCATTGCGGGTTTCCTTTTTCCGAGAGTAACGGCTGCTGGCGCCAAGGCAGGCCTTGGCTTTGGTCTGTTGTTCTACGTGTTTATGTATTATGTGCTTGAGGTCAACCTTCATTTTATCCATATTTGGGGTATTGAATTCGTTCTGAATATCGCCATTATGCACATTGTATCGGCCTTAACCCAAAAAGAAGAAAAGTTTATTATGAAAGACGCGGGCGTGTTAAACCTAAAACCATGGAGGTTTGCCAAGCCCTTTAGTTTCTTTCTTATACTGTTTACGATTATTTTGTACCTTGTTTTAGGCAATGTCTAGCACATAATCGAGATAGAAAGAGTACTGTAACAGAGTGAGTTTAATGCTAAATTTTTAAAAATGGAAAAAACGTTCAGGGATTATGAGGCTGTAGACGTATCGGCCGCTGTGAAAGAGCATTACAGGAAAATGCGGAAGAATCAGACTGTTGATTATGTTCAGCGTATGCAAAAGAAATATTTGACATATGATAAACCTATGGATCTATGGGAAGCCATGGGCCATTTAAATAAGTTGATCGATGTGAGCGATCCCGATTTGGATCTACCTAACGTACAGCACTTGATTCAGAGCGCCGAGGCCATTAGGGAAGACAATCGCCCCGATTGGATGCAGCTGACAGGGCTCATTCACGATTTAGGGAAGATAATGTTCCTTTGGGGCAGTGATGAAGATGGTACAAGCCAAGACGAGCAATGGGGTACCGTTGGTGATGTATTTGTGGTCGGTTGTAAATTGCCCGATACCTGTGTCTATCCCGAATTTAACGAATTGAATCCCGATATGGCCGATGACCGTTACAATACCCCTACAGGTATTTACCAAGAAGGTTGCGGACTTGACAAGCTAAACCTTGCCTGGGGGCATGATGAATATCTTTATCAGGTGCTTTCAAACCATAAGGAAAACACATTGCCCAAAGAAGCCATGGTCATGGTCCGGTACCACTCCTTTTACCCTTGGCATACCGGAGGAAGCTATAAGGAACTCTTGAATGAAGGGGATAAGGAGTATTTAGAACTGATTAAAGATTTCAATAAATACGACCTTTACACCAAATGCCAAAAAATATACGATTTGGAAGAGGTGCGCGAATATTACCAGCCCATAGCTGAAAAATACTTGGGTAAGGGACCTATTTTCTGGTAGGTCCATAATTATATAGAATAGCAACGGTCATTCAACCTAGGGGCGGAATGGCCGTTACCTTTTTATTTCAAGTACTTTGATGATGACGGTGTTCTCTCCGATATTTTCAAGGTCGTGAATTGTTTCCTTTTTGCTACAGGTCCAATAGAATTGATCGCCTTGGTCAAAGCGTAAAAGCCCGATCTGCCCATTGACATTTCTTGAAACCAAGAGTCCGTCTGTAAAGCACGTACAGCTATAATCGTTAGCGTGTTTTCTAAAGGGGGTTCTTTCCCCGGGCTTTAAAATTATCTCGCTTAAAACAAGTTCGTCATTTTCAAAAAGGGTATCGCCAATTTTCGTACTGAAGGTATTCTGTTTAATTTCATTCAGTTTCTTTTTGTCCCAAGAGTCAAAATTGCCCTTGGGGTTTAGTTCTGTTAGTACCATACAAAGTAAGATTTAGATAAGTAATAGGTTTTCGTTAGAGATGATGGGGCACTCTATAGATGTAAAATGTTTGTTGAGGTTCAGTGAGATTGAGTTTCGCAAAAGACAACGATTGCAAAGAATGCTTAGGCTCTTGCTGCGTTTGCACCTGCTTTGGCCATAAAATAAACCAAAGTTTGCTTCAAAGATTCGTATTGAAAAAGGCTAGACGGGGCGAATGCATCTTGCCGACCTAAAATAGAAATGGGTCGAAAGATTTTGGGCTTGGCCCTTTTGTTATTTTTCGGGGTTTTCCAAAAGTCTGATGGCCAAGGTGTTTCTTGCAATTTAAAAGTTTTCATTCTTTATATTCTTCTTTTAGCGGCACCTATAGTAGGTATTTTTTCTTTGATTCTTTTATAGAGATAGACTTCAAAATCTTGGGTTTTTTTGGGGCCTATTTCAAATTTTTGGGGAAGATATGAATTTTAACAAGAAAAAACGCCCGATTGCTATACTCTGCAATCGGGCGTTTTTGTAAGTGTATAATTTGGTGTTACTTCACCATTTCGTAACTGCGTTTTATAAAGTTTGTCAATTCCTCACCTTTTAATAATCCTTTTGAAAGCCGTGCCAAATCTATGGATTGATTGATCAACCGTTCGCGTTTTTTGGCGGTTTTGGTGTTCAATATCTCACCTACGAGCGGGTGATTGGTGTTTACGATAAGGTTGTACATATCGGGCATTGACCCCATAGCGAACATACCGCCGCCACCGGTCTGCTGCATTTCTTTCATACGGCGCATAAATTCCGGCTCGGTAATGATAAAGGGTGAAGCATCACTGTCCATAGCCTCAAGTTGAACGGTATAGCTCTTATCGGTAATTACCTCTTCAAGATTCTTTTTAAGGGTCTCCTTTTCCTCGTCCGATAATTTAGAGATTTGGGCATCCTCTTTTTTGATCAGGTTGTCCAAATGGTCGGCATCTACACGGGCAAATGAAAGTTTCTCTTTTGAGGTTTCCAATTTTTGCATCAAATGGGCAATGATTGGGGAATCCATCAAGAGTACCTCATAACCTTTTGCCTTTGCAGCTTCAATATAACTGTGTTGGGCAACCTTGTCGGAGGCATAAAGAACAACGAGTTTATCGTCTTTATCGGTTTGATTTTCCTTTATTTTTTCCTGTAGTTCCTCAAAAGTATAGTAGGCACCGTCTACAGTAGGATACAGTGCAAATTTGTCAGCTTTTTCAAAGAATTTGTCCTCACTGAGCATTCCGTATTCAATAACGATCTTGATGTCGTTCCACTTTTGCTCAAATTCCTCGCGGTTGTTCTTGAACAATGAATTCAGCTTATCGGCGACCTTTCTCGTTATGTACGAAGAAATTTTCTTGACGGCACCGTCGGCTTGTAGGTATGATCTGGAAACGTTCAAAGGAATGTCGGGCGAATCGATTACACCGCGAAGCATGGTCAAGAACTCGGGCACGATGCCTTCAACGTTATCGGTAACAAAAACCTGGTTTTGGTACAACTGAATGCGGTCTTTCTGTACATTGAGGTCGTTGGTCAACTTAGGGAAGTATAAAATACCGGTAAGGTTGAAGGGGTAGTCTACGTTCAGGTGAATATTGAACAAGGGTTCTTCGAATTGCATTGGGTACAACTCGCGGTAGAACTCTTTATAGTCTTTGTCCTCTAGATCGGCGGGCTGCTTGGTCCAAGCCGGATTAGGGTTGTTGATGATATTGTCTACTTCTTGGGTAGGTGCGGGATCGTCTTCCTTGGCACCTTCCGGTTTGGGTAAAGTTTCCGTTTTTGTACCGAACTTGATCGGTATCGGCATGAACTTATTGTACTTGTTTAGAAGTTGGTTGATGCGGCTGTCTTCCAAAAACTCGGTCGAGTCTTCCGCAATGTGTAGGATGATTTCCGTACCGCGTTCTTGTCGGCTGCCGGGCTCCAAGGTAAAATTGGGTGATCCATCACAGCTCCAGTGTACCGCCTCGGCATCTTCCTTAAAGCTTTTGGTGTTGATCTCAACCTTGTCGGCTACCATAAAGGCCGAATAAAAACCTAAACCGAAATGACCTATAATTCCGGTTTCCTTGGCGCCGTCCTCATATTTGTTCAAGAATTCCTCGGCACCTGAAAAAGCAAGTTCGTTGATATATTTCTTGACCTCGTCCTCGGTCATACCGATACCCTGGTCTATAACGTGTATTTTTTTTCCTTCCTTATCGACCTTTATTTCTATCATCGGGTTGCCGTACTCTACCTTGGCCTCGCCTATAGAGGTCAGGTGCTTCAGTTTAAGCGTTGCATCGGTCGCGTTCGACACCAGCTCCCTTAAGAAGATTTCGTGGTCACTGTACAAAAATTTCTTGATCAGCGGAAAGATATTTTCCACCGAAACGTTGATTTTACCTGTTGCCATATACTATCATTTTAATAAGGTACTCGCCGTAGCTTGACCTATAGTTTAATATTTGTTTTGGTTCTTGAGCATAAAGGAACCACAGTAGTAATTACCTAGATGGTGCCTGTCAAAAAAAATACCACATACGGTAAGAGTGACAAACTGGCGCATTCCACTCTTCCATACTTTGAAGAAATGGCATAATTGTCTTTTTGTTTAATTATTTTTGGAAATAGTTAAACATTTTGTATATTTGGTCATGGATGTGATTAAGATTGCTATGAGAAAGAGCGTTTTAGTTTGGATCACGTTTAAATTAATTATTGTTAGGTTGTTTAAGAGCGTGTTTTCTTCGGAAAGCACGTTTTTTAAATTAGAGTAGAATAAGAATTGGTATACCCTTAACAGTAGTTAAAGCCTTTAAGGCGTAACTTTATGTAATAAAATTCAAGAATCGTGGCTAAGACAAAGACAAATAAAATTACGGAAGATCGCATCATTGAACTCTATATGGACTACGTTCTCGAGCATGAGGCAGTACCGAAATCGATATACAAGTTCTGTAAGGAAAACAAAATTGCCGAAACCGATTTCTATGCGTTTTTTGGTTCGGTGGAAGCCCTGCAGAAAGCAATATGGAGCAAATTTTACGCCCATACCGAAGCACTTTTGAACAAGAACGACGAATACGAAAGCTTTACGAACAAGGAAAAGATGTTGACCTTCTTCTTTACCTTTTTTGAGCTTTTGAGCCTAAACCGAAGCTATGTGCTGCTTACTTTGACCGAACATCGGAATGCACTCAAGAATTTGGCACAGTTGAAAGATTTACGGCACTTGGTGAAGGGTTTCGCTACTGGTTTGATCGATGAGGCCAATTCGGAGAAAAGCTCCAAGATCACAAAGTACAATCCGAAGATATTTTCTGAAGGGGCGTGGTTGCAGTTTCTGTTCGTATTGAAGTTTTGGATGGGTGACAGTTCCCCTGGTTTCGAAAAAACCGATATGGCCATTGAGAAATCCATCAATACCGTTTTCGACATCTTTGATCATACGCCATTGGAAAATATAATCGATTTCGGCAAATTCTTATATAAGGAAACCATGGCATAGCCGGGTGGTTTATTATTCTCGCCTTAACAACAACATATGAAGACACTTGATAGTATACCCACGGGGAAGATAGAAAGAGCAGGCAAACTGGTTAAGACGGGTGTAAAGATCGGTGGAAACTATGTGAAGTACTACGGAAAAAAATTGGTCAACCCCGAGCTGGGGAAAGACGAACTCAACGAAAACAATGCCGAAGATATTTATGACGGGCTTAAAAGCCTCAAGGGTAGTGCATTGAAGGTGGCCCAGATGTTGAGTATGGAAAAAAACTTACTGCCGAGGGCCTATGTCGACAAGTTTTCGCTATCTCAATTTTCGGTGCCACCACTGTCAGCACCGCTGGTCAGAAAAACGTTTAAGAAATATCTGGGCAAGTACCCTGAAGAACTTTTCGATACCTTTGAAAAAGATAGTGTGAACGCGGCCAGCATCGGTCAAGTGCATAAGGCTACCAAAGATGGCAAAGCCTTGGCGGTCAAGATACAGTATCCCGGTGTGGCCGAGAGTATTTCAAGTGATTTGGCCTTGGTAAAGCCCATAGCCATCAGAATGTTCAACTTGCAGGGGAAAGATTCGGATAAGTATTTTAAGGAAGTAGAGAACAAGCTAATCGAGGAGACCGACTATCTGCTCGAAATTGAACAAAGTATAGAAATTACCGAGAGATGCTCGGCCATCAAGAACCTTAAATTTCCTAAATACTATAAAGAACTTTCCAGTGAGCGTATTATCACCATGGATTGGATGCAGGGGCGGCACCTAAGTGAATTTACCAACAAGGAATTTGATCCGGAAGTCGGTAATAGTATAGGTCAGACTCTCTGGGATTTCTATATGTTCCAAATACACGGTTTGAGGAAGGTTCATGCCGATCCACATCCCGGTAACTTTTTGGTAAGCGAAGACCATACTTTGATCGCTATAGATTTCGGGTGTATTAAAGAGGTGCCCAAGGAGTTTTATGTACCTTATTTTGAGTTGGCGCAAAAACAGAACATTGAAAATGATACGGTTTTTATGGAAAAGCTGTACGAGTTGGAAATATTGACGGAAACCGATTCACCCGAAGAATTGAAATTTTTTAAGGCTCTCTTTAAAGAAATGCTTTCGCTTTTTACCTCGCCATTCAATGAGGAGTATTTTGATTTTGGTTCCAATGATTTTTGGGAAAAAATAGCCGATTTGAGCGAACGCTATTCGAAAGACAGTCAAATACGGAAAATGAACGGGAATAGGGGGTCTAAGCACTTTCTTTATATGAACCGGACTTTCTTCGGTCTTTACAATCTTCTCCATGACCTTAACGCGAAAATCGAGGTCAATAGCTTTAAGCGGTACTTATCTTAAATATCGGAAGATCAAAATCATCTTATAATTTTTGCATATCTTAGAAATTTACGGGTTACTTTGCAATACGGTGAAAGCGTTTGCTTTTAAATTTTTAAAAAATCTTCTATGTATAATTCAAAAATAACGGGACTAGGATATTTTGTGCCCGAAAACGTAGTGACCAATGACGACTTGGCCAAGGTAATGGATACCAATGATGAATGGATCCAAGAACGTACGGGTATAAAAGAGAGAAGGCATGTGCTCAAAGGTACCGATACCACGACCACAATGGGTGTTAAAGCGGCAAAAATAGCTATTGAACGGGCCGGTATCGACAAAGATGATATCGATTTTATTGTTTTTGCCACCTTGAGTCCCGATTATTATTTTCCTGGTCCCGGTGTACTGGTACAGCGCGATTTAGGTATAAAGACCGTGGGGGCCTTAGATGTTAGGAATCAATGTTCCGGCTTTATCTATGCCTTAAGTGTTGCCGATCAGTATATTAAGAGTGGTATGTACAAAAATGTCTTGGTTATCGGTTCGGAACTGCATAGCCATGGTCTTGATATGACTACTCGAGGTAGGGGTGTTTCGGTGATTTTCGGTGATGGTGCGGGTGCCGCCGTGCTCAGTAGGGAAGAGGATAATTCAAAAGGTATTCTTTCTACACATTTGCACAGTGAAGGCCAACATGCCGAAGAGCTTTCTTTGATAGCACCGGGTATGGGTAAGCGCTGGGTTACCGATATCATTGAAGATAACGACCCAAATGATGAGTCTTATTTTCCGTATATGAACGGACAGTTCGTATTTAAAAATGCGGTGGTACGGTTCAGTGAGGTAATTATGGAAGGCTTGAAGACCAACGGGCTGGCCCCTGAGGATATTGATATGCTTGTGCCGCATCAGGCCAATCTGCGTATTTCCCAGTTTATTCAAAAGAAATTCAAACTCTCCGATGATCAGGTGTATAACAACATCATGAAATATGGCAATACTACTGCAGCATCCATTCCTATAGCCCTTACCGAGGCATGGGAAAAAGGAAAGGTCAAAGAAGGCGATTTGGTGGTCTTGGCAGCTTTCGGTAGCGGCTTCACTTGGGGCAGTGTTATCATCAAATGGTAAGTAAATAGAAATTTACGGCACACACAAAACCCCGATGTCTCCATCGGGGTTTCTGTCGTTGATGCTGCTATACTAAACACTAACCATTAACTATAAACATATAGCTTTATCACCGACCAATATTATTGAAAGGTTATAAACATCATAACGACTTTTAATAAGACGCACAAATGTTACAAAGGTTACAACATGTATTAAACTTTAACATCATATTTAACATATGAAAACTACCCTGGTATTCGGAGCCTCGCTCAAAACGAATCGTTACAGTAATCTGGCGGTAAATCGCCTAGTAGACCATAACATCAAAACAGAAGCATTCGGCCTTCGAAAAGGTAAAATCAGGGGTATACAAATAAAGACCAATTTAAGCGAAATTCAAAACATTCACACCATTACTTTGTATATCGGCCCAGCGCGCCAGCCTGAATATATCGATAAAATCTTACAAATAAACCCGAAACGCGTAATATTTAATCCGGGCACTGAAAACCCTGAGTTTTACAAAATACTGGAATCCAAAGGGATTGAAGTGGTCGTGGCCTGCACCTTGGTCTTGTTGGCGACAGGTCAATATTAAATATCCGACAAATGGGGTGTCCGATTTTTCGGATGAAACTTTAACATTTCATAATTTGATATTTAATCGATTTTAATAGAGTCATTTCTTTTGCGAATGGCCCAAAGTCCTAAAAATGTCAGTAATCCGTTCAAGGGTAATAGTTCATAGCCTACTTGGTATCCTCCCAGGTAGTCCGCCGGTAAATTGGCTAGGCCTAAGATGCATAGAACGGAGAGTAAGGCTATGAGCCATACATAGTTGTCCTTAATGGCGAACTTGGTGAGTATTCCAAAGGTAAATAAGCCCAGTAAAGGGCCGTAGGTGTAGGTCGCGACCGTCAATAGTCCGTCAATAACATTGCGGTCTAGAATGTATTTGAAGAGTATAACGGTTACGATTAAAAGAAGGCTCATGCCAACGTGGGTGGTCTTTCGAATTCGGTTCTGATCTTTTTCTTCTTTTTCGTCAATGTTTAAAAAATCTACGCAGAACGAGGTGGTCAAAGAGGTCAGTGCACTATCGGCGCTGCTATAGGCCGCGGCAATGAGTCCGAGCATAAAGGTGATGGCCACAACGCTGCCCAGGCCGCTATTCAGTGCGATTTCAGGAAAAAGAAGGTCGGACTTCGGTTGGCCGTCCATTAAGGGGGTGGCAATGTTGAATTTGGCGGCATAGATGAACAATAGCGCCCCTAGCAAGAGAAAGACAAAGTTTACGATAACCAATACAACGCTAAAGGAAATCATGTTTTTTTGTGCGTCCTTAAGCGATTTACAGGTGAGGTTCTTTTGCATCATATCTTGGTCAAGACCCGTCATACAAATGGTAATGAACATTCCGCCAAAAAATGACTTCAGAAAGTGGTTCTTGTCAAAGAAACTATCGGTAAACAGGATTTTGTTGTATTGTTTTAGCTCTTCCGAAGCTAAAAATTCAGTAAATCCCCAATCTAGCTTTTGATTGATAAAATAGATGCTCAAGCCTACTGATAAGAGCATGAATGCCGTCTGAAGGGTGTCGGTCCATACAATGGTTTTGATTCCTCCCCTAAAGGTGTATATCCATATGAGTAGAATAGATAGGATTACCGTGATCTCAAAAGGAACGCCAAGCTCGTCAAAAACGAATTGCTGTAAAACTATGGCTACCAGAAAGAGCCTGAAAGCCGCCCCGAGAACCCTAGATATAAAGAAGGATACGGCCCCGACCTTGTAACTGACCGTTCCAAAACGTTTTTTTAGATATTCATAAATGGAGGTTACGTTAAGTTGGTAGTATATGGGGAGCAGTACAAAGGCGATAACGAAATATCCGGCCAAATAACCAAAGACCACCTGCATATAGCTGAATTCGGAGGTCTCTACCCAACCAGGTACCGATATAAAAGTTACACCTGAGAGTGAGGCCCCTACCATACCGAAGGCTACCAAGTACCAAGGCGATGATTTGCCGGCTTTGAAAAAGTCAACGTTCGAGTCGTTTTTCCCCGTAAAGTAAGATATGAGCAAAAGCAAAAGAAAATAAACACCGATCAAGATGAGAATGTGGGTGGCGGTCATGTAATAAAATTTCAAACCAAAGTACAAAAAGTAAAAATAGTACGTAATTTTGTAATCATGGATTTTTCATCAAAGCTTCTGGAAAATGCGGTATACGAAATGTCACAGTTGCCGGGTATCGGTAAACGTACGGCGCTTCGGTTGGTACTACATTTGTTGAAACAACCGGGCGAACAGACCGAAAGATTATCCAATGCCCTGCTGCATTTGCGAAATGACATTAAGTTTTGTGAAAATTGCCATAATATTTCAGATGTGGCACTTTGTGAAATTTGTGCCAACCCCAAGCGGGATAGAAGCCTGGTTTGCGTTGTAGAGGATATCAGGGATGTAATGGCTATTGAGAATACCAGTCAATACAGGGGGCTATACCATGTTCTTGGTGGAAAAATATCGCCTATGGAAGGTGTAG